>JAUIML010000204.1 GCA_030432715.1 Acidimicrobiia bacterium | reverse complement strand
CCTCGCGTTCGCCACGCCCACGCCGACCCTGTTGGTCGCCCATGTCGACGCGGCCGACCGGCTCACCGGCGTCACCGTCCTCGCCCGGACATCGCTCGACGACGGCGGCAACCTCGTCGTGTTCTCACCCGACATGCTCGTCGAAGTCGCCGACGGGGGAGTGATCCTCGGACCGGAGTACGAGCGCGGTGGCGGCGATGCGCTCGAAGCGGTCCTCGGTGAGTATCTCGGGTTCGGCTTCACCGAGAAGGAGCCGACGATCATGAGCGAGGAGCGGCTCGCGACCTTCCTCGCCCTCGTGGAGCCCATTCCGTACTTCCTGACCGACGATCTCGTGCGGGCCGATGCCGACGGGGTCGAGGAAGTGGTCTACGGGTCGGGCTTCGCCCAGTTCAGCGGGGTCGAGCTCGCCGAGATCTTCGGCTGGCGAAACCCGTCGGAGCGAGACGCGGGTCGGTTCACCCGCCAGTTGGCCATCTGGGGGGCCTGGCTGGCGCGCGTCGGCGAGGCCGATGACCTCTTCGCGGCGACCCTGCCGTTCGCCGAAGGGTTGCCGCCCTACCTCCGGGCCCTCGGAACCGGTACGGCGAGTCTCGAGCTGGCGCCCGCCAACGCCGTGGACTTCGACCCCGACCGCCCGTTCTACGCCCTCGCCCCCGGCAACGAGGACTGGCCGGTCGAGAAGGGTCGGGAGATGGTGCCGGTGCCGATCGGCTACACCCCGGGGGTGTGGCCGACGGTGCAGCTCCTCGACGGCACCGGCGACGCCGACACCCGCAACGCGTACCTTCCCGCGGTGGTCGCGGCGGGAGCCGAGATCGTCGTGATCGGCAATGCGCTGACGTTCGACGTGGTGGAGACGTCGGTCGCCTATCACGACATCCTCGATGAGGACCGGGCGCAGGCGCTCGGTGACTCGCTCGGGATCCCGGTGCGGTTCGAGGAAGATCTCGACCAACCGGCACAGCTCACCGTTACCGTGGGGGCTGATTCCGACGACCTGTTAGCGAGAGTGCGTGAGTAGTTCGACCGACGAGATCCAGCAGTGGGTCACCCTCGCGGCCGCCGCAGCAGACGACAAGAAGGCAGCCGATGTCGTGATCATCGACATCGGCGAGGTCTTCGCCGTGTCCGACTACTTCGTGATCGCCAGCGGCTCGAACCCCCGGCAGGTCCACGCGATCGTCGACGGGATCGAGGAACGCGTCAGTGCCGCAGGTGGCCCCAAGCCCCTGCGGGTCGAAGGCAAGGAAGCTCGCGAGTGGGTGCTGATGGACTACGGCGCCTTCGTCGTCCACGTCTTCCACCAGGAACAGCGCGACTTCTACCAGCTCGAGAAGCTGTGGGGCGACCGCCCCCGGCTCGAGTGGGAACCCCTCCGCACGCCAGAAGCGGGCTGACCGCTAGAGGGCTGTGAGGAGGGCGAGTGCCACCATGGCGCCTCCTGTGATCTCCGGAGTCCAGCTTGCGGCCCGGCGCCGCTGCACGCCTGCCGCAGCGAGACGGTCGCGTATCGCTGCAGCGGTTCGAGCGTCGATCTCGTTGGTGGGGATCATGCGCCGTAGCCCGGCAGACTTCATGATCAGGAACCCGCCGGCCTCGTCCCAGCTTCCCTGCGATGCCCAGTCCTGGCGGTAGCGCTGATGAGGTTCGATGATCTCTAGCGCGTCGGGTCCGACGACGATGGTTGACGGAGTGGGGAGTGGCGCCGCGCGATCGTTCGTCCTGACCATGACAACGCGGGTCGCGGCGAGGACGCCGGGGAGGTACACGGCGAGGGCGAGCGTGCGAAGCATGAGGGTGCCGTCGAGTGCGTCGATCACCAGTGACGCGACCGCACCCCCGACGGCGAATCGCATCGGGAGGATTGTCCGGGCCATGGCGCGGTGATGGTGGTGGTCGATCAAGATCTCGGCGCGTGGCTCAGCGACGCTCATCGATACCCATCGGTCTTGGTGTTGCGCGTCGTGAGCGTGTCCGTGCCGAGAACCACGAAGCCCAGACCGGGCTTTCGCCCGACCTGCGTTCTCGGTCTCTGGAGCGAGGGAAGGTGAACCCCTGACCTTCTTCCGTCGTGAATCCGCACCCCGTCCGCCGATGGGCCGACTGCTCCATGCACCAGGTATCACCCATCGTGGCCAAATGCCCTACGTTGCGGGGCGACGACACGATCAGCGTGTTGCCGGGCGAGATTCAAGGGGCGGTCATGCAGGGGATGAGTCGACGGACAGGGCTGCCGATGTTGACGGCGATTGCGATGGTGGCAGCGGTGTTGAGGCTCGCTTCACCCGCCGGTGCGGCCGGAGCCACGATCTATGTCGACGTATCGGCTGTGGGTGGCGACGATGGCTCCTCGTGGGCTGATGCCTTCACCGGCCTCCAGGACGCCCTCGCGGTCGCCGATCCTGGCGATGACATCCTCGTCGCACAGGGCATCTACACGCCGCACCCTTCGGACAGCACGGTGCCGTTTGCTCTTGTCGATGGTGTGGATCTGATCGGCGGGTATGCGGCCGGTGGTGTGGCTGGTCCGGACCCGGCCTTGTACGAGACGGTCCTGTCGGGCGACCTGGCCGGCGATGATCAGCCGGGCTTTGTGAACACTGGTGACAACAGCGGTTGGGTTGTTGTCGTTCCACCTCGGGTGGCAACCGGGGTGTTCGAAGGGTTCACGGTAACGGGCGGTGGCGGCGGTGGGGGCCTCAGCCTGCAAAGCCGGTCCGAGGCGACGATGCGGAACGTTGTCGTCGACGACAACCAGGGTCAGGGGGTGTGGATCAATGACGGCAGCATCGTGTCCGTTGTTGATTCGATGATCTCGCGCAACACGGGAAGCGGGGTGTACTCGAGAACCGTTGGGGGCCCGCGGGGAAGTCTGATCGAGCGCACCACGATTCGTGACAACGGTGTCGGCCTCAGCGTTGTTGATGGCAACATCGATCTGGAGCAGGTGCAGATCATCGACAACGCGGGTGTGGGGACCTACAGCAGCCAGGGCAACATCTACATGAGCAACTCCGTGGTCTCGGGCAACGGGGGCGGCGGCATGGAGGGCCACCAGTCGGGCACACTCATCGAGAACTCCGAGATCACGGGCAACTCGACGACCGGCGACGGTGGTGGGCTCTCCCAGTTCACCTCGACGCTTCGGATCACGAACTCGAGCGTGACGAACAACTCCGCGCAGGGCGGTGGCGGAGGGCTCTCGTTGTTGTTCGGGGGCACCTACATCACGAATTCGGTGATCGCTGACAACGTCGCGGCCGGTGACGGCGGCGGTCTGTTGAACGCAATCGGCGGCGTCGAGATCGTCAACTCGGTGATCACGAACAACCAGGCCTCTGCGGGCGGTGGAATCTCGATGCCGGGCGGCGACATCGCCAACTCGATCGTGTGGGGCAACACGCCGACGCAGGGCATCGTCGGCCTCGATGGTTCGGCGATCTCGGTCGACAACTCGGACGTGCAGGGTTGGACCGGTGGTGGAGTCGGCAATATCGATGCCGATCCGTTGTTCGTCGGCGGCGGCGATTACCGGCTCCAGGTCGGGTCGCCCGCCATTGATGCGGGTGACGATTCGGCGGTGCCTGCTGACGTGTACGACGTGGATGAGGACGGCGACACCACTGAGCCGACGCCCGACCTCGACCTCGAGGATCGCATCCAAGGTGTCGCTGTCGACATGGGTGCCTTCGAGTGGGCTGACAACACTCCGCCGGAAGTCAGCGTGTTCTCGCCGGCCGATGCCGCGGTGTTCGCTGAGGGGGACGTGGTGCTCGCCGACTACGTCTGCACCGACGGCGAAACGGGGATGGCGTCGTGCGTCGGCGACGCGCCCGCCGGATCGCCGATCGACACCGCAACCGCTGGTGCCAAGACCTTCACCGTGACCGGTACCGACAACGCCGGGAACACGGCCGTGGTGACGCATGCCTACACGGTGGTGCCCTTGCCGGTCGTCCTGCCGGGCGTAGTCAACGTCACGGAGACCGACACCGTAGCTCGTGTCGCCAACGTGCCCGTGTCGTTGTCGGCTTCGAGCCCGTTGCCCGTTTCGGTGGACTGGGCCACGTTTGACCTGAGCGCCAAGGCCCCTGACGACTACGTGGGGGCCTCCGGAACAGTGACCTTCGCGCCGGGGGAAACCGCCAAGACGGTGCCGATCATCGTCTACGGCGACGTGCTGCACGAGGCCAACGAGGTCCTCGGGCTGGTGTTCTCCAACCCGACGAACGCCACCGTCGGCGGATTCTTCGGCCTGGGAATCGCCGTGATCGACGACAACGACCCGCAGCCCACGATCACCCCGGGCGGGTTCGTGGCGAGCCCCGAAGGCGATTCCGGCTCCACCACTTGGAACCTGCCGGTCACGCTGTCGGCTCCCGCCGGCGTTGAGGTCAGCATCGACTGGAACACCCTCGACATCCCGACCAATCCATCGATCGCACACCCTGGATCGGACTACGTCGACGCCTCCGGGACATTGACGTTCGCGCCCGGTGAGACCGTGCAGAACGTCCCCATCGAGATCCTCGGTGACACCGTGGACGAGCCACCTCTGCTCTACGGCGAATGGGGACTGGTGCAGTTCACGAACCCGGTCAACACCTCGATCACCGGAGGGTTCTACGGCGCCGGGCTCTTCATCGTCATCGACGACGACTGAAATCCGGTGGTGGGCCAGTTTTCTTGCCCGAGTGGACCTCCTCGACGGCTTCGCGTGCGGCGACTCCGCGGGTGGGGGAGACCCGATGGAGCACCAGAAACGACAGAGGGACTCCGCCGCTGCGACGAAGTCCCTGGTCCGGGCTGTGGAGCTAAGGGGAATTGAACCCCTGACCTCTTCCATGCCATGGAAGCGCTCTACCAACTGAGCTATAGCCCCGAAGTGTTCGGGTCGGAATCGTAGCAGGCACCGCGGAGCCTCCCACCCACCAAACCCACCCCGGCCTAGCGTCGCTGCGATGCCCTCCACCCGCCGGATCATCGCTGCCGTCACCGCGGCCCATGCGGTGGTCGGTGCGTGGATCGCAACGTCGATGACCGGGCCCCTTCTCGCCATCGATGATCTGGCCTATCTGGCGATGGGGCGGACCCTGGCCGGCGGGGGAGCGGCGCCGCTCGGAGCCCAGCCTCCTTACGGCGTGCTCTACCCGGTGCTCCTCGCACCGGGGTGGCTCGTCGGGCTCGACGAGTCGCAGATGATCGTCTTCGCCCAGATCGTCAATGCCGTGCTGGGAGCCGCGCTGGTGCCGGTGCTGTATGTCCTGGTGCGACGCCTGACCGACGCCGGACTCGGCCGCGCCCTGGGCGCCGCGGCGATCGGGGCGTCGCTTCCCGCCGCCCTGTTGACGGGCACGATCGTGTGGACCGAGCGCCTGCTGCCGCTGCTCGTCGCCCTGGCGATGCTGGCGCTGCTGCGTCTGCACGACGAGCCCGGTGTCGGCCGCACACTCGAGGTCGCCGCGGTCGCGGTCGCGCTGGTGGCGACCCACCCGCGCATGATCAGCGTGTCGCTGGTGGTCGTGGCCGCCGCGGCGTGGTGCCTGATCCGGGCCGCAATGCCTCGTCTGGTCATCGCGCTGACGATCGGCGTCGTGAGCGGCTCGGTGGTGATGGAACTCGCCCGGCGCGCCCTCACCCGCCGGACGTTCGGGGCCGAGGCGACCTACGACGCGGCCGACCTGGCGTCTCGCCGAGGACTCGATGACGGCCTGGAGATGGCCCTGCGGGGCGGCGGCACGCTGGCCTACCTCGTGCTGGCGACCGCGGGGCTGGCCGTGGTGGGTCTGCTGGTGTTGGCCCGCCATCGCGGCGCGGCCATCACCTACGCAGCCATGGTGGCCGGCACGGTCGCCGTCTCCGGTTGGTTCCTCGTCGGGGTCGGGCGGGCCGACGCCTACCTCCACGGCCGCTACATCGAGGTGCTCGCACCGCTGCTGGTGGCCCTGGGCGTGGTCGGTCTCGCCCGGCTGCCCTGGCGGGTGAGCGCATCGGTGATCGCGGGGTCGGTCGTCGTCGCCGGGCTCTACGGCGCCTGGGCGGGTCCGGGCAACAACTGGGCCACGTCGAGAACGCCCGTGATGATGCTGGGCACCGAAGTGGGAGGCGCCCCGTTCGGCCAGAGCGTGTTCGAGCCCGGTGCGGCTGCCGCGGTCGGTCTCCTCGCCGGGCTCCTGCTGCTGGCGGCGGCCAGAGGTCGGGTGGCGGAACTGCCACTGGTGACAGCGGTGATCGTCGCCATCGCCGTGATGTCGGGCACCGAAGCCATCGACTCCCTCCGCGACAATTCCACCGTGGGAGAGGTGCAGGTCGCACTGGCCGAGGTCGAGATCGAGCGTCTGGTGATCGACGAACGGGTGCCGTCGACCCTCGCCGGCGCGGTGGCCTGGGAGGTCGGCTTCGATCACGCGTCGCGAGAGATCTCCATCGACATGACGCATCTCCTGCTGCCACCCGAAGCGACCGCACCGGCCGGTGCCGAGATCGTGGTGGAGTTGGCCGGCGGGATCGTCTGGGAGCTGAGTTGACCGATCCGCGACCGGACCGTCAGATCGAGCGGATCTCCTCGACGACCGGGCCCCACACATCGGGGTCGCCCTCGGCGGAGAACTGCACCCGGTCGACCAGGCCGCCGAAGCGCTCCCGCACCAGCGCGGCGACCCCGGACGGTTCGGCGACGATCGCGAAGTACGAGAGCATCTCGTCGTCGATCACGTCGGCCATCTCGACCCACTTGCCCTCCTTGGACATGCGGTTGAGCTCCGGTTGGGCGTCGCCCCAGCCGTGGTGCTCGAGCACCCCCTTGTAGGCGGGAGTCGACCCGTAGAAGGCGATCTGCTGCTTCACCCCCTGCTTGCGCTGGGCGACCTCCTCCTCGGTGGTGCCGCTCACCACGAACATGGGGATGGAGACCTCGACGTCGCCGCGGGCGCGCCCGCGCTCGGCCAGACCCTGCTCGAGCGCCGGCATCGTGACGTCGCGCAGGTAGTCGGCGGTCTGGAACGAGTGGGAGACGAAGCCGTCGGCCACCCGGCCCGCGACCTTGGTCATCAGCGGACCGACCGCGGCCAGGGAGATCTTCGGATCGGGGAAGTCG
>JAUIML010000203.1 GCA_030432715.1 Acidimicrobiia bacterium | reverse complement strand
TCGAACAGCCGCGCTACGCCCTCGACACCGAGTTCCACCGTGAGAGCACCTACTGGCCGAAAGTCGCCCTGGTGCAGATCGCCTGGCCGGGCGACCTGGTGCTCATCGATCCGCTGGCCGTCGATCTCGCGCCGCTCCGGGCGGTCATGGACAGCGACGCCCTCGCCGTCCTCCACGCGGCCTCGCAGGACCTCGAGGTGCTCGAACTGGCCACCGGCGCCGTGCCGCGGCGCCTCTTCGACACCCAGATCGCTGCCGGCTTCCTGGGAATGTCCACGCCGTCACTCGCCTCGCTCCACGAGCGGGAACTGGGTGTGCAACTGCCCAAGTCCAACCGCCTGACCGACTGGCTCGAGCGTCCGCTCGGCAAGGCCCAGCTCGACTACGCAGCCTCCGACGTGGATCGCCTGCTCGAGATCCACGACCGGCTCAATGAGCAGCTGGAGTCCCAGGGCCGGGTCAGGTGGGCCGAGGACGAGTGCGAGATCATGCGGACGCGGTGGCGCGGTCCACGCGATCCCGACGAGGCATGGCGCAAGATCAAGGAAGCCCGTCACCTCAAGGGACGAGCGCTCACGATCGCCCGGTCGGTCGCCGGTTGGCGCGAACGGCGGGCCGCGGAGATCGACCAGCCGGTCCGGTTCGTCCTCTCCGACATCGCGGTCGTGGGCGTTTCGCAGGCTGCACCCACCGACCTCGAGTCGCTCGCGAAGGTCCGAGGCGTCGACAAGGGGGTCGCGAAGGGCGCGCTCGGCCCGGCGATCCTCGCCGCGGTCGCCGACGGCATGGCGTCCGACTGGCGGCCCCCACGGCCGCCTCGGCGTCCGGCCGACGCCCGGGACCTCCGACCCGCCGTGGCCCTGGTCGCCGCCTGGGTCAACCAACTGGCGCGGGACCGGTCCCTCGATCCTGCGCTCCTGGCGACCCGAGCCGACGTGGAAGCCCTCGTCCGGGGCGACGACGACGCCCGTCTCGCCACCGGCTGGCGGGCCGAGTTGGCCGGGGGACCCATCCGGCGCCTCGTGTCCGGTGACGCAGCTCTGGCCTTCGAGGATGGCGCGGTCGTCCTCGAGGAACGATCCGGCCGACCGGTGGCCTGACGTGGGTGCTCGGCGCGATCGGGGCTACAATCGGGGTCTTGACGTTGTCGAATGGGAGCTCATCAGGTGAAGAAGGGGCGACACCGGCGCTATGAGGAGGCCCGTGAGCTGAAGCGCTCACACGATGGCGATTTCGACGCCCTCCTCGACAGCTTCAACGAAGAAGACGACGACGAGCTGAAGCCGGAACACCTGGCCTGGGCCGACGAATTCGACGACGCCGACCCGAAAGCCGACGACTGAGTCAGCCGCCGGTCTCGTCGAGGATCTCGTCGAGTTTGAGGATCTCGTCCTCGGTGACCACACCGATGAAGTGCCCGTCACCATCCGTGACCGCGAGCACGTCGGTCTGTGACTCGTCCATCGCCGCAACGGCGTCCCGGAGCGTCCAGGACGGACTCCCCGCGGGCACGTCGGTGGCCATGCACTCGCCGATGGTCGTGTCCTCCCACTCCTCGCGTTCGAGCTCGCTGATGTCCTCGAGACGGGCCATGCCGATGAAGATGCCGCCATCGACGACGGGGACGACGCGCTCGCGTCGGCCCAGGACGTGGACGTAGACGAACTCCGAGACCGTGGCGTCCGGCGGCACCGTGAACACGTCGGTCGACAGGATCGACGTCAGCGGCAGCTCGAAGCGCCGCTCCAGATGGCCGAGTCGTTTCGACCGTTGGTAGTCGGCGATCGACAACGGACCGGCCACGACCTGACTCACCGCAGCGGCGACCAGCGCGGGAACGACGAACGACCCGACACCGCCGGTCGACTCGGCCACGAACATCACCGCCGCGATGGGGGCGTGATAGCCGGCACCGAGAAAGGCCGCGAGCCCGAGAATCGGGTAGAGCGCCGTGTCGTCCTCGCCGATCGCCGCGCCGACGAACTCGCCCAGGATCACCCCGAGAGCCGCGAGGGGGATGAACATTCCGCCCACCCCGCCGGCGAAGGTCGTGGCCATCGTCGCGGCGATACGGAGACCGAAGAGCAACGCGATGAGGCCGAGGCCCCGGTCGCCCACCACCCAACCCATCGCCTCGGTGCCCGGCCCGAGCGTCAACGGTTCGTCGAAGGCGACGTCGGCGACCAGGGCAAGGGCCGCCAGCGACACACCGCCGACCAGGAGCCGACGGGGCAGGGCGACGGAGGTGGCGCCGGCCTTCGCCCGCCGGATCAGCCAGGCGAACCCGCGACCACCGAGGCCGGCGGCGATGCCGAGCAGGAGCGCGCCGAGGAGATCGACCAGATCGACGCCGAGCACCGAAATGCCGCCTTCCTCCTCGAGCAGGACGCTTCCTTCGGCGAAGAACGGAATGACCGGTTCGGTCCCGACCAGCGAGACGAAGGTGGCGTAACTGGTCGCGGCCGCGAGGAGCGACGGGAGCAGGGCCTGCGGCGTGACGTCGTCCCGATAGGGCGCCTCCATGGCGAAGATGACGCCCGTGGCCGGCGCCTTGAAGACGGCTGCGACACCGGCCGCCGCTCCGGCGGTGAGCAGCAGCCGAGCCTGGTCGCGGCGCAGCACGCCGCTCGTCTTCTCGTTGATCCACAGGCCGAGGCTGGAGCCCGCATAGATCGACGGACCCTCGACGCCGACCGCGCCGCCCATACCGATGGTGGAAACGCCGGCCAGCAGCTTGCCGGGGAGTTCGGCGATCGGGAGTCGCGGGTGGCGATCGTGGAACACCCGGATGTACTCGTCGGAGGTCGAACCGGTGGTGCCGCGACCCAGAGTGCGCAGGATCACGTGGGCCGCGCCCACACCGACGATCGGCGCGACCATGACCAGCGGCAACGACTGGTGGAGAAGCCACTCGAGCATCACGGGTTGGGCGAGCGCTTCGAAGATCGCCACCACCACAGCCACCACGGCACCCGTCGCCACGGACGCGGCCAGGAGTCGGAGATCATGGCCGCGGGTCGCTGCGGCGAAGTACTTCTTCACGGCCCCCCTTCCTACACCCGAAGGGGAGCGGTCACACCGATGGGGAGGTTCAGCGGCCCCGCGCGGCCACGACCGCCACATCGACCGCCCGCACGATGTCGTCGACCTCCACGATCGGCACGACGCGGCGACCGTGGGCCCGGCCCTGGAGTTCACGCTCGGCAACGCGTCGATCGCGCTCCTTGAGCCGCTCGGGCACGTCGACCAGCACGTTGCCGATCAGTACGCCGTGCACCCGGCTGCGGTCGCCCCGCCGCCGGGGATGGACGAACTCGACGGGGCCGGCGAAGAGGGATCCGCCCTCGGCCCGCAAGGCGGGAACGCGCATCCCGCGTGACTCGAGTTCCTCGATGATGGCGAGGAGGAGCCCGTGCTGGACCCGGGTCCGTCGATCACAGTAGGGCGACAGCTCGGCGAGCGAGAGCGGCTCGTTGGCCCGCTCGAGCATGGCCAGCGCAGGCCGGTAGGCCGCGCTCGTCTTGCCGCTGCGGGTCCGCTTGATCGCGCGAGCGCTCGGCCGTCCTTTGAGCCTGATGGCCTCGAGCGTGCGATGGTCGAGATAGCGGCGGGCCACCTTGGCGTTGTGACGGGCTCGGCGCAGGCCCTCGTCCTCGTAGGAGTCGTCGCCGACCTTGTCGACACTCGCGCCGGCCTGGGCGACGGCCTGCAGCGCACCCACCAGCACCTGGTTCTCGTCGATGTCGTAGGCCCGCCGGGTCGAGGCACAGATGTAGACGTCGCGGTTGCCGAGGCTCGAGGCCTGCGCGGCGAGCGTCTCCGACCACTGCACCGCACCCCGGAGCTCACCGACACACCGTTCGTGGTTGGTGCCGACCGACGTCTTCAACGTGCGCAGGGTGCGCGGCATCTCGTGCAGCAGCGTCTCCGCTTCCTCGCAGGTGGCGACGAGCACTCCCACGAGCTGTTCGACGACGTCGGACGACAGACCGAGCAACGCGTCGACCGTGAGACCCATGTCGAACGGACGAGCCAGACGGGTCCACAACTCGGTCGTGGCCTCGATGGAGGCCTCGAAAGGGTCGCGACGGGGAGCGTTCACACCACGAGTTCGACACCGAGGATGTCGCTGATCGTGCGCTGTGCTTCGAGCTGTTCGGGCGCATCGAGGTGCTCGGCGACGGTGCGGTACAGCGTCATCGCCCGCCGTTCCTCCATGCCCTCGAACTGGGGCAGGAAGTAGGCGTAGAAGACCTCGTAGAGCAACCGCGAGTCGGTGATGCCGTCGCGGGAACGCCGGGCCGCGTACTTCGCGGCGTCGATGTAGACCGCCGGACCGAGGTCCGTGAAGGCCCGCAGGGCCAGCAGGTGCTGCACGATCTCACCCTTGCCCTGGAGCAACTCGCGGTAGGCGCTCTCCGGCGGGGTGCCGACCTCGATGAACGCGAACCGGCGCATGAGCGCGTACGACATCTCGAAGAGGAGGTTCTTGTCGAACACGTTCATCGTGGCGATGATCCGCCAGTTGGCGGAGACGCGGATCACGTCGGTGTCCTCGGGTGCCTCCACCCCGCTCGGCACGAGGGAGAGGGGGTGGGGTTGACCCTTGCGCTTGAAGGGCAACACCACGGCCGAACCCGAGAGCACGGTGAACAGTTGACCGAAGGCCCGGTCGAAGTTGGAGCGGTTCAGCTCGTCGATGACGAGCCAGCGCCCGCTCTCGATCGCCTCGACGAAGAGCCCCGGCCGGAAGATCAGGCCCTCCGCGGTCGGCTGGAGTCCGCCGATCGTCTCGAAGGTCGTCCATTCGGTGGTGGCGGTGGTCGGCAGGTAGCCGGTGCAGAACATCGCCTTCCGGGCGACCTCCGACGCGATGTAGGCGAGGGTGGTCTTGCCCGTGCCCGGCGGGCCCGTGAGGATCACGTGTTTCCCCGAGTCGATGGCCGCGACCAGCTGGTCGATGACGTAGGCGGGGAAGATCATCCCCGCCTCTTCGGCTGCCGCGTTGAGGTCGTCGCTGGTGAATGCAGTCACGACGCTCCTTTCGGCCGGCAAGGGGTCGATCTGAGCCTCAGTCCACGGGATTCTCGGCGCGTCGCCTGACCTGGGGGTGGGGGAGGAACACCGGCGCTTCCGGATGGGTCGCCTCACGGTGCACCAGATAGTCGACGAGTTTCTCGTAGGGGCCCTGGCCCACCAGTTCGACGATCTCCTCGCGGAGCGACCGCCAGACGGGGCGGTCCTCGTTGAACGCGAGTGGATCGTCGGTGCACCACCACGCGAACTCGGCGCCGCCTTCGCCCCAGTCGCGGCGTTTCCACTCCCGCAGCATGTAGGTGGTGTGGCCGTTGTCGTCGGTCCACTCGTCGAAGCGCAACGGGACCTGCCAACAGACCTGGGGTTTCCAGTCGAGCGGCCGCTCGCCCCGGGCCTCGGCCGCCTGGTGGAAGGCACAACCCGCCCCCTTGGCGAAGCCGGGCCGGTTCAGGAAGATGCAGGCATCGTCGATGGTGTGGGTCACCCAGTCACCATCGTCGTTCTTGTGGATGGCACCGCCGAGTTCTTCCGCCCGATCGCGCAGTTCCCACTCGTCGGGCCCGAGCTCGGCGGCACGGGCCGCGGTCGCTTCCCGGTCGGCTTTGTCGACGAAGTGGGCGCCGTAGGTGCAACACCCGTGTTCGTACTCGGGCGCCAGCTCGGTGAACACGCCGGGACACCCGCGACCGTAGATGCAGCCGTAGTTGCTCATCATGAAGGTCACGTCGAACTGCCAGCTGTAGCCGTCGTCGTCGGTGAAGGTCACCCATTCGTGCAGGTCGGCGGCGTCCATCCCGGCGACGGTAGCCCCGTCACGAGGCGATACGGTCTCCGCCGTGGCAGGAGAGTTCGAAGAGATCAAGAGCCGGCTGGAAGTGATCGCCGAGGAGCTGGCCGACCTGGCCATTCAGCGCCTGCGCGAGTCGATCGATGCGGGCGGCACCGAACTCCCTGTCGACGAGAAGCGTCTCACCCGGGCCCGGCGGGCCGTCGAGAAGGCGATCCACCTCCTCGACGAACCCAACGACGACCCGTTCGCCTAACCGGCGTCGTTGAGCGCGTCGATGAGACGGCGCACGCCGGCCCAGCTCCGCTTGTCGAAGCGGAAGGCCAGCCGGGGCAGATCGACGTGATCGCCGTCGCGGATCTCGGCCTCGGTGGCGCCGATCCGCTCGATCTCTCCCTTGGCCAGGATGTGGCCGAACCGAGCGTTGAGATCCGCGAGCTCGGCGTCGTCCACCTCGCGCTGCAGGCGCAGCACCAGTCGGGAACCGACATGGCGCAGTGAGTGGTAGGTCCGGTAGAA
The DNA here is from genome assembly GCA_030432715.1 of Acidimicrobiia bacterium. Taxonomy (GTDB): domain Bacteria; phylum Actinomycetota; class Acidimicrobiia; order Acidimicrobiales; family Aldehydirespiratoraceae; genus JAJRXC01. The sequence goes on along the minus strand of JAUIML010000203.1, from coordinate 898 downwards.
GTGGCACACCTCTTCGACGGCCTCGTCGATGGAATCGGTGACCCGCACGAGGCAGAGGTCGTCGTCGGCGATCATGCCCTGGTCGCGGAGCTCGATCTCGACGAACTCCTTCCAGAAGCTCCAGTAGGTCCCGCCGGGCGGGTCGAGCAGCACGATCGGCGCCGGGTTCGACTTGCCGGTCTGGATGAGGGTGAGGAGTTCGAATGCTTCGTCCATCGTGCCGAATCCGCCCGGCAACATCACGAAGGCATGGGACTCCTTCATGAACATCACCTTGCGGGTGAAGAAGTACTTGAAGTTGATGAGCTTCGGATCGTCGGCGATCACCCGGTTGGCGTCGGACTCGAAGGGCAGCACGATGTTGACGCCGAAGCTGTTGGCCGCGCCGGCGCCCTCGTGCCCGGCTTCCATGATCCCCGGCCCTGCTCCGGTGATCACCATCCAGTCGCGAGCGGCGATGGCCTCGGCGAAGTCGTGGGCGCACGTGTAGGCGGGATCGCCCGCCTTCGTGCGGGCGCTCCCGAACACGGTGCACTTGCGGATGCCCTGGTACGGGGCGAACACGCTGAACGAGTAGCGGAATTCCTTGACCGCCGCCGCAACCATCTTCAACTCGCCCCGGTCGACCTCCTCGCGGGCCAGGCGGATGGCCGAGACCATCAACTCGAACACGTACTGATGGTCGGCCGGCTCGACATGCCGCAGTAGCGCCGTGATCTCGGTGTCGACCTCGTCGTCGCCGGTTCGATAGTTGGAGGGGAAGTCGGTCACCGCCGAGAAGCTAGTGCCTGGCCCCGGCGCTCCTTGCGCACCATCAGCTTGAGCCCTGACCAGTCGGTGTCGATCGCGCAGACCTTCACGTCGACGAGGTCGTCGGGCAACACCACCTCACGCACCT
>JAUIML010000202.1 GCA_030432715.1 Acidimicrobiia bacterium | reverse complement strand
CCGAATCCGTGTCGCCCGAGCCCGTGTCGCTCGAGCCCGAGTCGTCGGGTGGGGCGGAGTCGGTGTCGGTGCCGCCGTCGTCGCCGCACGCAGCCGCGAGCAGCACCACCGCCGCCAACACGGCAACCCATCGAAGCATCTTCCGGCCAACTCGCATGTTCACCCTCCAGGGTCTCGTCGCGGCTCCGCTCACCGCAGTCGCCGACCACGCTAGGCCCTCATCGGCCCCTACGCCGTTCATCTCGCCGGAATCGGACCGCGTGCCTACACTCGCCCGATGATCCCGCTCGACGGTCCCTTCTACGACCAGTTGCACGTCGGCCAACAGCTTCCCCGCCAACCGTCGATGACGATCGACGAAGGGATGGCGGCGCTGTACCAGTCGTGGGTGGGTGAACGCCTGCCGATGGCCCTCGATGCAGCGGTCCACGAAGCCGTGACCGGCACCCCGGGTCGTCTCGCGAGCCCCGGACTCGTCATGCAGCTCTCGATCGGGCAGAGCACCACGATCAGCCGACGGGCCATCGCCAACCTCTTCTACCGCGACGTCCGACTCGTCCGGCCCGTGCTGCTCGGCGAGTCGGTCGCCACCGCGGTGACCGTGGCCGCGCTGGCCGACGGCTCCCACAAGGAAGGGCGAGACCGTCGGGGCAAGGTACTGGTCGACATCGTCACCACCGCCGACGCGGAGCCGGCCGTCGAATACCAGCGCTGCCCGATGCTGCCCCAGGCCGACCATGCCGAGGCACCGGGCCACCGCGACGATTTGGGCAGCGACGGCGACCTCGACCTCGCGTCCTACGCCGCGCTGGTGCCGGCGCACTGGGACTTCGCCCCGCTCGGCGAGCCGACCCCCTGGTCGGTCGGCGAGGCGATCGCCGATCCGATGCGAGACGTGATCGACGGCGCCACCGGCATGGTGCGCCTCACCCACAATCTCGCCATGATCCATCGCGACGCCGAGAAGTCTCCCTACCCGCAGCGACTCGTCTACGGCGGCCACGTGGTCGGACTCGCCCAGGCCTCCCTCTCGCGGGTTCTGCCGGGAATGGCGACCGTGGTCGGCTGGCACGGATGCGACCACACCGGCCCGGCCTTCGAAGGCGACCTGCTGTCGTTTCGCCACACCCTGCTCGACGTGACCCCGGCCGGCGGGGGCCGGGCGTTCGCGGTACAGGTCGAGGGCACCGCCCATCGAGACGACGGCGACCACGACGTCCTCGATTGGACACTGGTCGCGGTTGCCCCCTGATGCGTCGCTCGTTCGTGCTCGCGCTGCTGGCCCTGCTCGCAGCCGCGGCCTGTGCGAGCGACGATCCGTTGCCGTCGGCCGGCAACGCCAACGGCAGCGCCAACGGCAACGCAGAACTCAGCCCCATCGGGGCCGAGTGCCAGTGGCCGATGTTCGGCCGGGACCCGTCCCGGACCTTCCGTGCCTGCGACACATCGATCACCACGGCCAACATCGCCGAGCTCCGACAGATCTGGTTCACGAAGACCGACGACGTCGTGAGCGCGTCACCGGTCATCGTCGACGGGCGGCTCTACGTGGGCGACTGGGCCGGCGTCTTCTACAGCATCGATGCCGAGACCGGAGAGATTCTTTGGCGCACCCAGCTCCGGGTGAACCCTCAGCAGTACGGCGGTCAGATCTCCGCGAGCGCAACTCATGTCCGCGACCCGGACGGCGACCGGGTGATCGTCGCCTCGGGCGACACCGTGTACGCGCTCGATCCCGACGACGGCACGGCCCGATGGTCGACCCGCGTCACCGACGACGAGTTCGGGGAGGTTCTCGGATCGCCGTTGGTCATCGGCGATCTCGTGATCGTCGGCTTCGACGCGCACGGGGCTGCCTTCGACTCCGGGGTGCTCGCCCTCGACCGCCGCACCGGCGACCGCGTGTGGTACTTCGACCCGGAAGTCGGCGCCCGCAACGGATGCGGCGGCGTGTGGGGCTCACCCACGGTCGACGTCGCCCGCGGTCTGGTGTTCGCCGGCACTGCGAACTGCCCGCCCTCCCGCGGCGGATGGAACGACTACTCCGAAGCACTCGTCGCGCTCGACGCCGAGACCGGAACACCCGTCTGGTCGTTTCAGCCCCACGAGGAGAACGACCGCGACACCGACTTCGCCGGCGCACCCAACCTCCTCGTCACCGCGGACGGTCGCGAGCTGGTCGGCCTCGGCAGCAAGGACGCCCACTACTACGCCGTCGACCGGGACGACGGCGAACTGGTCTGGGAGACCGAAGCGACAGAAGAGGGCTTCATCCGTCCCGACTTCGCCAGCGGCGGGTTCATCGGCCCGAGCGCGGTCGGCGACGGAATCGTGATCGGCACGACCGGGGTTGGCGACTGTCCCTGTGTGCACGCGATGGACACCTCGACGGGCGAGATCGTCTGGCAACAGCTCGCGGTGGGGCCCAGCTACGCACCGACGACCATCGTCGGCGATCTGGCCTTCGTCGCCTCGATCGACACGACCCTGCGTGCCCTCGCGACCGACACCGGCGAGGTCGTCTGGTCGTCGACACTCGGCGTCCTCGCCAGCGGCGGCATCGCCGCCGTCGGCGACGATCTCTGGGCCGTCGCCGGGTTCCGCGAGCCGGGCTCACCGGGTCCGTCGGAGCGCAGCGGGGTGTTCCGCTTCTCCGTCGACCCGGCGGCCGTGCCGGCAACGCCGCCGACCACGACCGTCGTCGCCGACACCCCCGAGGACGCCGCGGTCGAGCTCGAGGGGTCCGAGAGCCGATGCGTCGAGTCGGCTTGTGCCTTCACCTTCTCGTTCAAGGACCCGCCGGCGGGCACCGAACCCGCAGCGCAGCTCTCGCTGACCACCGAGCCCTTCTCGGTCACGATCACGGCATCCGACCTCGGCGACCCGGACGAATGGTTGCGCGCCGGCAGCGAAGCCGCCGACGTGGGCGCCGTGGCCTACGGGGTGATGATCTCCGAGCGCGACGACGAACCCAACGGCGGCTTCCTCTGCATCCTCGACGACGAACTCTCCTGCACCGGCCGATCGGTGCCCCGCCCCGGCGCGTCCTACAGCCGCATCAGCATCCTCGCTCTGGCCGACATCGACGTCGTGCCCGACACCGCCGACGGCTTCTCCCGCCTCGTCGACCCCATCGCGTTCGTCCCGCCGTTGCAGACCGTCCTCAGAAGCGCGCCGGGTGGCGATGCGGCGCCCGGCACGGTCGCCCTGTCCGGGCAGGGCAACGACCTCGTGGCCTACGACGTCGAGGGCAACCGACAGGTCGTCATCCGCAACGCCGCCGACGACCCTGTCGACGGTCGTGACATCAATGCGCAGATCTGCTTCCTCGACGAGCGCACGTTCATCGCCGGAGAGGACACCGGCCAGCCCGAGCGCCCACCGGGATGGGGCATCTTCGTCCTCGAGGGCACCCGCATCGGCGAGCTCGACGCGACCCAGGTCGGCAAGCTGATCCCCACCTACCAGCCGGCCGAGAGCCAGCCCGAGATGTTCGGATGCGGCGTGCTGCCGGACGGGCGGGTGGTCCTGACCGACGTCGGCAACCAGGCCCTCGGGCCCGGGACCGGGCAGCTGATGATGTTCTTCCCTCCCGTTCCGGGCGACCCGGCCAGCTACACCGGAGAGATCGTCGAGCACTGCAAGCTCGACACATCGATCGCGACGGCACAACAGATCGCGATCGACGGTGATGATGTGCTGGTCGCCTCCGCTCGACCACCAACGGTCGGGGTCACCCGCTACTCCAACCTCCCCGCCTCCCTCGACGAGTGCGACCAACCGGTGGAGAAGGAACTCGTGATCGACCCGGCCGACGGCGATCTGGGCATCACCAACGGCATCGTCCGCTCACCGGAGGGCTGGTACGTGTCCTCCGTCTTCACCGGCGTGATCAACGAGTACGACCTCAACGGGTCGTTCGTGCGCGAGATCCTCCGACCGCCGGAGGGTGAGTCGTTCGGTGCCCAACCCTTCTCCACCGGCAGCCCCAACGGACTCGGCGTGACCGCCGACGGAACCCTCTGGTACGCCGACCTGGGACTCGTGGTGCGAGACGGCGGGGGCATCGGCCCCGGCCGAGAGCTCGGCACCGTCCGTGTCATCCGTTTCGTCGACGGCGTCCCGCAGCCGCCCCGGATCATCGACGACGGACTCCAGTTCCCCGACGCGATCGGAGTGATCCCGTGACCAACCGACCTTCCACCGACCACCGGGCGATCGACCTCTGGGTCAACGTCAACATGGGCGACGGGATCCCCGCCGAATTCCTCCAACGGGTGAAGGAGGACTACTTCAAGGGCGGCGATGACTTCTTCCGGTCGCTGACCATCGACGAGACGCTCGCCCAGATGGACGAGGCGGGCGTCGAGAAGGCGGTCATCTCGACCAGTGTGAAGAACCCCGAAGCGAGGATCCTCGAGTTCGTCACCGAGCGGCCCGACCGGTTCGCGCTGGCCGCCTACGTGCGGCCCCAGAAGCTGATGCGCGAGCTGTGGCGCCTGGAGGACCTGGCGGCCGAATATCCCGTTGCGATGGCGCGGGTCGTGCCGTTCGACATCGACATCCCGCCGAGCGATGCCCTCTACTACCCGCTCTACGCCAAGTGCGTCGAGATGGACATGCCACTCTCGATCAACACCGGACTTCCCGGTCCGCCCGTGCCCGGCGAGTGCCAGGATCCGATCCACCTCGACCGCGTCTGCTACCGCTTTCCCGAGCTGCGCATCTGCATGGCCCACGGGGCCGACCCGTGGTGGGGCACCGCGATGCGGTTGATGATCAAGTACGCCAACCTCTCGATCATGACCTCGGCCTATTCGCCGCGGCACTTCCCCGACGAGTTCGTCCACTTCATGAACACGCGGGGGAAGGACAAGGTGATGTTCGCCAGCGACCACCCCGTGCTCCCGATGAAGCGGGTCATCGACGAGGCCGAGCAACTCGACCTGCGAGACGGCGTGCTCGAGAAGTTCCTGCGCACCAACGCCGAAGCGTTCTTCTTCCGCGAGCGCCGCCCACCTCGGGGCTGACCGGCCTACCTCTCGGGCGAGTCCTCGGGAGGAAACGGGGCGACCGGGATCAGTGTCGCCTCGTCGCCCACCAACTCGTGGAGCCGTTCGAGCGCCGGCCGGTGGTGATCGGTCACCTGGTTCACGAGGACGAAGAAGCGCGAATCGGTGGGGCGTCCCTTGCCCGAGCCCGCAGGATCGAGCAGGACCCGGGCCAGTCGTTCGGCATCGAGCTCGTCGTCGACACCACAGCCGGCGATGGCGGCGACGAGTTCGGCGCGATGACAGACCTGACGGATGGGGCGACCGAGTGCGGCAGCCCCGACGCACGCGACCAGGGTCGACGTCGCTCGGGGGACGACCGGTTCGTGCGCCGCGGGGGCCTTGAACGGCATGCGTCGCGATCCGTCGGCTTCGACCACCACGTGGTCGGCGAGTGCGGTCCAGCCCGACACGACGTCCGGGGCGAAGCCGAGGGCGCGATGTCCATCGACTCCGTTCCAGCACAACACGACCCGGTCGCGGGTCACCGCGGCGGCCAGTTCGCGGCGGTCGGGCGCCATCAGCGGGACGAGCCCGCCGGTGCGATCGCTGCCCATCTTGGTGGTGGTGGAGAGGACGACCGTGCCCGGGAGCTGGCGCCCGAGGGCGAAGAGCGCAGTGGTCTTCCCGCCACCGCCCACCAGCGAGATCATCCCCTGGTCGGACAGTTCGAGCGCCGCGGCGAGGCCGTCGAATGCCACTCGTTCGATCACTACGGTTTCCTCGTCGTTCCTTGCGTGTTTCGGGGGGACGAAAATCGCGGCCCGAACAATTGACACCCCCGGTGTATCACCTAAGTTTCGGGACAATTCACCTTGGAGGGAACCACTCATGAAACGACGACTTCTCGTTGTCCTCGCCATCCTGCTCGGATTCGCCCTCGTCGCCGCCTCGTGCGGCGACGACAGCACCGACGATGCCGCCGACGACGCCGGTGATTCCGGTACCGCCGGCGACGGCGACAGCGATGGCGACAGCGACGGCGACAGCGATGGCGACGACGGCACCGGGGACAGCGGTGTCGACGCGAGCGACATCACTGCGGCGTTCGTCTACATCGGCGAACCCGGCGACGCCGGCTGGACCTACGCCCACGATCAGGGCCGTCAGTTCGCCGAGGCCCAAACCGGTGCCACCACCGTGACGGTGGAGAACATCCCCGAGGGAAGCCCGGAGTTCGACCAGGCCGTGCGCGACTTCATCGCCGACGGCGCCGACATCATCTTCACCACCTCGTTCGGCTACATGGACGCGATGGAGGCCCTCGCCGCCGAGTTCCCCGACGTGGCCTTCGAACACGCCACGGGGTTCAAGTCCAACGACACGAACTTCGGCAACTACTTCGGTCGGATCTACCAGGCCCGGTACCTCACCGGCCTGGCCGCCGGCGCGGCCAGCCCGACCGGCGACATCGGCTACGTCGCCGCCTTCCCCATCCCGGAGGTCATCCGCGGCATCAACGCCTTCACCCTCGGCGTGCGCGACGCGAACCCGGACGCCACCGTCACGGTCAACTGGACGTCCACCTGGTTCGATCCCGCCGTGGAGGGTGACACCGCCAACGCGCTGCTCGAAGGCGGAGCCGACGTCATCGCCATGCACCAGGACTCCACCGCGGCGGGCGAAGCCGCCGAGGCGGCCGGAGCCCGATGGGTCTCGTACAACAGCGACATGAGCGCCTTCGCCCCCACCGCCTACCTCGCGTCGGCCGTCTGGGACTGGGGTCCCTACTACACCTCGGTGATCGAACAGGTCGCCGCCGGGACCTACGCGGGCGGCTCCTACTGGGGTGGCATGGAGGACGGCATCGTTCAACTCGGGAGCCTGGCCGACGACGTCTCCGAGGAGACCCGGGCGACGATCCAGGACCTGACCGATCAGATGATCGCCGGCACGTGGGATCCGTTCACGGGCCCGATCAACGATCAAGACGGCAACGAGGTCATCGCCGACGGCGAGGTCCCCGACGACGGCGCGCTCCTCGGCATGGACTACTTCGTCGAGGGCGTCGTCGGCTCCGCTGCGGGGTGACGACTCCCGCCGTCGAACTCGACGGCATCTGGAAACGTTTTCCCGGTGTGATCGCGAATTCCGGGGCGAACCTCACGGTTCGCCCCGGAACGGTCCACGCCGTCCTCGGCGAGAACGGCGCCGGGAAGACCACCCTCATGAACTGCCTCGCCGGGGTCTACCGCCCCGACGAGGGGGCCATAC
>JAUIML010000201.1 GCA_030432715.1 Acidimicrobiia bacterium | reverse complement strand
CGGCTCGAACAGGGAATTGGCAAAGCGCAGCGCCATCAGGTTCTGCACCGTTTCTTTGCCCAGATAGTGGTCAATCCGGTAAATCTGGCTTTCGTCAAAATGATCCCGCAACGCCGCGTTCAGCGCCTCCCCGGACGAGTTATGCACAGCATGGACGGGTGCCCCGGTGATGCGGCCAAAATATGTGGCGCGCGACAAGGCGTCGGCCTCGATAAAGGGCGGGCGCGTGTCATTCCAGGTGGCAAGGCCGCCGGTGCCCTCGGGATCTGCGGCCATCACGCGATCGCGCAAGACCCAGGCGACCTCGATGTTCTCCGGGTGGGGGCAGAGCATCCCGCCGTGGGCGGCCAGCGTCTCCAGCAGTGCGTCGGCGCCGGTCATCCAGGTGCGACTGACGTCGACCCAACTGAATTCGTCGAGGGTGATGCGTTGGACGGCGGCGTCGGCGACCACGGCCGGTCGGCCTTGGGCGAACAGGGTGGTCTGGTAGGTGCCGAGCGCCGCCATGCGGAGCACCATAGGCGAACAGGTGTTCGTTCACAACCGGTATCGTCAGGGCGTACGGTGGCGCATGGCCGTCCATGTTGAAATCGAAGACTCCGTCCAGATCGTCACGATCGACCGTCCCGAGCGTCGCAACGCCGTCGACCAGGCGACGGCGACCGAGCTCCTGAAGGCGTTCGAGGCGTTCGCGGCCGACGACGACCTGCGCGTGGCGATCATCACCGGCGCCAACGGCACGTTCTGCGCGGGCGCCGACCTGAAGGCGATCTCCGAGGGGGGTGGCAACCGGGTCGAGCTCGACGGTCCGGGCCCGATGGGGCCGACCCGGCTCGACCTCGACAAACCGGTCATCGCGGCGATCGAGGGGTTCGCAGTGGCCGGCGGCATCGAGCTGGCGGTGTGGTGCGACCTGCGGGTCGCCGCCACCGACGCCACCCTCGGCGTCTATTGCCGCCGCTGGGGTGTGCCCCTCGTCGACGGCGGCACCATCCGGCTCCCACGCCTGATCGGGGCATCCCACGCCAACGACCTGATCCTCACCGGGCGTGGTGTGGGCGGCGACGAGGCGCTGCGCATGGGTCTCGTCAACCGGCTGAGCAACCCCGGGGAGGCGCTGGCCGACGCCAAGGTGCTCGCCCGCGAGCTGGCCGACCTACCGCCGATCTGCATGCGCAACGACCTCCGCTCGTCGAAGGATCAGTGGTCGCTGCCGATCGACGAGGCGCTGCGGCGCGAGACCGAGCTGGGTCGCGAAACGCTCTTCAGCGGCGAGTCCTTGGCGGGCGCGGCCCGCTTCGCCGATGGCGCCGGCCGCGGCGGCGCCCCGGCCACCTGACGCGGCGTCAGGGGTTGGGTACGGGAGGGTCGGGGTAGTTCATCCCGGCGGCGATGTCGTCGTCGGACATCGTGGCCATGATCGCCATGATCTCGTCGGGATATCCCATCGCCGGCTTGGTCGGATCGAGCGGTGGTTGGGCGACCGAGCCCGGCTCGACGGCGGGGTCGGCCGGCGGGTTGCGGTAGCGGGCCAGGTCGTCGGCGGAGATGCCGGCAAGTTCCACGACTTCAGGGTCGATCCAGTTGTCGGCCGGGATCGGAGCCGGTGACGTGGCGCATTCGAGGGTGAGACCCTCCGGTCCCGCGAAGTAGATCGAGTGACACATGCCGTGGTTGATCGGCCCGAACACGGTCACCCCGGCGGAGCGGATGCGATCGCGCATGCGGAGCAGGTCGTCGTGGGTCCCGGTGTTGAAGGCGACGTGCTGCATCGTGCCGGGAGCCGAGGGGTCGGCCGGTGTTCCGGAGTGGGTGACCCCGGGGATCGGGACGATCTCCTTGTTGGCCTTCGCCTCGACGAACGCGATCGAGCAGGTGTCGTTCAACTCGACGAACGCATGCCAGGCGTCGACGCCGTGCATCCAGTAGAGGGCGACGAGCTCGGCGCCGAGCACCTGGGTGAAGAACTCGATCTGCGACTTCACGTCGGCCGTCGAGATGGCGAGATGGTGCACGCCATCGGGGTGGGTGACGGTCATGACAGTTGCCTCCGGCACCAGTCGGCGACGACCGGTGAGTACTCGTGGGTGTGGAACATCATCAACTGGTGGACACCGCCCGGATGTTCGTGGACCTCGACCGGACCGCCGACCATGCTCGCCACGAGCCGGACCGTGTCGGGCGACGCGATCGGGTCGTGTTCACCGACGGTGAAGAGAATCGGGCTCGTGTTGTCCGCCGGACTCACCACCGGGTCGTACGTGTAGAGGGTGGCGTAAGACTCCAGATCGAAGAACCAGGTGTTGAGCGGGTCGGTCTCCTTCTGCTGGAGGGCGCCCTTGTAGCCGTAGTCCTCGTCGAGGTCGATGAACCGGCGAATGTCGAAGCGGGCGGTCTCGCCGACCTCGGCGAGGATCCGCTGCCCGTCAGGGGTGCGCCACGGCGAGTCGAGTGCGGCCTGTGTCCCGGGGACGGCGAACCCCATGAGTACCGCTCCCACGACGTGTTCGGATGCGCCGACGACGGCGTAGGCCGGCATCACGCCGAGGCTGGAGCCCTTGGCGAACACCGGGAGACCGGTCAGTTCATGGATGTGGCGGGCGAGATCGGCGCATGCGTCGACCCACTGGTCGACGGTCCACTTCCCCTGCCGGCTCGCCATCGCCGAGCGGCCGTGGCCGGGCAGGTCGATCGACCAGACGTCGATGCCCGTCTCCGCATGGTGGGCACAGAACTCGTCGTAGATGCCGCCATGGCCGCCCATGCCGTGGATGACGATGACCGCGTGGTCGGCGTCGGGCCCTTCGAATCGGTAGGCGAACGTGCCGTTCACCATGTGTTCGGTTCGCTGCATCGTCGGCCCCTTCAGCGATGACGGACACTCGCGACCACGGACACTACTGCGACGCCCCCGTGACGGCGAAGGGTGGCCATGTATTGCGACAAGCGACGACCGTCGGTGTCGCTTGTCGCAATACGTGGCCGGACGCGGCGGTCAGCCGCGCAGGATGCCGAGCTCGAGCGCCGACCGCTCGAGCTCGTCGCGATGCCGCGGATCGGCAACCCCGATGAGGGCTCGGGCCCGTTCGCGGAGGGTTCGGCCCTGGAGTTCGGCCACGCCGTGCTCCGTGACGACGTTGTCGACCGTGTTCTTCTGGGTCGTGACCACCGCACCAGGGGTGAGCGTCGGCACGATGCGGCTCACGGTGCCCTGCTTGGCGGTCGAAGAGAGCACGACGAAGCCGTCGCCTCCTTCGGAGTACTGGGCGCCGCGGGCGAAGTCGGCCTGGCCGCCGCTGCCCGACCAGTAGCGGGTGCCGAGCGATTCGGAGGCGCACTGCCCGAACAGATCGACCTCGAGCGTCGCGTTGACCGAGATGAAGTTGGGTTCGCGGCCGATCTGGCGGGGGTCGTTCACCTCGTCGACCGGAAGGAACTGGACGGCGTCGTTGCCGTCGCACCAGTCGTAGAGGTCACGCGAGCCGAGCGCGAAGGTCGTGACGATCCGGCGCCGGTGGGTCTTCTTGCGGGTCCCGGTTATGACGCCGCGCTGCGCGAGTTCGGCGATCGGGTCGGAAAGCAGTTCGGTGTGCACGCCGAGGTCGCGGTGGTCGGTGAGAAGGCCGGCCACCGCCGAGGGAATCGAGCCGATGCCGAGCTGGATGGTCGCCCCGTCAGGGATGCGGTCGGCGATGAACTCGGCGATGGTCCGATCGTCGGTGCCGACCGTTGCGGGCGGCATCTCGACCAGGTCGGTCTCGGCTTCGCACCAGCGGAGGACTTCGCTGTGGTGCACGCGGTTGGCGCCGTGGGTCGAGGGCATGTTCGGGTTGACCTCGAGCACGAACGGGACGCGTCCGATCATCGCCGCTGCGTAGTCGGCGCTGACGCCCAACGAGAAGTAGCCGTGACGGTCCATCGGGCTCGCGGCGGCCAGCACCGCGAAGGGAGCCTTGCGGAGCAGGAAGAGCGGCACCTCGCTGAAGTTCGCCGGCGCGAAGTGACAGTCGCCCTCGTGGTACGCGGGTCGGGTGATGTGCGAGAGAAACCACGACACGTGTTCGAGATGCCCTGCGTGGGCGCCATGCAGGTAGGGACGGTCGCGGAGCGCGTGCATCTGATGGACGCGGACACCGGTGAGTCGGTCGGCCCGGGCCTCGAGCGCGTCGAGGAGGTGGACGGGCTCGCCGTTGGCGATCGGGACGACGAGGTCGGCGCCGGCCGGCAGCTCGGCGACGAGGGCATCGGCGACCTCGTCGACCGACGACACCGCCAGCGGGGGTGGGTACTGCATGCCTGCGACTGTAGGGGTCCGGCCTACAGCGGGTGAGGCATCGGTCGGCTGCGGACGATCAGCAGCCGCTGGACCGAACGGGTGAGGGCCACGTAGAGCAGGCGCAGGCCGTTGGGCAGCGGCGCGAACTCGGCGGGCTCCACCACGATCGTGACGTCGAACTCCAGTCCCTTGGCCGTGGGCGGATCGACCACGGAGAACCGGTGGTCGAGTTCGGCGGCCCGGCGGGCGTCGCCGGCATCGAGACCGGCCGCAGCCAGCGCTGCGAGCACGTCGTCCATGCGATGCGCAGCGGTGATCACGCCGATGGTCGACCAGTCACTGCCGAGCCCCTCGGCGAGCGACGCAACCGTCGATGCGAGTCGGTCCTGCGCGACGGCGTGGTGTTCCGCCCCGTCGCCGCGGTTGCGAATCGAAGTGGAGGGGGTGATGTCGGGCGCGGTCACCGGCAGGAGGTGGTTGGCGTAGTCGAGGATCGGACCGGGCACGCGATAGCCGACGGTGAGTTCTCGTCGCCGCACCCGCGACCGGTCGATGCCGAGACCGGTGGTGACCGCATCCCACGAGTCCTGCGCGCCGATGCCGGTCGCCTGGGCGATGTCGCCGAGGATCGTCATCGACCCCCCGGTCGCGCGGCGCCCGGCCGCCCGAAGCGCCATGGCCGACAGGTCCTGGGCCTCGTCGACCACGACGTGGCCGTAGCGGCGTCCAACGCCCGTGGTCAGCGCATTGGCCTCGTCGAGCAGCGGCAGGTCGGCTGCCGTCCAGGGTTCGTCGGCGGTCTTCTTCGCCGAGGAGCGTTGGAGCAGGTCGGCATCCTCGGGCGGCAGGATCCCTTCGGCCGCGCGCCGGCGGTTGGTCGGGCTGCCCAGGAGCGAGCGGACCAGTTGGGCCCCGCTCAGGCTCGGCCAGACCTTGTCGACCAGCTTCTTGAAGCCGTCGCTCCTGCGGAGATCGGGCAGAGTGCGGGCGAGGTCCTCCTCCGTCACGCCGCGATCGAGCAGCTGCTGTCGCGCCTCGCGCAGGAGCAGCTCGGTGAATACGCCCTTGGCGTCGTTGAGGGGCAGTTCGTTGGCTCGGGCGGTCGCGATCGCGGCGGCGACGACCTCGGGCGAGTAGCGGACCGAACGAAGGCCGGTCGGGACGACCTGTTCGTCGGCCGGGACGCGCAGACGGGCTTCTGCGAGGCGCCGCAGCACTCCGGCCATCGCGGCGCGGCCCTTGAGCTCGGCGACCTCGGGTGCTTCCTCGGCCCGGACGCGCACCCGTGAGCTGAGCAGGGAGGTGATCGTCGCCTGACTCACCGCGGTCTCCCCCAGCGAGGGGAGCACGTTGGCGACATAGCGCAGGAACACACGGTTGGGCCCGATGACCAGTACCTGGCTCTGCGACAGGGCCTCGCGGTGTTCGAAGAGCAGGAAGGCAGCCCGATGGAGGCCGACGGCGGTCTTGCCGGTGCCGGGCCCTCCCTGGACGAGCAGGCACTCGTCGAGGGGCGCACGGATGATCTCGTCCTGCTCTGTCGCGATGGTGGCGACGATGTCGGACATCTCACCGGAACGACCCCGCTCGATCTCGGCCAGGACCGGATCGGGGATGCCCGCCGCCCGCATGGAGTCGGGATCGTCGAGGTGCTCGTCGAAGATCGCCACGAGCTCGTCGATCTCGCACGAGAACCGGCGCCGCCGCGCCAGGCCGAACGCATCGGCCGCCGTGGCGCGGTAGAAGGGAATGGCGACGGGGGCGCGCCAGTCGACGACCACCGGTGCACCCTCGGCATCCTCGATGTGGCGGCGCCCGACGTACCACCGATCGCCGTCGGAGACCGACGGATCCTCGTCGATGCGGCCGAAGCAGAGGGCCACGTCACCGACGTCGACGGCCCCCTGCCGTTCGACCATGTGGGCTCGGGCGATCCTGGCGTCGGCCGAGTCCTCGTCGCGGACCCGCTGATCGGCGAATTCGAGCGCGCGGGCCGATCGTTCGACCATGGCCCTCAACGCCGCCCTCGCCGCGAGGAGGTAGGCCTGTTCGGCGGCATGGTCCGGGTGCCGATCCGACATGGAAGTGCAACCTAGCCTCCCCGGCGGGGTCATCTCGCGGGGTTATTGTTCGCTCCGGGCGGACGCAGGAGGACGACTCACCCGTGCTGTTCCCCACATTCACCTTCGCGGCGTTCTTCGCCGTGGTGCTCCCCGTGAGCTGGATGTTGAGGGAACGCGTCACCGCGTGGAAGCTCTTCGTTCTCGGCGCTTCCTACTACTTCTACGGCTACTGGGACGTGCGGTTCCTGGTCCTCTTGGCCGGCATGACCCTCGGCAACGAGATCGCCGCGATCGCCATTCACCGCAGCGCCAGCCGGGCGAGCCGCAAGGCCGCGCTCACCGCGGCGGTCGGCCTCGATCTCGCCGTGCTCGGGTTCTTCAAGTACTACGACTTCTTCACCGACTCGCTCGACCGCAACCTCGGGGTGTCGAGCCCGGCGCTCGATGTCGTCCTGCCGATCGGCATCTCGTTCTTCACCTTCCAGGGCATCAGCTATGTGGTCGACGTCTACCGCAGGGACACGCCGCCCGCGCCCCTGCTCGACTTCGCCGTCTATCTGTCGTTCTTCCCGCAGCTGGTGGCCGGTCCCATCGTTCGGGCGACCGAGTTCCTGCCCGAGTTGCGCAGCGATCGGGTGCCCGACCAGGTCGAAGCCGGCCGCGCCGTCGTCCTCATCGGGCGGGGCCTGTTCAAGAAGGTCGTGATCGCCGATTTCCTCGGCCGGGCGATCGTCGACGACGCGTTCGGCACCCCGGGTGAGTACGGGGCGCTCGACGTGTTGTTCGGGATCTACGGCTACGCGATCCAGCTCTACGCCGACTTCAGCGGCTACACCGACATGGCCATCGGTATCGCCCTGCTGCTCGGGTTCCGGTTCCCCCAGAACTTCGACCGGCCCTACGCCGCCGACTCGATCCAGGACTTCTGGCGGCGCTGGCACATGAC
>JAUIML010000200.1 GCA_030432715.1 Acidimicrobiia bacterium | reverse complement strand
ACGCCGACGATGCCGGCGGGCGGCAACGAGAACGACAGGTCGTCGATGAGGAGCTTGTCGCCGAAGCCCTTGGTGATGCCCTCGGCCTCGATGACGACGTCGCCGAGGCGAGTATCGGCCGGGATCACGATCTCGAGATCGTTCTGGCGTCCTTCGGCGTGCTTTTGCTCCTCGAGGAGCTTCTCGTACTGGGCGAGGCGGGCCTTGCCCTTGGCTTGGCGGGCCTTGGGTGCCATGCGGACCCATTCGAGTTCGCGCCGCAGCGTGCGCGTGCGCTTGTCGTCGTCTTTTTGCTCCTGGGCGTAGCGCGCCTCCTTTTGCTCGAGGAAGCCCGAGTAGTTGCCCTCGAACGGCATGCCTCTGCCTCGGTCGAGTTCGAGGATCCAGCCGGCGACGTTGTCGAGGAAGTAGCGATCGTGCGTGATCGCGACGACCGTGCCGTTGTAGTCCTGGAGCGTGCGCTCGAGCCAGGCCACGGACTCGGCATCGAGATGGTTGGTGGGCTCGTCGAGCAGGAGGAGGTCCGGCTTCGACAGCAAGAGTCGGGCCATGGCGACGCGGCGGGCCTCGCCCCCGGACAGGTTGTCGACAGGGGTGTCGCCCGGGGGTGTGCGCAGCGCGTCCATGGCGATTTCGACGTTGCGTTGGAGGTCCCACGCTCCGGCGGCTTCGATCTTCGACTCGAGGTCGGCCTGCTTCGCGCCGAGCTTCTCGTAGTCGGCGTCGGGGTCGGACCAGCCGGCCAGGACCTGGTCGTACTCCTGGAGGAGACCGGCGACCTCGCCGACCCCGTCCATCACGTTGCCCATGACGTCCTTCGACGGGTCGAGATGGGGCTCCTGCTCGAGCATGCCGACCGTGAACCCGTCGGTCAGGCGCGCCTCGCCGCTGAAGTCCTGGTCGATACCGGCCATGATCCGCAACAGCGTCGACTTGCCGGCGCCGTTGGGGCCGAGCACGCCGATCTTGGCCCCCGGGTAGAACGCGAGGGTGATGTCCTTGAGGACATCACGGTCGGGCGGGATGAAGCGCCCGACCTTGTGCATGGTGAAGATGAACTGCGCGGCCATGGCGCGGAATCTACCGGCGCCGTGGGGCCACCCGGTCCTGGAGGACCGTGCGCTAGCGCTTTCGGGTCGCCTTCTTGGCCGGGGCCCGCTTGGCTGCGGCCTTCTTGGCCGGGGCTTTCTTCGCGGTGGTCTTCTTCGCGGTTGCCTTCGTGGCGGTGGTCTTGCGGGCAGTGGACTTCTTGGTCGTCTTCTTGGCTGCCTTCTTGGCCGGGGTTTTCTTCGCGGTGGTCTTCTTCACGGTTGCCTTCGTGGCGGTGGTCTTGCGGGCGGTGGACTTCTTGGTCGTCTTCTTGGCTGCCTTCTTGGCCGGGGCCCGCGTGGCCCTGGTCGTCGAGCGGCTCGGTGCCGGCGCTCCGGGCGCGGGGATGAGCCCGGCGTCGATGCCGTTGCGCTCGTCGTCGTAGCGGTGGATGACGAAATCGACGATGGCGCCGAGCTCGATGACGTCGCGGGCCTTGGTGGGCGCGGGATCGGCCAGGAGCCGGTTCGGGAGATAGACGACGACGTCGTCGACGGAGGCGTAGGCGCCGTGCGAGGAGAACCGGTCGACGTGGGCGGCGATGGTGCTGCCGACGGGGAAGTCGTCCTTGAACGTCTGCCAGACCGCTCGGTCGTTGCTTCCGTCGCCGCTCGGCTTCGCCTTGCGGCGGCCCCGGCCGGCGGCCTTCTTCGCCGGCTCCGGCGTGGGCTTCGTGTCGGCGGAAGCCTCAGGAGACTGCTCACGACGCCTCCCGCGCCCACCCGACTTCTTCGCGGGGGCGCGGGATGTCGCCTGCTCGGCGGTCTCGGCCTTCTTCGACGTGCCGGTCTTCTGGGTCTTCTCGGCCTTTTCGGCTTTCTCCGCCTTGTCGGCCTTGCGGCTGTCGGCGGTGGCTCGGCGGCTCACGGGGCCGCGCACCGGAGAGCGGGCGACATAGATCCATCCCACCCCGGGGACGGGCTTGCCGCCGATCAGCCGCCCCTCGTCGAAGAGCCAGTCGTAGGTGCCGTGGAACTCCTGGAACGAATCGTTCGAGAAGACGACCGCGTCGGCTCGGTCGGCCACCTGCAGGATGAACGCGTCGCCGCGCCCGATGACCCCGGCCGGCGGCGTGAGGATGTCGTTGTCGTCGATCGCCTTGCGGGCCGCCTTGGTCTCGGTCTTGGCGACCCGATGCTCGAACGTGGCATCGACGATCACGGTGATCTGGGCGAAGTCGTACTCTGCGTCGATGGCCCGGACCGCCTCGTCGAGCTGCGCAAGGCTGGGCTCCTTGCGGCCTTCGGTGGCGAGATTCGATCCGTCGATCACGGCGTGGGTGGGAGTGCGGGAGCCTCTGGGCATGTCGGCCAGTCAAGCACGCGCTCTATGGTGCAGCCGTGATCTCCGCAGCGCTCTTCGATTTCGGAGGTGTGATCCTCTCCAGCCCGTTCCACGCCTTCAACGCCTACGAGTCCGAGGCGGGTCTCGAGCCGGACACCATCCGCCGCATCAACGCGACCAACCCCGACGAGAACGCGTGGGCGCGCTTCGAGCGCGGTGAGCTCGATGCCGAGGGGTTCGTCGGGGTCTTCGAAGCCGAGGCCGCCGATCTCGGCCACACGGTCGACGCCCGACGGGTGCTCGATGCACTCAGGGGCCACGTGCGGCCGGAGATGGTCGAGGCGGTTCGGCGATGTGGCGAGCGCCTGAAGACCGCGATGCTCACCAACAACTTCCGTGACCCGGGCGACGGCACGAGTTCGTCCCGGGCCCCCGACGATTCGGTGCGGGCGATCATGGCGATGTTCGACGAAGTCGTCGAGTCGAGCGTGGTGGGCGTCCGCAAGCCGGAGCCCCGCTTCTACGAGATCGCGTGCGAGCGTCTCGGCGTGGACCCGCAGGAGTGTGTCTTTCTCGACGATCTCGGCGTCAACCTGAAACCGGCCCGGGCGATGGGGATGACGACGATCAAGGTCGTCGATCCGGCGGTGGCGCTCGCCGAATTGGAGACCGTCGTCGGGTTTTCCCTCAGATGACGGAATGAGTCACTCCAGGCAATTCTGACGATATTCGTCATTTACCCTTGAAATGACGAAATCCGTCAGTAAACTGCGGATGTGACCCAGAGATCCCCTGCTCCCGGCTACGCGGCGGTGCTGATCGATGTCGTGGCCTCGCGGGCCCGCCTCGACCGGGCTGCCCTTCAGGCCGAGGTCGGCGCCGCCCTCGAGGCGGTGAATGGCCGCCGGCCGGCGCTCGACCCTCTCACCCAGACCGTCGGCGACGAGATCCAGGGGACCTATGGCGGACTCCTCGATGCCGTCCGTGCGGTGGCCGAACTCCGCCTCGAACTCCTCGGTCGGGTGGCGCTCCGAGCCGGGATCGGTTGGGGCGACATCGTGATGCACGACCCTGATCGGGCGCCCTTCGGGCAGGACGGATCGGCATGGTGGGCGGCGCGCGCCGCCCTCGACACGGTAGCGAGGTCGGGACCCCGCTCGGGGTATGCGGCACGAGTCGGGCTGGAGATGGCGACGCCGCAGACCGCGGTCGGCGCGGCGCCGCCGAGCCGCGCCCGTGCGCCGGGCGGGCCTCTCCCGCCACCGCGCCCGCCCGATGTCGCGCTCGAGGTCGTACTCCGGAGTCATCTGGCCCTGCTCGACCGCGCCCTGGCGACCGTCGACGAGACCGAGGCCCGCATCGTGCTCGCCGATCTGCAGGGCCACAACACCGACACCATCGCCGGCGCACTCGGGATCACGGCCAGCGCGGTGTCGCAACGCCGGAGCCGCAACCACCTCCGAGAACTTGTCGTGGCTCTTCGACTCATCGACACTTCGGCATGACTGCAGTTTCGATCGTGCTCCTGGCCATCGGAGCCGGCGACCTGAGCCATGGGCTCGCGGGGATGCCCGCCAGTCGGTTCCGGGCCGCGCTCGCTTCGGCGATCAGCATCGCCACGGCGATCGTGGGAGTGATGCTCGTCGATGCGTCAGGCGGTGATGCGATGGCCGCCGTGGGCATCGCCATCGTCGTCTCGACCGCGTGGCAACTCGTGAGGGTCGGTTTCTCGAACGCGGTGATCCAGCTCTCGACCATCGGTGCCGGCGTGGTCGCGGCAGTGATGGTCTCCACGGTGCGACTCGAGGCCGACGGCGGCGACAGCCTCTGGGCCGACTTCCTCGGCGAATCCCGGATCGGCCTCATCCAACGCGAGCGTCCGGCCACCGTTTTGATGGTGCTCGCGCTGGGTGTGGTGCTCGTCTCCACCGCCAACGCCGTGGTTCGCATCGTGCTCGAAGTCGTCATCGACGGCGACCCGCCCACCACCCGGATCCGAGGCGGTCGGGTGATCGGGCCGCTCGAGCGCCTGCTCGTGCTCGGCTTCGTGCTCGCGGGGCAACCCACCACGGCGGCGCTCGTCGTGACCGCGAAGTCGCTGCTGCGCTATCCCGAGCTGCGCAGCCACGACGACGTCGACATCCACGCCGTCACGGAGTACGTGCTGATCGGCTCGCTGGTGAGCTGGGCCATCGCCCTCGCGGCGACCCTGGCGGTCGTCTGACCCTCAGAGAGACAGCGCCCGTTCGAGGAGTTCGGCGTGTTCCTGGGCGTGGACCTTCGCACTCCCGCACGCGGGGCTGCCCGACTCGAACCGGCTGACCCGACGAATCGAATGAGTGTCGTCGTGGCGCTCGTAGAGCCGGCCCTTGATGGCGTTCCACGGACCCATGTTCTCCGGCTCCTCCTGGAGCCAGACGATCTCGGTCGCGTTGGGGTAGCGGGCCAGCTCGGCCGCAACCGCGTCGAAGGGCCACGGATAGAGCTGCTCGACGCGGGCGATCGCCACGGGCACGCCGAGACGGTCGCGTTCGGCCTCCGCGTCGACCGCCACCTTGCCGCTGCACAGCACCAGCCGCTTCACCTGGTTCGGGTCGTCGATCGTGCGGTCACCGAGGAGTTCCTCGAAGGTGCCGGACAGGAGGTCGGTCACCGGTGAGCGCGACTGCTTGGCCCGCAGGAGTGACTTGGGCGTGAAGACCACCAGCGGCGTGCGATGGTCCTGGAGCATCTGGCGGCGGAGGAGATGGAAGAACTGGCCTGCCGTTGTGGCGTTGCAGATCTGCATGTTGTCCTCGGCCGCGAGCAGGAGGAACCGTTCGATCCGGGCCGAGGAGTGTTCGGGCCCCTGGCCCTCGTAGCCGTGGGGCAGAAGCATCACCAGGCCGGAATCCTGCTTCCACTTGTCCTTCGCGGCCACGATGAACTGGTCGATGATGATCTGCGCGCCGTTGGCGAAGTCGCCGAACTGGGCTTCCCAGATGACCAGCGCCGCCGGGTTCGTGATCGAGTAGCCGTACTCGAAACCGAGCGCGGCGTACTCGCTCAGCAGCGAGTCGTAGATCCAGAGGTTGGTGTCGCCCGAAGCGAGGGTGGAGAGCGGCACGTGATCGGCATTGGTCTCGAAGTCGACCAGCGTCGAATGGCGATGGCTGAACGTGCCGCGGCGGGAATCCTGGCCGGCCAGACGGATCGAGGTGCCTTCGAGGAGCAGAGAGCCGAAGGCCATCGCCTCGCCGAGCGCCCAGTCGATCTCGCCGGCCGCGAACATCTCGTCGCGCTTGGCGAACTGCTGGGCCAGCTTCGGGTGAACGGTGAAGCCCTCCGGGGTGGACGAGAGCGCCGCGTAGATCCGATCGACGGCGACCCGGTCGATCGCGGTGCGGAGGTGGGGCAGCACCCCCACCGGTTGGACGGGAGGTTGGGCCCGCGCGTCGGGGTCGTTCTCGACCTCGCGTGTCTCGTCGAGCGCCTCCTGGAGTCGAGCCCTGAAGTCGGCCAGTGCCTCCTCTTCCTCCTCGGGCGTGAGGTCGCCGCGCTTCACCAGCGATGTCGTGTACTGGGCCCGCACCGAGGGCCGGGCATCGATGCGGCGATACATCTCCGGCAACGTGTAGCTCGGGTCGTCGCCCTCGTTGTGGCCGTGGCGCCGGTAGCAGATCATGTCGATCACCACGTCCTTGTTGAACTGCTGGCGATACTCGAAGGCCAGGCGGGCCACCCGGACGCAGGCCTCGGGGTCGTCGCCGTTCACGTGGAAGATCGGGGCCTGGATCATCTTGGCCACGTCGGTCGAGTACTCCGTCGACCGGGCCACCTCCGGCGTGGTCGTGAAGCCCAGTTGGTTGTTGATGATCACGTGGATCGTGCCGCCCACGCGGTAGCCGTGGATCTGGGAGAGGTTGAGCGTTTCGGCCACGACCCCCTGGCCCGCGAACGCGGCGTCGCCGTGGATCAGCAGCGGCAGCACCGGGTACTCGTCGTAGCCGGCGTCGATGTCGATGAGATCCATCTTGGCCCGCACCATGCCGACGACGACGGGGTCGACGGCCTCGAGGTGCGACGGGTTGGCCGCCAGCTCCACCGGAATCGTGTTGCCGTTGCGGCTCTCGAACACCCCGGTCTGGCCGAGGTGGTACTTCACGTCGCCCGATCCCTGGGTCATCGTGCCGATCGAGCCGCCCTCGAACTCGTTGAAGAGTTCGCCGTAGCTCTTGCCCACGATGTTCACCAGGAGATTGAGCCGGCCCCGGTGGGCCATGCCCATCACCACGTCGGCCAAGCCGGCGTCGGCGGCCGCGCCGAGTACGGCGTCGACCAGCGGCACGGTGCTCTCCGCCCCCTCGATGCCGAAGCGTTTCTGACCGACGTACTTCGTCCCCAGGAAGGTCTCCAGCGCCTCGGCGGCGTTGAGCCTCGAAAGGATGTGGCGCTGTTCGTCGGGTTCGATCGCCCGGTCGGCACCCTCGAGCTGCTCCTGCATCCAGCGCTTCTCCACGGGGTCCTGGATGTGCATGTACTCGACGCCGATGGTGCGGCAGTACGCGTCGCGCAGCACGCCGAGCAGATCGCCCAACGGCATGCGGGCCCGACCGCCGACCTGGGCGTAGATGCCGGTGTCGGTGCCGGTGAGGAACTCGCGGTCGAGGTCCCAGATCGTCAGCCCGTAGGTCGCCGGGTCGAGCTCGGCGTGCATCTTCGGTTCCTTGACCTGGAGAGGATCGAGGTCGGCGATCAGGTGGCCACGCACCCGATGCATGTTGATGAGCTGGTTCACCTTCGCCTGCTTCTCGAGCAGGGCGTGGTCGCGATCGACCGGGTTGATGTCGCGGCGCCACTTCACGGCCTCGTAGGGCACGTCGAGCGCACGGAAGATGTCGACGTAGAAGTCGTCCTCGCCCAGGAGGAGCTCGTGGACCTTCTTGAGGAACATGCCGGACTCGGCGCCCTGGATG
>JAUIML010000199.1 GCA_030432715.1 Acidimicrobiia bacterium | reverse complement strand
GTGAAGAGGTGGTCGCACGCGATCTCGTGGTCTCCGGATTCTTCTCGATGACCGAGACGCTCGCCCCGACCCTCATCGACTTCGCCCGGCCCGAACTCGCGGCCGAGTTCGTGCCGCGACTGCTGTCGGGCCAGGAGTTGTGGAGCCAGGGATTCTCCGAACCGGGTACGGGAAGCGACCTCGCCTCGTTGGCGTGTCGGGCCCACCGCGACGGCGACCAGTGGACGGTGAACGGCCAGAAGGTGTGGACCTCACTGTCCCAGTTCGCCGAGCGCTGTCTGCTGCTCACCCGAACCGGCACGTCGGAGTCGCGACATCGCGGGATCACTGCGTTCCTGGTCGACATGAACACCCCCGGCCTCACCGTGCGCCCGCTGTCGATAATGAGCGGCTCCGACGAATTCGCCGAGGTGTTCTTCGACGATGTCGTGGTTCCCGATGCCCGACGGATCGGTGAGGTCGACGGAGGGTGGGCGGTGGCCATGGCGCTCCTCCCCTTCGAGCGGTCGACCGCCTTCTGGCACCGCACCGCCTACCTCCAGTCGCGCCTCCAGGCAATCGTGACGGATGCCCCGCATGACGAGCACAGCGCGTCCCTCGTGGGCGAGGCCTTCGCCCAGCTCCACGCTCTTCGATGCTCCTCGCGTCGCACGGTCCGGCGATTCGACGGCGGCGAGACGCTGGGCCCCGAGACCTCGGTCGACAAGGTGCTGGTCGCAACCGCCGAGCAGAAGATCTTCGATGTGGGCCGCGAGCTCGCACCCCACCGCGTCGCCCTCCCCGAGGGGGTGGACGACGAGCGTTGGCGTGATGAGTTCCTCTACTCGCGGGCGGCGTCGATCTATGGCGGCACCGGAGAGATCCAGCGGAACATCATCGCCCGACGACTGCTCGATCTCGGAGACGAGTGATGGACGCCGACGACCGCGAGCTGCTTTCCGCAAGTGTCGCCGCCGCGATCGACCCGGCCGCACCATCGAGCGTCAACGACGCCGCCCTCGCTGCGCTCGGGTGGGACGAGATGCTCGCCGCCGAACCCGTCGCCGCCGTCGGCGTGGTCTTCGGACGACTCGGCGCAGCCGCGGCGACGGCCGACGCACTCGACGACGTCGCCGGCCGAGCGTTCGGGCTCCCCGCCGGAACCGCCGTGGTCCACCCGCCATGGGGCGCCGAGTCACCGGCGAGCCGCGACGAACGCGGCACGATCGGCGTTGCCGGGCGTCGGTTCCACCAGGCCGATGTCGTCCACATCCTGGGCGCGGACGGCGTCATGCTCATCGCCGCGGAACGACTCGCCGCCACCAGCCCGGCGGATGACCGCCACCTCACAGCGGTCCGTGTCGACGGCTCGCTCGGCGCCGACACTGACTTCATCCGGTCCGACCGCGACGCCATCGATGCCGCGGTGACATCTGCCCGACATGCCCTCGCCCATCAACTTCACGGTCTCGCATCAGGCATGTTGGCGCTGGCCCGCCGGCACGCAATCGACCGGATGCAGTTCGGTCGCCCCATCGGGTCGTTCCAGGCGGTCCGCCACAAGTTGGCAGAAACCCACGTGGCGATCGAGGGCGCAGGGGCTGCCCTCGGCGCGGCCGACGAGGATCCGACACCGCTCACCATCGACCTTGCTCGTGTGCTCGCCGGCCGAGCGGCGATCGAAGCCGGGCGCCACTGTCAGCAGGTCCTCGCTGGAATCGGTTTCACCCGCGACCACGACTTCCACCGCTATCTCTTCGCCGCGATCGAACTCGACGGCCTCTACGGCACGACGGCAGGCCTCACCCGACAACTCGGGCGACGGCTCATAGACGACCGCGTCGTGCCGCGCGCGGTCGACCTCTGAGACCACTCGAGCGCTGCGCCCCGCTCACGGTCCCGACCGGGGAACGAAGCACCCGTTGTGGACTAGGAAGTGCGCATGCCGATCCCGTGGTGGGAACTCCCCGAGACGTTCGAGATCAACCGCCTCCCCGCACGTACCCCGCTCCGCGTCGACGAGCGCTGGGCCCGATCGCTCGACGGTACGTGGGACTTCCTGCTCGTCGACCACCCGACGGCCGCGCCGGCGAAGTGGCAGGAGGCGTCGTCTCGAGGACGGGGGTGGCGGCCGATCGAGGTGCCGGGTTGCTGGACCCGTCAGGACACCGGCGACCTACCCCACTACACGAACGTCCAGATGCCGTGGCCGCTCGAACCACCGGCGACGCCGGACCACAACCCGACCGGCCTCTACCGCACCACGTTCCGGCTCCCCCGCGGGTGGGCGTCGCGACGCACGATCCTGCACCTGGGCGGCGCCGAGTCGATGGCGGTCGTGTACTGCAACGGCGACTTCGTCGGCATGGGCAAGGACTCGCGTCTCGCGAGCGAGTTCGACCTCACCGACCATCTCGTCGCGGGCACCAACACCCTCGCGGTGATGGTCGTTCGGTATTGCGACGCCACCTGGATCGAGGACCAGGACCACTGGTGGCACGCGGGCCTGCACCGCAGCGTGTCGCTGCGCTCCGTGCCCCAGGTCCACCTGGCCGACGTTGCGACCACCGCCGACTTCGATCCGGCGACCGGGGGCGGCTCCCTGCGCGTCGAGGCCCACGTCGGAGGGCCCGTCACGGAGGGCTGGAGCGCGCGGGTGCGTCTCTCCGACACCCGGGGCCGGCGGGTCGGCGATGGCCCGGAGTGGGCCGCGGTCGCCGCCCGACGCCCGGGCTTCGGCTACGAGGCGTTCCTCGCATCGTGGGGCTTCGAGGGCGAACGGGCGCGCACGACCATCGAGCTCGACACGGTCGAGCCCTGGTCGGCCGAGTCACCGACGCGCTATCGCCTGCGGGTCGACCTGGTCGGACCCGACGGCACCGTGGCCGACACGACCGAGCTACGGGTGGGCTTCCGGCGGGTCGAGGTGCGCGACCGCCGCCTCCTGCTCAACGGGCAGCCCGTCATCCTCAACGGCGTGAACCGCCACGACCACCACCCCGAGACGGGCAAGACCCAGACCATCGACGATCTGCGGGCCGATCTGGTGAGGATGCTGCGCCACAACATCAACGCCGTTCGCACCGCTCACTACCCCAACGACCCGGCGTTGCTGGACCTGTGCGATGAACTCGGGCTCTACGTGGTCGACGAGGCCAACGTGGAGTCGCACGGCCGCCAGGACTCCTTGTGCCACGACGTGCGCTACCACGGCGCCATCGTCAACCGTGTCCAGCGCATGGTGCTGCGAGACCGCAACCATCCGTCGGTGATCGGTTGGTCACTCGGCAACGAAGCCGGCCACGGCGCCGCCCACGATGCCGCCGCGGCCTGGGTGAGGGCCACCGACCCGACCCGGTTCGTGCAGTACGAGGGGTCGCTGCTCACTCGGGTCAAGCAGGGCAACGGCACCACCGTCGAGCGCCATCTGGTCGCACCAGACGAGTCGGAGCGGATGACGAGCGACATCGTGTGTCCGATGTACCCCGAGATCGCCCTGATCGAGGAGTGGGCCGCGTGGGCCGAGGAGACCGGACTCGACGATCGCCCGATGATCCTGTGCGAGTACTCCCACGCCATGGGCAACTCCAACGGCTCGCTCGTCGACTACTGGCGTGCATTCGAGACCCACCCGGCCCTCCAGGGCGGTTTCATCTGGGACTGGAAGGACCAGGGCCTTGCCGAGACCGATGACGACGGGCGCTTCTACTGGGCCTACGGCGGCCACTTCGGCGACGAGCCCAACGACGTCAACTTCTGCATCAACGGACTCGTGGGTCCCGACGGCGTGCCCCATCCGGCTCTGGCCGAGGTCGCATGGTGCGGACGGCCGGTCACGGTCACCGATGCTCCGAGCCGGTCGGTGCGGATCCACAACCGGCGATGGTTCACCGATCTCGGCGACCTGGAGTGCGAGTGGGAGGTGAGCGTCGACGGTGAGGCCGTCGAGTCCGGCCGTCTCGACCTGCCGCCGATCGGACCGCGCGCGAGCGTTCGGGTGACCGTCCCGCGCGCCGCGAGGCGCCTCCGCGGCAACGACGCGTTCCTGACCCTGCGCTTCTCGACGGCCAGCTCCTCCGCCTGGGCCGCGAAGGGCCACATCGTCGCCTGGGAGCAGTTGCCCCTGCCGGTGTCGGCCCCGACTCCGGGTCCGCCGGTCTCCTCCCGGCTGTCGACCATCGACGACGACCGGATCACCACCGGTCCGTTCTCGCTGCGTCTCGATCGCGCCGCCGCGACCGTCGCCACCGTCGATCTCCGCGGCCGCCCCTGCATCGTCGGCCCGATCGAGGCCACCCTGTGGCGGGCTCCGACCGACAACGACGGGGTGGCCCAGGGCTGGATGAGCGAGGTGTCCGGCGTGCGCAACCGATGGCTGACGTGGGGGCTCGACGATCTCGAGGTCGAACCGCAGGGCGCCACCGTCCGGACCCACGACGGCGCGGTGCGGCTGACGCTGCGGCGCCGGCTCCACGGGGCCGTTCAGCACGCCACCCACCGCACCGAGGTGACGCTGACCGACGGGCGGATCCGTTTCGACGAGACGATCCGGGTGCCGAAGGAGTGGCACGATCTCCCCCGCGTCGGGGTGGTGTTCGCGGTCGACGAGCGGTTCGACGACCTGCGCTGGCTCGGCCTCGGGCCGCACGAGACCTACCCCGATCGGCGGGCGGCCGCGACCGTCGGGGTCTGGCGATCGACCGTGGCCGACCAGTACCACCCCTACGTGTTTCCCCAGGAGCACGGGCACCACACCGACACCCGTTGGTTCTCCCTACGCGACGGACGCGACGCGATCCGCGTCGCGTCACCCTCGCCCGACGAGCGGTTCGGGTTCTCGGCCCGCCGCCACACCGATGCCGATCTCACCAGGGCGCTGACCCTGGCCGAACTCTCCCCCGCCGACCATGTGGAGGTCCACATCGACGCGGCGATCCGTGGACTCGGCACGGCCGCGTGCGGCCCCGACACCCTCCCCGGGCATCGGGTGGGGGCCGGTACCCACCGCCTCAGCTGGACGCTCGAGGCTCGAAGGTGAGGTGGAGGCCTGAGCCTTCCGTCAGGGTGAGTAGCGATCGAGCAGCTGCGAGGTCGAGGTGATGCCGAGCACACCCTGTTCGTCGCTCAACGTGGCCGCCGACACGCCGTGACCCACGTCGGGGGCGAACACCGTCTCACCCACCAACCCGACCCAGTCCCCCACCGGCGGGCGCACCACGTGGGCGCTCACGTCGGGGTTGATGCCGGTGAACCCGCGCAGGTCGCGGATGCCGATCAAGTTCACGACGTCCATCGGCACGGCGACCCGCGAGGTTGCCCGCACCGGCTCACCGGCGACCACCGCGACCCGGAGCCGGGTCCAGATGCCGTTGACGTCATGCCGGGCCGAGTCGGTGCGCCGGAAGTCGAGCGCGGTCCGCAGGAACGCCGGCAGACCCGGCAGATCGTCGGCCGGGTCGAGATCCGCCGGTGGGGGCATGTGCCGGGCAGGGTCGGCATCGGTCGACGACTCCGGCACGTCGGTGCCGTCGACGTCGGCGTCCCTGATCCGCAGCACGCGGGCGCGGACGTGGTCGGCATCCTCGGTGAAGACCCGGAGGTCGACGACCTGGATCTTCTTCCCCTCGCGGACAACCATCGGCTCGATCCGCAGCGGGCGGCCGATCGGCACCGGTCGCACGAGGTCGACGGTGAGACGGCTGAGGCTCATCGGCGTGAGCGTGGGCACGTCCTCGATCACGTGCCCGAGTAGGGCCAGCACCGCCCCACCGCTCTGCGCGTCGGGGCTCCACCCGCCCTCGGTCAGCGGCGTCCCGACGAACGCGTCGCCATCGGGCTCGTACAACGCGTCGTCGACCATCGTTGCGCTCAGCGGCCGGTGAAGTCGGGCGGGCGCCGCTCGCTGAACGCGGCCAGTCCCTCGCGGAAGTCCTTGCTGCGCGACGAGAGTTCGAGCGCCTGCGCCTCCGCCTCCATCGCGTCGTGCACACCGCCGGTGAGCGCCCGGTTCACGAGGCGCTTGGTGAGACCGAGCGCGACCGTCGGCCCGCCCGCGAGTTCGACCGCCAGCGCTTGCGCCGCCTCGTCGACCTCATCGTCGGCCACGGCTCGATGGATCATCCCCCAGTCGGCCGCCTCCCGGCCGGTGACCTTCCGGCCCAGCATGAGCATCTCCTTGGCCCGGGCGACACCGACGAGTCGGGAGATCATCCACGACGCGCCACTGTCGGGAGTGAACCCGCGCTCGACGAAGGGGAGCCAGAAGGTGCTGTCGTCGGCGGCGACCACGAAGTCCGATGCGAGCGCGAGCTGACACCCGAGCCCGGCGGCCCAGCCCCGCACCGAACTCACGACCGGCAGCTGGATCTCGTTCACCAGCCAGATCAGGCGATGGGCCTGGATGGGTGTCCGCCGTTGGATGCTGCCGGTGCGGGGCTTCTCGCCACCATCGGCGTTGCGGGCGACCCAGTCGGCACCCGAGCAGAAGTTCCCTCCACTGCCCCGCAGGAGCACGGCCCGCAACGAGTCGTCGGTCGACGCCTCCTCGAGCGCAGCGATCAGGCGCAGCACCCCATCGGGCGGGAGTGAGTTGCGTCGGTCGGGTCGATCGATGACGAGATGGAGGATCCCGTCCTCGATCGAGACGCGGATGCCGGCGGCCCGGTCGTCGTCGGTGTCGTCGCTCACGAAGCGGACGCTAGTCGCAACGTCGCCGTGGCGAGCAAGGCCGCGACCGATGGTCCGGTACCGTTGCCCGAGTCGTCCTCGACCGGGAGAAGCCATGACTGACGCCGACGAGATCCGGGCATGGGATCGGGGCCACGTGATCCACCCGTGGTCGGTGAACTCGACGCGGGATCCGCTGATCGTCGCCGGCGCCGCCGGATGTGAGTTCTGGGACGAGCACGGCACCCGCTATCTGGACTTCACGTCCCAGTTCGCCAACGCCAACCCCGGCCACGGCCACCCTCGGATCATCGAGGCCATCGTCGAACAGGCTCGAACCCTCCCGTTCGCGGCAACGGCGTTCGCCACCGAGCCCGCATCGAGAGCCGGGCGGCTCCTGGCCGAGGTCACCC
The DNA here is from genome assembly GCA_030432715.1 of Acidimicrobiia bacterium. Taxonomy (GTDB): domain Bacteria; phylum Actinomycetota; class Acidimicrobiia; order Acidimicrobiales; family Aldehydirespiratoraceae; genus JAJRXC01. The sequence goes on along the minus strand of JAUIML010000199.1, from coordinate 289 downwards.
CCGGCGACCTCAACCGCAGCTTCTTCACCGGCGGCGGCGCCGCGGCCATCGAGGCGGCGATCAAGCTGGCCCGCATGGCCACGGGGCGATCGAAGATCATCGGCCGGGCCCGCGACTATCACGGTGCGAGCTTCGGCGCGCTCAGCGTGGGCCGCGACCACCGGACATGGCCGAACGAACCCGGCATCTCCGGGGTCTCCCACGTCATCGAGGCCTACCCACTGCGCTGTCCGCTCGCCTGCGGAACCCGGGGCGGCTGCGACCTCCTCTGTGCGGAGGCGATCGAACA
>JAUIML010000198.1 GCA_030432715.1 Acidimicrobiia bacterium | reverse complement strand
TCGACTTCGCCGACGGACCGGTCGACCCGGTGATCGCCGACGACCCGGTGCCGGCCTAGCGCGAGAGTCGGTCGACCCGCTCGATCCACTCACGGTCGTTGGAGGAGAGTCCTCCCGCGTCGTGGTCGGTGATCCCGATGTCGACCCGGTTGTAGACGTTGCTCCACTCCGGATGGTGGAAGAGCTTCTCGGAGATCAGCGCCACGCGGGACATGAACCCGAAGGCGTCGGTGAAGTCCTCGAACTCGAACCGACGGCGAAGCATCGCACCGTCGCGCGTCCAATCCGGGTGGGCGGCGAGGAGTTCGTCGATCTCGACGTCGGTCAGCCGAGTGCCGGGCATTGGGTCAGTGCCCGTCGCGGTACCGGCGCCGGAACCGCTCCCCGAGCCCCTCGCCGCTGCCTCGCGGCGGCTTGTTCTTGGGCGGCTTGTTCTGTTCAGCGTTGCCGTCGGACGAGGCGCCGCTGCGCTTGCCGAGGGTGCGGCGAAGTCGACCGCCCTTGCGCTTGCGTCGCTCCGCGTCGAGGTCGGCCAGGGTGCCGGGCACGGCCTCGTTGATGATGTCCTCCGCTGCATCGAGCAGCGCGGCGATGGAGTCGTCGTCGCCGAGGCTGGCCGGCTCCGGGGGCGTCTCGGGCGTGACCAGCGACCCGTGGGCCCAGTTCACGTCGGCCATGCGCCGCGTGTAGCTCGAACAGTTGTCGGGACAGCGCCAGGGCGCCTCGGGCGCCAGGTCGAGATCACACTTCCGGACGGTGTCGCCGTTGGGATAACTCCGGGACTCGAAGTACTTGCAGTCCTGTCGCATGGGCATTCGCCCATTGTGGCGCGTCCGACCCGCCTTGGGGCAGAGGGTGGTCAGTGGTCGACGATGCCGGCCAGTTCCGACAGCAGGCCCATGACGCTGAGACCGTCTCCCAGCTCGCCCTTGCGCACCAGCGATGCGATCCGCTCGACCGGCACCCACTCGATCTTCAGGGCTTCGTCGGAATCCGTCGGTTCCCCGACTTCGACCGCCGAAGTGGCGCGCACAACATGGAAGCGTTGATCGGTGGCTCCGTTGCTCGGATGCCAGGTCATCACGGGCGACGTCGGCCCCGGCGCCCAGCCCGTCTCCTCGACGCATTCCCGATGGGCGGCCTCGGCCACCGACTCGCCGGCGTCGATGCCCCCGGCCGGGATCTCCCAACCCCATGTGTCGGTGATGAAGCGGTGGCGCCAGATCATGAGCACGTGACCGTCGACCACGACGAGCGTGCCCACCGCTTCCGCCGGAAACCGGACGGCATGATGCTCGAAACGACGGCCCGACGGCGTCTCGACGTCGACGAGCGCCATCGACATCCAGTCGCTCTCGTACACGAAGCGCTGCCCGTGCTCGATCCAACGCCCCGGTTCTGCCACTAGCTCGACAGTAACAACCCCAGCGATCGGTTCGGGAGCGGCAGGCCGGCGAACACGCCGCTTCGCCAGGGACGAAACCCGTGACTCGCCGCTGCGTCGGCGAGGACGCGGCGGACGTCGATCGTGACGGGCCACGACTCGTCGTGCTCGACCGACGGGAGGTCGCCGTGAAGGCCGCCGACCACCTGGTCGCCGAACGCGAGGGCCACACCACCCCGTCCGTGCTCCGTGCCACCACTGCTGTTCTCGTCGATCGCCCGTCCGAACTCGCTGATGGCGACCACGGTCACCGGCTGACTCGCCGGATCGGCGCCGCGCCCACCGTCGGACAGGTCGGTCCAGAACGCGGCGAGCGCCCGAGCGAGGCGGTCCAGCTTGTGGGTGAGCACGCCGGACCGGGCGTCTCCCTGGTCGACGTGCGTGTCGTAGCCGGACTGATCGATTCCCACGATGCGGAGTCCGGGATCGGCCCGGATCAGGTCTGCGGTCACGGCGAGACTGCGGGCGAGCCGGCCTTCCGGATAGCCCCTCGTCAGCCGGTCGGCCGGAGTCGGCCAGTCGGTGTCGGACCAACGCGGCACGGTGGACGGCGAGGGGTCGTGGAGGGAGTCGTGGTCCGATGCGTCGCCGGCCGTTCGGCCGCCGCGATTGACGGCGGCCAGCGCCACCGACGTCTGCTCCACCAGGATCGGGCCGAGGCCCTCGAACATCAGGTGGGGGCCGTCGCCGAAGGACCATGTGGCCTCCAATCCCATGCCCTCGAACTGCAACAGTCGCGCGGCCCAGCCGGTCGACTCGCCGACACCGCCCTGGTGCAGAAAGGCCCGGGCGGGTATGTGACGACCGTGGTCGTGACCGTCGGGGATGCCCACGCCGGCGATCACCGCGAGACGATCGGCCTGGCCCGCGACCTCGTGGAGCGGGAGGAGCGCCGGGTGAAGACCGAGGCCGCGACCGAGATCGATGGCACCGTACCGTTCGCCCGGGGGCCCGACGGCGAGGCCGGGACGACGGCGACCGTACGCCGGGTCGCCGTGCGGGACGACCACGCTCAGTCCGTCGAGGCCCCCACCGAGGTTCACGAACACGAGCGTCCCGGACGGTTCCGCGACGCCGCGCCCGGTTGCAGGTCCCAGAGGAATTCCGGACGCGGCCCGGCCGGCGCCGGTCGAAGCGCCGCTCACGATTCCCCGGAGGAAACCTCGTCGAGTCGCGTCCATCACGGTGTCTTCGGCTTCCGTTCAGGCCATCTGTAGGTATTTCGGCCCAGGTCGGAGGCCCGTGGCGGGCCGATTCAGACCTCCCGGACGGGACCGAAGAGTCCATCGAGCAGGGCTGCGCACAGCGCCTCGATGCGGTCCGCCGCCTTGCGATGCACCCGCTTGGAGCGCCCGTGGGGATCCTCGATCTCGTCGCGACCGGAGCCGAGCAGATCGCCGGGCTGTCGCCCGGCGGCGAAGCGAGCAACCCGCTCCGCCGGCGATCCGCCGAGGTCGTCCGTGCGCAGCCACTCGACCAGGGCGCCGAGCGTGTGCACTCGTGACGAGAGTCCGCCGACGGCAACGGTCACTTCCCGGGCCTGCATCCGCTCCATGGTGACGACGAGATCCGCCGCGGCCAGCAGCTCCGGGGTGAACCGCCGGGAACGATGACCGGTGACGTCGAGCGAGCGTTCGGCGAGCACGCCGACGACGGTCTCGGACGCAGGCTCACCGTCGAACCGGATGCCGCAGGAAGCGACGGTGACCCCGAGGCCCCGGGCGAGAACGTCACGTTCGAGGAACGCCTGCGCCATCACGGAGCGGCAGATGTTCGCCGTGCAGACGACCAGGATTCGGAACGGTTCTCCCCCGGCCGGATCGCGCACCGAGTACTCAGTCGATCCGACGCATCTCGGCGGCGAACAGGCGACCGCGCTCGACGTAGGTCTCGACGTTCATCGTCGAGTGTCCCTCGGGCACCGCGTTCTCCCGGATCTTGGCGGGGACCCCCAAGGCCATCGCGCAGCGCGGCACCTCGACGTTGCCCGGCACCATCGCCGCCGCGCCCACGAGCGCATGCTCGCCGATGACCGCGTGGTGCAGGATCACGCTCCCGGTCCCGACCAGGGCGTGGTCGAGGACCGTGCACCCCTCGAGATGGGCGAGGTGTCCGACGGTCACGAAGTTCCCCACGACCGTTTCGTGGGCGATCGTGCAATGCAGCACCGCACCGTCCTGGATCGACGATGCCTCGCCGATACGGATGATGTTGTCGTCGGCCCGGATCACGGCGTGGGGCCACACCGATGCTCTCGGGCCGATGATCGCGCTGCCGATGATCGTCGCTTCGGGATGGATGTAGGCCGACTCGTGGATCTGGGGAACCCGGTCGCCGAGGGCGTAGACGGGCATCGCTACATGCCCTCGTAGCGGCCGTAGCCGCCCTGGAAGAAGAGCAATGGCCCGCGTTCGCCCGCGTCGTCCGCTGTCGACAGCGAGGTGACGAGCCCGACGACGATGTCGTGGTCGCCCCCGTCGAGGATGGCGTGGATCTCACAGTCGATCACGGCCAGCGACCCCGGGATGACCGGGGACCCGGTGGTGGCTGTGGTCCAGTCGATCCCCTCGAACTTGTCGTCCGCCTTGCCGGCGAACACGCCGCAGACGTCCTTTTGGTCCTCGCCGAGCACGTTGACGCAGAACGAGCCGGTCTCCTTGATGCGCAGCCAACTGGCCGACGTGTTGCCGGGGCAGAACATCACGAGCGGGGGGTCGAGCGAGACGCTGGCGAACGAGCCGATCGCCATCCCTGCTGCGCCCTTGTCGTCGGCGCCGGTCACCACGGTCACGCCGGTCGGGAAGTGTCCGAGCACACGGCGGTACTCGCTGGGATCGATCGACATGGCCAACTCCTCACCGACGCGCCACCGTGGCGCTCATCTCGGAGCGCACGGTAGCGCCCGCTTCACGCGCGGGCGGCGACGGACAGCTTCAGGCCCTCGGTCGCACAGATCACCGACGGCACGCCGCGGCAGGCCGCGATCGCCGCGATGCGCTCGGTCATCTCGTCGAGATCGTCGTCGCTGTGCGACGGATCGTGGTGGAACAGCACCAGGGTGGACACCCCGGCCTGCGCCGCGACCTCGACTGCGTACTCCGGGGTGCAGTGTCCCCAGGTCGCCTTGGCCTCGAACTCGTCGGGCCAGAACTGGGCGTCGTGGATGAGCACGTCGACCCCACGACAGAGCTCGAGCACGGCCGGGTCGACGAAGTCCGGCCGACCGACCGGCTGCTGATGGTCGGGCACGTAGGCCACCGACACGCCGTTGCGGGTGACGCGATAGCCGTTGGTCTTCCCGCAGTGGGGCACCGGGCGGGCCATGACCGAAGTGCCGTCGAGGTCGAAATCGTCGTGGTGCGCGTCGTGGAACTCCACGCGTGCGGGAAGATCCCCCACCCCGATCGGGAAGTAGGGCGGGCTCATGAACTGGGCGAAGGTCTCCGCCATCGACCGATCGGCATCCGGAGGCCCATAGACGTGCAGGGCGGTCTCGCCCGACTGGAGTGGTGTGAAGAACGGCAGCCCCTGGATGTGATCCCAGTGGAGGTGGGTGACCAGCGCGTGCACGGTGAGCGGGTCGCCCAGCGTCATCGAGCAGCCCCACGGCCGCAGCCCGGTCCCGAGGTCGAACACGATGGGGTCGTGACCCGCCGCCTCGACGGACACACAGCTGGTGTTGCCGCCGTAGCGCTGCACCGTCGGACAGCTGCACGGCGTCGACCCACGGACACCGTGAAACGACACGTCGATACTGTTCTCGTCCCCCATGACCTCGCCACGCTACCCACCACCCACCCCCGCCGTCGAGAGGTCTGTGACGGAAGTCTCCACGTTCTGACAGCACGGCTGCCAGGTGTCGGCATGACTAGGGTTGCGCCATGACCGCCACCACACCGCCACCGATGCCCGAGGGACTCGTCGCCGTCGTGAAGAAGGACTGCCCGACGTGCGTCCTCGTCGCCCCGGTGCTCACGGATCTCGCCGACCGGGCCGGGCTGACGGTCATCACCCAGGACGACCCCGCCTTCCCGGCCGTCGCCGACTGGGTCGTGCACGACCACGACCTCGCCCTCTCGTGGCACCACGACATCGAAACCGTGCCCACCCTCCTGAACGTGAAGGGCGACGACACGTCGTCGCGCCTCGAGGGATGGTCGCGCGACCAGTGGGAAGCCTTCACCGGCACCGACGCGCTCGGCGTCGACCTCCCCGACTGGCGACCGGGCTGTGGGTCGCTGAGCGTCGACCCCACCCGCACCGACGAGCTGGCCGTCCGGTTCTCGGGTTCGACGCTCACGAGCCGCCGGGTCGAGATCGCGGCCCTCGAAGACGACTGGGAGGCCATGTGGGACCGGGGCTGGAGCGACGGCCTCCCGGTGGTTCCTCCCACCGAGGCGCGCGTGCTCCGAATGCTCGAGGGCACGAGCCGGGCCCCCGACGAGATCGTCGCCGTGGTCCCCCCCGACCTGGTCGAGTGCACGGTCGAGAAGGTCGCCGTGAACGCGGTGATGGCCGGGTGCAAGCCCGAGTACCTGCCGGTCGTGCTCACCGCCGTCGAGGCGGCGTGCACCGACGAGTTCAACATGCACGGACTGCTCGCGACCACGATGCCGGTCGGGCCGGTCCTCATCGTCAACGGACCGATCGTCGACGAGATCGGCATGAACAGTGGGCTCAACCTGCTCGGTCAGGGCAACCGGGCCAACAGCACGATCGGACGGGCCCTCCAACTCGTGATCCGGAATGTCGGTGGCGGCAAACCCGGAGGTGTCGACCGGGCGACCCAGGGCAGCCCCGCCAAGATCGGACTCTGCTTCGCCGAGGACGAGGCCGGCTCCGCCTGGGATTCCTTCGCCGAGTCGCGGGGCTTCGACCGGGGTGCGTCGACCGTCACCCTGTTCCCCGGCGAAGGGCCACGCCTGCTCTTCGACCAGAAGTCGCGTTCCGCTGAGTCGCTCACCAAACACTTCGCCGAGATGCTGCGGACCTACGCCAGTCCCCGGATGGTGATGCAGTTCGAGACGGTCGTCGTCATGTCGCCCGAACACATGAACCGCTATCGCGACGCCGGCTGGGATCGGGCCCGCTTCCTCGACGAGCTCAACGCCCACCTCATGATCGACGGCGCCGAGATCATCGCCGGGGCCGGCGGCATCGAGGAAGGCATGCCCGAGTTCGTGAAGGACATGCGGCTGCCGAAATACCCTCCCGGAGGGATCCATGTCGTCCACGGGGGAAGCCATGCCGGCCTCTTCTCCGCCGCCATCGGTGGGTGGGTGACCGGGGAAATCGGTAGTGTCACCGTCACCCGCGAAATCGAGAGGTAGGGATCACCCGATGACGACCGTTCTGGATCCGACCGGCGAGCTCCGCCCCGAGACCCGCGAGCGGGTGGCCCGTCCCGAGTCACTCAACGGGCTGACCGTCGGACTCCTCGACATCTCGAAACCGCGGGGCGACGTCTTCCTCGACCGGGTCGAGGAGAGGCTCACCGGCCTCGGCGCGTCGGTCAAGCGCTTCTCGAAGCCGACGTTCACCAAGCCGGCGCCGGTCGATCTCCGGCACGAGATCGCCACCACCTGTGACGCGGTGATCGAAGCGCTCGCCGATTGAGGCAGCTGCACGACGTGCAGTGTGCACGACATCAACGATCTCGAACGCCGCGGAATCCCGGGAGTATTCGTCGCCACCGTGGAGTTCGCCGATGCCGCCGTCGGCCAGTCCAAGGCCCTGGGGCTCGACGTGGCCCATGTGCTGACCGAGCACCCCATCCAGGACCGGACCGACGACGAGATGGTGGCGATCGCCGATCAGGCGATCGACGCACTCCTCGGCTCGCTGACCGGCCCGGGCTGAGTCTCCCCGGTCAGCTGTAGCCGACCCTCGACCTCTTCGACCAGGCCATCGGCCACCAGGCCGGCCAC
>JAUIML010000197.1 GCA_030432715.1 Acidimicrobiia bacterium | reverse complement strand
TGCTGGGCCGAGCCGACGTGGTCGTGTTCGACCGACTGGTCGACGACCGGATCCTCTCGCTCGCCGCCCCGTGGGCCGAGATGGTCGATGTCGGCAAACGTCCGGGTGCGCCCGCCGACGCCCAGGAACGGATCAACGACATCCTCGTCGACCGCGGACGCCGGTTCGAGTGTGTCGTCCGCCTCAAGGGTGGCGACCCCTTCGTGTTCGGCCGTGGCGGCGAGGAAGCCCTCGAGCTCCGCGCCGCCGGGATCGCCGTCGAAGAGGTACCGGGCATCACCTCCGCGATCGCCGCGCCGGCCGCGGCCGGAATCCCCGTCACCATGCGCGGCGTCAGCAGCGGATTCACCGTGATCACGGCCCATCAGGACCCCAAGGCCAACCGCTGGCTCGACTGGGACGCGCTCGCCCGCACCGGCACGACACTCGTCATCCTCATGGGGGCGAGTCGCACCGCGCTCATCAGCGACCGCCTGATCGCAGGCGGCATGGACGGCGCCACGCCGGTCGCGGTCGTCCGCGCCGCCACCACCACCGAGCAGGAGGTGCAGCGAACCACGCTGGCCGGCCTGCCCGAACTCGACGTGGTCAACCCGTCCACCCTCGTCGTGGGCAGCGTTGCCGCCCATTCCGTGCTCGACCTGCCCGCCCTCAGTGGCCCGATCAAGGAAGGACCCGTCCGATGACGATCCTCGAACCGCCCGTCGAAACGACCGACATCGACCCCGACGTCCAAGCCGACATCGACAAGTTCCGCGAGGTGCTCGCCGGCTATCAGGCCGGCGACGTCGGCGAGGACGTCTTCCGCGTCTTCCGCCTCACCAACGGCATCTACGGCCAGCGTCAGGGTGGGACGAACCAGATGGTCCGGGTGAAGGTGCCCTACGGCTCCATGACCCCCGACCAGTTCGAGATGATCGCGCACCTCGTCGAGCGCTACAGCCGAGGGTGGGCGCACATCACGACCCGCCAGAACCTCCAGTTCCACTATGTGCAGCTCGACCAGATCCCCGATGTCATGCAGCACCTCGCCTCGGTGGGCCTCACCACCCGCGAGGCGTGCGGCGACACCGTCCGCAACATCCAGGGCTGCCATCTGGCCGGCGCCTGCCCCCACGAGCACCTCGACATCACGCCGTGGGCCGAGGCTGCCTATCAACACTTCGTGCGCAACCCGTTGGGTCAGCGTCTTCCCCGCAAGTTCAAGATCAACTTCTCGGGCTGCGAGACCGACTGCGGGCAGGCCATGTTCAACGACGCCGGGGTGATCGCCACCACCCGCACGCTCGACGACGGCACCGTCGAAGCGGGCTTCCGGGTCTTCATCGCCGGTGGCCTGGGGACCACGCCCTTCCCGGCGATGGCCCTCGAGGAGTTCACCCCGAAGGAAGAGCTGCTGCCGACGATCGAGGCGATTCTGCGCATCTTCGAACAGACCGGCAACCGCGACAACAAGCTGCGGGCCCGCCTCAAGTGGGTCGTGGAGAACCTCGGCTTCGAGGAGGTCCAGCGCCGGATCCTCAACACCCGCAAGTTCCTGCTGGCCTCGTCGTCGTATCCGGGCGGCCTGCCCACCGAGGTTCGCGTCGATGGCGACGCCCCGGCGGGCATCGGCAACGCCGCCCAGGTCACCGAGGTGGGCCAGGGCACCCCCGTCAGCATCGGTGGCTCGTCGCCCTACGACCGCTGGTTCCAGGCCAACGTCGTGCGCGGCATCGCCAGCGGCCAGGTCTCGGCCTACGCCTGGGCCCAGCTCGGCGACATCACCGCCGACCAGTTCCGCGGCATCGCGGCGATCCAGCGCGAGTTCGAGGCCGACATCCGGCTCACGAACCGTCAGAACCTCATCATCCGCGGGCTCGACGAGTCCGAACTCCCGGCCCTCTACGAGCGCCTGGCCGACCTCGGCATGGCGGAAGCCGGCGCGGAGCTGGTGCGCGACGTGGTCGCCTGCCCCGGCGCCGACACCTGCAACCTCGCCGTGACCCAGAGCCGCGGGCTCGCCAAGGCCATCGGCGATGCCCTCGACGCCGAGGGTCTCGGCACGGTGGGCGGCCTGCGGATCAACATCTCCGGTTGCACCAACTCGTGTGGCCAGCACCACGCCGCCGACATCGGCTTCTTCGGGGCCGAACGGCGGGCCAACGGACGCTCGGCCCCGGGCTACCAGATGCTCCTCGGCGGTTACGTCGGCCAGGAGCAGATGCACTTCGGCGACAAGGCCCTGCGGCTTCCGGCCAAGAGCGCGGCCGAGGCCGCGATCCGGGTCGTGCGCCGGTTCAACGACGAACGCACCGCCGGCGAGTCGTTCCGCGGTTGGCTGGAGCGCTCCGGCGGGGCCGCCGCGGTCGGCCGGACCATGAAGGACCTCGACGAGTTCCCGGCCTACGACGACGACCCCGACTTCTATGTCGACTTCGACGAGACCGGGCCGTACAGCGCGGAGATCGGCGAGTCGGAGTGCGCCACCTGAGTAGCCTGCGGGCGTGCACCCCGATCTGCTGAGCCGGTCGCTCGACCGCATCGACCGCTACAACGACGACGACCCGAACGCGTTCGACGGTCGTCCGCTGGCCCGGGTGCAGGGCGAGCGGGCCCACCACTGGGTGCTCCGGCTCGATCCCCACGCGTCGGCGGCGATCCAGCTGGCCGCCCGGGCCCACCACATCGGCCGCTGGGAGCTCGCACGGTCCGAGTTCGACGAGGGCCGCAACGGCTACCTGCGCTGGCGGCGCGAGCAGAAGGCCCGCCATGCCGAGATCCTCGGCGACCTGCTGGGGGCCGAGGGTGTCGCGCCCGAACACGTCGACCGGGCCCGGGCGATCGTGCAGAAGAAGGGCCTCGGCTCGGACCCCGAGGTCCAGCACTTCGAGGACGCCGTGTGTCTCACCTTCATCGAGACCCAGTTCGCGACCACCGCCGACAAGCTGGCCGACGACGACAAGATGGTCGACATCGTCGCCAAGACGCTCCGCAAGATGAGCGCCGCCGGGATCGACGCCGCCGCCACGATCGAGGTCGACACCCGTACGGGCGACATCATCGGGCGCGCCGCCGCGGGGCTGCGCTGATGCCGCCGCTCTTCGATCTCGAGTTCGAGCCGCACCACGGTGAGCTGGTCCGGGTCTCACCGCTGCTGCGCCGCATCGTCTGCAACAACCCGTCGAAGTTCACCTTCCACGGCACCGGCACCTACGTCATCGGCCGCGGGGACGTGGCCGTGGTCGATCCGGGGCCTCGCGACGACCAACACGTCGCCGACCTCCTCGCCGCGCTCGGCGACGAACGGGTGCGTCAGATCCTGATCACGCACACCCACGGCGACCACTCCCCCGCCGCCGCCGCCCTGGCCGACGCGACGGGCGCGCCCGTGCTCGGATTCGGCCCCCATCCCGTCGCGGCGACGAGCGAGGCCGACGACGCCGCCGACGACGACGACACCGTCCTCGATGATGAGGACGAGTGGGACACCGGCGAGGAGCACCGTGAACAGACCGAGGAGGAGCAGGCGAAGGCCGCGGCCGACCGCGAGAAGCATCGGCCCGACGCCGACTTCGAGCCAGACGACCGCCTGGCCCACGGTGATGTGGTGACCGGCCCCGGCTGGACGGTCGAGGCGCTGCACACTCCCGGCCACATCTCCAACCATCTGTGCTTCGCGATCGCCGAGGAGCGGGCCGTGCTCACCGGCGACCACGTGATGGGGTGGTCGACCACCATCATCCCCCCACCCGACGGCGATCTCCGCGCCTACATGGAATCGCTCCGCCTCCTGCTCGACCGAGACGACGAGATCCTCTACCCGACCCATGGCGGCGCGATCAACCGGCCCGCGCCGTTCGTGAAGGCCCTCTACGACCACCGCCTCCTCCGCACGCAGCAGATCGTGCGCGAGCTCGAAGCGGGTCCCCGCTCGGTGCGAGAGATCGTGGCGGTGCTCTACGACGCCGTCGCCCGCGAACTGTGGCGCCCCGCGGCCCGCAGCGTCATCGCCCACCTCCTCGCCCTGCGTGACGAGGGGCGGGCGCGGACGGTGATCACCTCGTCGTCACCGATGGCGACCAGCACCACCTGGGAACTGACCTGAACCGACGGGCGGGTCAGAGGCCGACCGCGACCTCGACCGGATGGTGACAGGCGAAGTAGTGGTCCTGATCGCCCACCTGCTGCATGACCGGCTCTTCGCGGTAGCAGATGTCGGTCGCGTGCCGGCAACGAGTGTTGAAGCGACACCCGGCCGGCGGATTGATCGGAGAGGGCAACTCGCCCTCGATGTCGCCGTCGCTGGGATCGACGGTCGGCGCCGGCTCCGGGATCGAGGCCAGCAGCGCCCGGGTGTAGGGGTGGCGGGGATTCTCGTAGAGCTCGTCGGCGTTGCCGATCTCGCAGGCCTTCCCCAGGTACATGACGATGATCCGGTCGGAGACGTTCTTCACGACCGAGAGGTCGTGGCTGATGAACAGCAGCGTGAGTCCGTAGCGCTGCTTCATGTCTTCGAGAAGGTTGAGCACCTGGGCCTGCACCGACACGTCGAGGGCCGACACCGGCTCGTCGCAGATCATCACCTTCGGGTCGAGGGCGAGCGCTCGGGCGATGCCGATCCGCTGGCATTGGCCACCCGAGAACTGGTGCGGACGACGGTCACCGAACTTCGGATCGATGCCGACCGCGAGCATGAGCTCCTCGATGCGGTCCTGTGACCACGAACCCTGTTCGTCGCCCCAGACCGCCAGCCCTTCGGAGATCACGTCGCGGATCTTTCGCCGCGGGTTGAGCGACGAGATCGGATCCTGGAAGATCATCTGGAGGTCGGGTCGGATCTTGCGCAAGGCCTCGCCCTCGAGCTGGGCGAGATCGTGGCCCTGGTAGTCGACCGAGCCGCTCTTGATGCTGTTGAGACGGATGATCGACTTCGCCACGGTCGACTTGCCACAGCCCGACTCGCCGACGATGCCGAGCGTCTCACCCTCGGCCACGTCGAACGAGATTCCGCTGACCGCATGGACGACGGCACCCTTGCCGACGGGGAACTCGACCTCGAGGTCGGTCACGGTCACGAGGACGTTGGGGTCGTCGCGCAGCGGGGCGCGTCCGGTGCCGGCCATCAGGCAGCCCCTCCGGCGTAGCCGGTGATCGGCAGACCGGCGGCGGTCTCGCCCGCGGCCACGTTGGCGGCGAGCGCCTCACGACCCCGGTCGGTGTTGGCCGGATGGAAGCAGGCGAACTCGTGCATCCCCTTCACCCCTTGCGATTCGGGGATCGCCTCCAGGCAGTCGGCCTGGGCGAAGCGACAGCGCGGGGCGTAGGCACACTGCTCCGGCGGGTTGATCAGCTCGGGCGGGCGCCCGGGGATGGGCTCGAGCCGGGTGTGGCTGGGCTGCTCGATCCGCGGGATCGAGCGCAGGAGGGCGTCGGTGTAGGGATGGCGGGAATCACTGAAGAGCGTCTCGGTGTCGGACCGCTCGACGATGCGGCCGGCGTACATCACTGCGACGTCGTCGCAGCGGCCACGCGCAACGCCCAGGTCGTGGGTGATCAGGATCATCGACATGCCCCGTTCCTCGCGCAGCCGGTCGAGAAGGTTGAGCAGATTGCGCTGCACGGTCACGTCGACCGCGGTGGTGGGCTCGTCGGCGATCAGCAACGAGGGCTGACAGGCGAGGGCCATGGCGATCACGACGCGCTGGCGGAGTCCGCCGGAGAGCTCGTGCGGATACTGATCGACCCGCTTGGCCGGATCGGGCAGGCCCACCTGTCCGAGCAGGTCGACGGCTTCCTCGAGCGCCTCCTTCTTGCTCCTGCCGAGGTGGTAGCGCAGCGTCTCGGCGATCTGTTCGCCGCACTTCTTCACCGGGTTGAGCGACGTCATCGGGTCCTGGAACACCATCGTCATCTCGACGCCCCAGAAGTGCTCTCTTCCTTCGGCCGCGAGCTTCCGGACGTCGTTGCCCTCGAAGATGACCTCGCCCTCGACCTCGGCCGACCGCGGCAGCAGGTTCATGAGGGTCTTGGCCGTCACCGACTTGCCCGAGCCGGACTCGCCCACGATGCCGAGCATCTGGCCCTTCTCGAGCTCGATGTTGACCCCGTTGAGGGCCTGCACGACACCCCGGGTGGTCGGGAAGCGAACGGTGAGGTCGCGAACGGTGAGCTGGGGTTCTGCCATCGTCGCTCCTAGAACGCCGTCTCGCGGACGTCGGTGTATTCCCGCACCCGGTCGCCGGCGAAGTTGAGCGACAGGATCGTGAGGAACATCACCCCGATGATCGAGAACGCCACGTGGGGGATGTTCTTCAGGTCGCGCACGCTGCGCGACTCGTTGATCAGCTTGCCCCAACTGAGCGAGCCGGCGTCCTCGCCGAAGACGGACAGACCGAGGAATGCGAGTCCGCCTTCAGCCACGATGGCGATCCCGATTCCGAGCAGGCCCAGCGCCCCCATCGGAATCAGGACATTGGGCAGGAGCTCCTTCACCAGGATCCGGCCGTTCTTCGCGCCGACAACCCGCGCTGCGTGGACGAACTCCCGTTCCGCATAGACGAGCGTCTGGGCCCGGGCCAGGCGGCCGACCGGGGCGACCGAGAGGATACCGATGGTGAGCGAAACCGTCTGCAGGCTGCGCTCGAAGGAGGTGACGATCAGGATGGCGAGAACCAGAGCCGGGAACGACAGCACGGTGAAGAAGACGAAGCTGATGACCTGATCGACCCAGCCTCGCAGGAACCCGCCGAGCATGCCGAGCGTCCCGCCCACCAACATCCCGAATGCGATGGCGAAGGCACCGACCGCGATCGAGACGCGGGCACCCCACACCGCCCGGGCGAACACATCGCGTCCGGCCTTGTCGGTCCCGAACCAATGGGCCCAGGAAGGCCCCTCACCTCGCGGCCCGTTACCGACTTCGGTCGGATCGGCTATCGGGAGGACCGGTGCCAGCAGCGCCACGACGACAAGACCGCCGAGCCAGGCGACACAGAGCCAGAAACCCCACCCGAGCGTCTTCTTGACCGCGTCGTCGGGCGTGTCCTCGAGGCCGACGACGGCGGCGACGTCGAGGTCGATGGCCTGGTTCTGTTCGCTCATGACGCCCTCACCCTCGGGTCGAGCCAACCGTAGAAGAGGTCGACGAAGAAGTTGACGACGACGAAGGCCAGCGCAACCAGGGCGACCAGCACCACGACGACCGACTGGTCCTGACGGAGCACGGCCTCGACGATCGCGGCGCCGATGCCCGGGATGGTGAAGATCTGCTCGATGACGAGCGAGCCGCCGATCAGGGCGCCGGTGTTGACACCGAAGACGGTGATCACCGAGAACAGCGAGGGGCGCAGCGCATGGCGGTACATGATCCAACGGGGCGGCATGCCCTTCGCCCGCGCCATG
>JAUIML010000196.1 GCA_030432715.1 Acidimicrobiia bacterium | reverse complement strand
TCGCAGGCGTACACTGGCCGCTCGTTGCGCCCGTAGCTCAGCTGGATAGAGCATCTGACTACGGATCAGAAGGTCGGGAGTTCGAATCTCTCCGGGCGCGCCACATCAAGACGGGTCAGGGCCGCTCTCCGGAGCGGCCCTCCTGTTTCTCACGGCACCAGGGCGAGGATCTCGCGTCGAACCATCGTCAACTTCCCGGCGATGTCGGGTTCGAGCCCGTCGGGGATCTCGGGCACCGGGCCACCGTCACAGGCGGCCATCAACACGGCCGCGCTGAATGCGGCGACTTCGAGCCGGGCCGGATTCCAGGTCGAGTGATCGACGCGGGCCATGTTGGCGACCACGCCTTTGGACGCGGTGTCGGGCGGTGCCAGATAGTGCGACATGCCCCCGATGTGCAGCAGATTCGGATGCTCCTGATGGCGCAGCTCGTGGCCCGCCTCCTGCAGGAGGATGTTGACCACCTTGCCGGTGTCGTAGAGCCAGTAGTCGTGGCCCGCGGCGGCCAGGATGCCCCGAACCTCCTCCGAGAGGTCGGCGCCCGCCCCGAACCCCACCTCCCACCGATCGAACACCTCGTCGAGGGCGGACCGACGGTACATGGCGAAATGGGGGCTCCCGAACAGATAGCCGTCGCGTGACCAGAAGTACTCGCCGTTGACCCCCACGTGGCCCTCCGGCACCACATCGGTGGTCGACCACACGCCCCGCCCGGAAGTGACCCCCGCGGCGCCGGCATCGAGCATCGCGGCGAAGTCCGCCACGAACGGACCGGACGCCCGGATGTCGCTGTCGATGAGGCAGAACCAGTCGCCGTCGTCGCGCTGGGCCCGCACGAGATCGAGGGCGGCCCCGTGGGTGATCATCGTGTCGGTCGAGACGACCACGACGTCGATCACCTGGTCGTGGGCGGCGGCGTAGTCCTCGAGCAGTGCGATCTGATCGGGAGGACAGGCGTTGGCGACGAAGCGGAACCTCGCCCCGCTGTGGGCGATCTGGCTCTCGACGAACCAGCGCAGGTAGGGAAAGACCGAACCGGTCCAGACGATGTTGAAGACGAAATCGGCGTCGGCGCTCATGGTCGCTCGCTCACACCACCCGCGCGGCCGGGAACGACTCGATCCGCTCGGCGAGGTCGCCGTAGATCTCGTCGATGCGCGTCCGGACCCACTCGGCCTCGGACCTCCAATCACTGGCCCTCGCCTGGTACGAGACAGGCGGATGGCCGGCGGGCAGACCGACGAACTCGGCGAGCTCGTCCCACGCCTCGTCGATCCGATCGAAACGAACGAACATCACCGGGTAGCCCGGCGGGTGATCGATCCATCGCTCGAGATGGTCCGTCAGGCCGAACTCGTCGACGCCACCCTCCAGGAACGACTCGAGATCGTCGAGGGCGGCCGGAGGCTCGCCGTCGTGCGGGAGATTCAGCCACCGCCAGTGGCCGGCCTGGATTCCCCGCCGGAAGATCGACAGCACGGCGTCGCGCGGATCGCTGATCGGGTACACGACCCGGAATCCGGGTGGGACCTCGTCGCCGGTCGGGGGCGTGCGCAGGTGCTTGTGGGGCCACTCTCCCGGTCCCTTCGGGAGGTCGAGGCCGGCCTCGACGAAGGAGGCGGTGAGCGACGTCGTGCCGGAACCACCGAGCGACGTGACCTGCACCCGGTGACGAACGGCGTAGGGATCGCCCTGCTCGACCGCGTCGGCGATCGCTTCCGCGGCCAGTGCCTCTGCGATCCGGTGATTCCTGTCCACGGCCTCCCGAGGGTACCAGCGCCCCCCACCCGCCCCGATACCCGTCGTTCGACCCATACTTCCCGGTGGGGGCGCCGCCTAGGCTCGGTTCGGGGAGCACGCAGGAGCGGCACGAGGTTCGACGATGAAGCTGAGAATCGAGCCAACCGGGGGCGAGGCGTTCGAGTTCGAGTGTGAGGACACCATCGCCTCGGCGTGGGTCTCCCGCTCGATCCTCGAGAACGAGACATATCCGATCATGCCGTTCGTCCACGACGTGCGGGTGGTCGTCGATGTCGGCGGGAACTGTGGCGCCGCGTCGGTGCATTTCGCCCGCCACTACCCGGACGCGGAGATCCACACGGTCGAACCCGGCAGCCACCAGCGGACCTTTCTCGAGCGCAACACCGCCGCCTGGCCTCAGGTCACGATCCACCCGATCGCCCTCAAGGACGAGGACGGCGAGCTCCCACTGTTCCAGGGCGACGACGACAGCGGGATGTCCTCACTCGTCGCGTCCGAGTACGCGACCACCTCGACCGAGACCGTCCCGGTCCGCGCCGCAGGCCCGTGGGCAACCGCACTCGGGCTCGACCGGATCGATGTGTTGAAACTCGATGTCGAGGGTTGCGAGGTCGAGGTGCTCCAGAGCCTGCAACCGCTGCTGCCCACCGTCCGGGTCCTCTACGTCGAGTACGACTCGCGCGCCGCCCGCCGCGCCATCGACGCGATCCTGGCCGACACCCATGAGCTCTATGCCGGGAAGGTCTTCCTCGACCAGGGCGAGGTCGTGTACCTCGGCAAGGCCGACGCCGACGACCCGGCGGCAACCGAACACCTCCTGACCCTCTTCCGGGGTGACGGATGATCCTCACGTTCCTCGCGCCGAGCACCCGCCATCCGGTCGGCGGCAACATGATGGTCTACGAGTTCGCGACCGCGATGGCCGACCGCGGTCATGAGGTGCGCTTCTATCATCACGAGCTCTTCGGCGGCGACGCCGTCACGAGCCTCGACGACATCTCCTGGTACACGTTTCGCACGCCGTTCGACCACCACTTCGTCGGCGAAGAGGGCATCGACCCCGACCAGATACCGCCGGCCGACGTCTTTTTCGGATACAGCCGGCTCGTCGAGGAGAACCCCCACGTCGGCCAGCCCGTCTGCTGGATCCAGGGGTACCGGATGTATCCCGACGACCGTGAAGCCGAGAACTTCCACAAGCCCTGCCCCAAGATCTGCATCGCGAGCTGGCTGGTCGACGTCGCCATCGAACACGGGGTGCCCCCGAAGCAGCTGGTCCACATCTCCAACGCGCTCGACCACGACCGCCATCGCGTGACCCGGCCCATCGACGGGCGACCCGACCGGGTGCTGTTCTGTCACAACGAACACCCGAGGAAGGGGGCCGCGCTCGGGCTCGACGTCCTGTCCGAGCTGCACGAGCGACGGCCCGACGTCGAGATCGTGGCCTTCGGCAGCCGGGCCCCGGCGACACCGCTCCCCGACTGGATCGACTTCCACGAGAGCCCACCCCAGGACGTGCTGGTGGACGAGCTCTACAACGGAGCGGCCGTCTTCCTCTGGACGAGCGAGGTGGAGGGGTTCGGACTTCCCGCCCTCGAGGCCATGGCGTGTGGCGCCGCCCTGGTGACCACCGACAACGGCGGCTCGCAGGACTACGCCTTCCAGGGAGAGACCGCCCTCGTCGCCGACTATCCCGACGGCGCGGCGCTGCTCGCCCATGTCGAAGCGCTCCTCGACGACCCCGAGGAGCGCGTCCGGCTGGCCCGTCGAGGCCAGGCGCTCGCGGCGACGTTCTCGTGGGCGGCCGCCGGCGAGAAGCTCGAACGCTTCCTCGTCGACTATCTGGCCGACCCGACCGGCTACGGTCGGCCGGGTTGAGATCGACGGTCGTCGTCAGTCGTCGGCGGGAGGCCGCAAGAACGGCTCGGGGTCGGCCAGGTAGCGGGTGAGGTCATCGCGCAGCTTCCGCGCCGATCGGTCCCAGTCGAACATCTTCACGTGGGCCAGACCCGCCTGGGCATACCGGAGGCGACGAGGCTCGTCGTCGAGCAGGGCCCCGACGGTGGCAGCCAGGCCTTCGGAGTCACCGACCGGCACCACATCGGCGGTCCGCCCCGGCAGGGCGTAGTCACGCGAGCCGCCACAGTCGGTGCTCACCAGTGCCGCACCGCACGCCATCGCTTCGACCGGGGTGAGGCCGAATCCCTCGTTGTTACTCGTCTGGACGAACACCCGGGTCTGGGCGTAGATCTCCTCGGCCAGTTGGCGATGATCCGGGGAGTCGATCGTCTCGACCCCCTCGGGAATCCGGTCGTCGAGACGCCGCCCGAAGGCGACGAGACGAAGCTCGGGGCGCTGGGCTCGCAGTCGGGTCAACATGTCGGCCGCGACCGACCACCCCTTCTCCCGATGAGGGTGATGCAGCACGGCGACATCGATCGAGCGCGAGCCGAGCGGCGTGGTCGGGCGGAAGCGGTTGTGGTCGATCCCCGGAGGAAGATGCAGCATCTGGTCGGCGGCAACGCCGTAGCCGAGCCCGACCTCCTGCAGCCACGTGGCGACGCAGAACCGGACGCCGGGCGAGCGGAAGGACGACCGCTCCCACTCCTCCGACAGCATCTTGTGCCCCTGGATCACCACCGCCGGGAGTCCGAGCCGCCGGTCGACGCCCGGAGCGAAGATGACGTCACCATCGGGCAGCGTCGGGTCGTCCAGCGAGTCGACCAGATGGTGGCGCACGTCCGCGGCCCGGCAGAGGGGCGGAATGTCGGCGAGCGACGACACCCGCGCGTCGGTGCGGGGTCCGTGGAGGAAGTTGACCTCGACCCCGAGTCGCGCCAGCCCGTTGGCCAGCTCGTAGAGCACGGCTTCGCCCCCGGTGATCTGGCCGGTGGTCGGATACACGAACTGGACGATCATCTCGACAGCCGCGCCCTACTCCCCGACCACGCGAGCCGGCGCACCCACCGCCGTCGCGCCGGCGGGCACATCGCGGAGGACGACACTGTTGGCCCCGACCTTCGCGTTGGCGCCGATCTCGATGTTGCCGATCACCTTTGCTCCGGTTCCGATGCGGCACCCTTCCCCGATGGTCGGCCCGACGAAGTCGGGAGCGACGAGCCCGACGGTGACGAAGGGCGACAGGGTCACGTTGGCCCCGAGATGGGTGATCCCATCGACGACGACCATGCCGTGGGGCAGACAGAGACCGGGCTCGATCACGACCGGGTCACCGATGCTGACCTGGGCGGACCCCATGGCCAGCCGATGGAACAGGCGCGGGATCAGCGGTATCCGCCACTTCTGGCATTGGGTCTTCGCCCGGTAGAAGATCACGGCGAGAAAGGCGTCGGTGACGACGGCGAGCCGGAGCACCTGGATCCACGCGTCGAGCGGCGACTCGAACCGGTGTCGTTCTCCCCGATTGCGCGCCGTGGCCTGGGCGTCGGCGAGCACCGCCGTCACGAAACCGGGGTACCGCCGTCGCAGATCGGCATCGAAGGCGCGGCGCTCCGGCGTCGCAGGCACCGCACGGAAGATCATGGACCCGGATTCTACCGGCGCCACAAATCACCGGGGATGGGCTGACCGGCCCACGCGATCGGGGGCAGACGACTCAATTGCCGCCACACTCGGGGCGATCTGTTGACCCTGTGAGCCGAACGACTCCACACTTGGTTGTCCGCTCGCCCGACCCGGAAAGTCCTGCATGTACCCATTCTGGGAGTCAGTCATCGCTCCGCTCGTGCGCACCGCACAGGCGCGGCGCCTGGTCGAGATCGGCGCACTCCGCGGCGAGACCACCGTGAAGATGTTGGAAGACCTCGGCCCCGACGCCGAGATCCACGTCATCGATCCCCTGCCCCAGTTCGACCCGGCCGAGCACGAGGCCAGATTCCCGGGACGCTACATCTTCCATCGCGGACTGAGCCTCGACGTGCTCGGCGATCTCCCGGCGTTCGACTTCGCCCTCATCGACGGCGACCACAACTGGTACACCGTCTACAACGAGTGTCGCCTGCTGCGCGAAGCCTCGCGGCGCGAAGGCGTCGGACTCCCGTTGATGATCCTCCACGACGTGGGTTGGCCCTACGGCCGGCGTGACCTCTACTACGACCCCAGCAACGTGCCCGAGTCCGCGCAGCAGCCGTGGGACACCCGGGGCATGATCCCCGGCCAGTCCGCGTTGGCGAAACGGGGCGGCTTCAACGTCACCCTGGCCAACGCGTTGGAGGAGGGCGGGCCCCGCAACGGCGTTCGCACCGGTCTCGACGACTTCATCGCGGAGCACGACCAGCCCCTGCGTCAGATCATCATCCCGATCTACTACGGGCTCGCGATCGTCGCGGAGGAGGCCTATCTCGATGAGCGGCCTGCCGTACGCGAGATGTTGGATCGGCTCGAGAGCGTCCAGGGAGTGCAGGACCTCCTCGAGTTGTCCGAATCGATCCGCATCGAGGAGGCCGTCTTCGGCCACAACATGGAGCGGCGGGCCAACGAGCGACTCGGCCGCGCGGTCGACCGGCACCTGAATCTGCTCAAGGCCGCGGTGCTCGACGAGCACTATGTCGAGAACGAGGTGCGGATGAACGTCCTCCTCGAGGCGGCCGAGACCACCCGTGGTGTCGACCTCGATCGGCTCCGCGCTCCCCGACAGGCCGCCCCCCGGCGGGTGAGAGAAGCCGTGCAGAGTCGACGGGAAGGCTCGACCGACGGGACCCACGGCCACTTCGCCTACACGAACATCGGCCGCACCCGGCTCGACGAGATCGACGAGGCGATGCACACGATCGAACGTGACGGCGTCCCCGGCGACGTGGTCGAGGTCGGCTGCGGTCGTGGGGGCGTGGGCATCTATCTCCGGGGCTTCATCGACGCCCACGAGGTGAAGGGTCGCGACCTCTGGGTCGTCGACGAGTTCAGGGCGCGGCCCGACGAGATCCGGCCCCTGCTCCAGGGCGGGATCAGCGACCTGTGGTCGGACCTCAACCAGGTGCGCGACGGATTCGAGCGGTTCGACCTGCTCGACGACCGGGTCAGGTTCGTCCAGGGCCCGCCGGCCGGGTCGCTCTCCGACGCACCCATCGGCGCGATCTCGCTCCTTCGGATCGGCCGGACCGCGGCTCGCCACACGGCCGACATCCTCGCGGCGGTCGACGACCGGCTGTCCGAGGGCGCCGTCATCTTGATAGAGGACGCCGAGTCGGCGGAGGCCACCGCCGCCATCGAGGCCTACGAGGGTTCGAAGGGCAATCCCGAACGCCTCGGCTGGGCCGGCGCGTCATGGCGTCACTCCACCGAAGGGTCGCTCCCCGCGCCGAGTCTGTCGCGCGGCCCCGTCCCGCTCGCCACCGCCGTGCGCACCGATGCCGTCGAGCTGTCGGTGATCGTCGTGTTCCACAACATGGCGCGCGAAGCCAAGCGCACCCTCCACACCCTCACGCGGGGCTACCAACGCGGGATCGGCAACCTCGACTACGAGGTGATCGTCATCGACAACGGGTCGAGCCCCGAGCAACGACTCACCGATGAGTTCATACGGAGCTTCGGCGAGGAGTTCCGGCTCATCGACATGGGCCCCGACGCACCCTCCTCACCGGTCCCCGCCCTCAACCGGGGCATGCAGGAGTCGCACGGGAAGAAGCTGGCGTTCATGATCG
>JAUIML010000195.1 GCA_030432715.1 Acidimicrobiia bacterium | reverse complement strand
CGGCGCAGCGGCAGTTCGCCGACGGCCACGACCTGAGCGAACTGCCGCTGCGCCGGGTGGCGGGGGTGCCGGCCGTCTGTCTCGATGCCGGTGGAGCGACGGCGATCGATCTGACCGCCCATGAACTGCTCGATGGCATGGCCGGTCATGCGGTGCTCGTGCGCACCGGCCACTCCGCCCATTTCGGCACTCCCGCGTACGCCACGGATCACCCGTATCTCACCGCGTCGAGCGCCGAGGCGCTGGTGCGGGCCGACGTCGCCTGCGTCGGGATCGACTCGCTCAACATCGACAGCACCGCCGACGGCAACCGTCCGGTTCATTCGACCCTGCTGGGCGCCGACATCCCGATCGTCGAACACCTCACGAACCTCGAGGCACTTCCAGCCGACGGGTTCACGTTCACCGCCGTTCCTCCCAGAATCGTCGGGGCCGGGACCTTCACGGTCCGGGCATTCGCCACCGTCGACTGACCGCTCAGGTCGACGTGGAGTCGTCGCTACTGCCGGACCTGAGCGGGTGTGCGGCTCGTGGGCGGATCCCGGTGTTCGGTCGCTGCTGTCCTCGTTCGCATCGTCCACGCCTCGCCGTCCCAGAACCGCTCCTCGAAGCGCGACGACGGGTCGCCCTTCCAGCCCGGATCGGTTTGGTCGGGGTCGGCAAGCGGCTCGATCGGTCGCCGTAGCATCGCGAGGACCGCGTTGGCCCCGATCGTGGGGTCGTTGTTCGTCACCGAGATCAGCTCCCAGCCGCGGGCGCCGGCATCGTTGAGCCGCTCCACGAGGCTCTGGAGGGCGTTCGAGTGGGCCTGGAGCCCGATGTACTCCCACTGCGTCGGTGCCATCGGGCGATCCTTGCACGGATCGGCCGGCCGGACCCGGACGAAGTGCGGCCCAGGGTGAAGCGAGAGGGGGTGAGAACCCGCTGGAGAGCGGCCACGGCTGCGGATTGTCAGGGGATGCGGGTCAGGTCTCCGATGGGAGCGCCGCCGCCCTGGTCGCCGATGGTCGGATCGAAGGTCGCCAAGCGCATGCCGTCGGTGGCGTCGATCTTGCCAGGGCTGAGGCTGGCGAGCGGAATGCTCGGGAGTTCGATCTCGCCGAGCGACTCCGCCCCGGCGACGAAGGTCTCGTGGGTCAGTTCGGGGCCGGCGGCGGTGGCGATCAGCTCGAAGAGTCGCAGCGTCTGACAGTGGGTGATCAACGGAGTGGCCCAATCGGTCTCGCCGTCACCGACCTGGCTCGCCGGCTCGACGGTGATGTCGGGGTGGGCGGCCTCGAACACGGCGACGCAGTTCTGCGTTGCCTCGAGCGCCCAAGCCTCTTCGGAGGTGGCTCCCTTCGTGCCGACGATCCCCTCGAGTTGCTCGGGCGGCACTTCTTCGGTCCCCCCGAGTGAATCCAGCCCGCCGTACGACGCGAGCAGGATCTGCCCGTCCCACCCCTGACGCTTCAGCTGGTTCGAGCCGTTCAGTGCCACCGAGGACCCCACCAGGATCGTGGTCTCGATGTCGTCGGCGCGGAATCGCTCGATCAGCGTTGCCCACTCGCTATCGAGAGCGACCCGGTCGCCCACGGGCGAGAGCATGGTCGCCGTCACGTCGACGTCGTGGCCCAGGCGCGACAGTTCGGGCAGCACCACGTTCTCCGCGGCATCCGCATCCTCGGCCGCCCACACCACCGCCAAGGGTTCGACGATCAGACCCGCCTGATCGAGGAGTTGGATCGTGGCGGGCTGGCTGCGGTCGTCTCGAAAGCCGGTCACATACCAGGGCGCGTTGGCCCGCTCGAGGTCTTCCGGCGACGGGGTGCCGCCGATCTTGATGGTCATGCCCTGTTCGGTGAAGCAGCCGTCGCTGGACTCCGGGGGCCCGACGAAGGCCCCCAGCACGGCGAAGACGTCGTTGTCCTCGGTGAGGCGCAGGCAGGTGGCGTCGGCCTCGACCGCACTGATGGGCAGGTAGATCTCGACGAACGGTTCGACCTGGCGGCCCAGGATGCCGCCGCGAGCGTTCAGGTCGTCGACGAGCGCCTCGATCACCACTCTCGCATCGCCGTTGTCGCTCTCGAACAGGCCCAGTGCACTGAGCTGGGCGTAGTCGACATCGATGATGCCGATCCGGATCGTGTCGGCGGTGACCCCGGGCCACGACGCCGTGAGTTCCGGCGGATCGGTGGTGGTCGACGCGAGCTCGGCCTCCGCCACGGTCGTGGACGATCCGGCCCCGTCATCCAGCGAGGTCGTGGACGCATCAGGCGCTCCATCGGCGGAATCCCCGGAGTCGTCTCCGCATGCCGCAGCGACCAGCGCCAGCATCGTCGCCACGGCGGCAACCTTGCGGAGAAGCATGCGGACCTCACGGGTGGTCGGGTCCAGAGTGTTGACCGGCGTTCGGGGCCCGTCAACCGGAAGACGACCCGTGCCCGTCCTCGGTCAGGGCTGGAGGCCGAGCTTCTCGTCGAGCTTGAGGATGCGAATCGCGTTGCCGCGAAGGAACTTCGGCCAGACCTCGTCCTTGAACGGGTTGTACTCCGCTATTTCGGTGAACTGTCGCTCCATCGACAGGCCGGCCGGGAAGTAGCCGGTGAACATCACCTTGTCGGCCCCGCGAGTGTTGGCGAACTTGACGATCTCTTCCGGATAGTGCTTCGGAGCGAAGGCGCTCGTGCAGTAGTGCAGGCCGGGCCACTTGAGCATCAGTTTCATCGCCAGCTTCTCCCAGGGCTCACAGCCGTGGCGGGTGACGATGGTGAGTTCCGGGAAGTCATAGCAGACCTGATCGAGGCGCCAGACCTCCTGTGGCCAACTCGGCATCCGGGGCCCGACGATGCCCGCGTTGATGAAGATGGGGAGGTCGAGCTCCACACAGGTCGCGTAGACCGGATACATCTTCGGATCGTCGATGGCGACCTGCGGGAAGATGCCGCACGGGAAGCAACCCACGCTGACGATGTCGTGTTCGTCCTTTGCCCGCCGGATGCTCTCGACGGTCTCCATCACATGGTTCGTGTTCTCCAACCCGTGCGATTGCACGAACCGACCCGGATGTCGACGCACGGCTTCCACACTCTGTTCGCCGGTACCGATGACGCCGACCTGCACGTTCCATTTGTCCATCTCGGCGATGGTCCACTCGATCGGGTCGGTTCCCTCGGCCACCACATCGGGCGCGTTCTTGAACATGTACTCCGCGGGAAACTCCATCGAGTCGATCGTCTCGGCGTCCTTGTAGAGCGGTCGCATGAACTGGTACGCGGCCTTCTTCTCCTCGACGCTGGTGTAGGGAAATCCCACGCCCGGGTCGATGATGCCGATGTTGTCCGGGAAACCCATGGATCCTCCTCAGGTCGGGCCGGGGCTGCTGCGTTCGTGCAGCCGTTGGCCGATCCGTGGCCCGGGCCCATCTTCAGGGACGGTGTGCAGATCTGCAAAATGCGTGCTGGGTGGTGGCGGGGAGTCGACCTGTAAGCGGGGTTCTGTCCGGGAGACACCGGGTGGAAGCCGGTGTCTCCGTGGATGACCATCCATCTGTGCGGTCTACCCGGGAGTGTCTGCGGACGGGACGCCCTCTCCCTGTGTGACCTTGCTCCGGGTGGGGTTTGCCTAGCCATCCCGGTCGCCCGGGATGCTGGTGCGCTCTTACCGCACCGTTTCACCCTTACCGAACGGTGGCGAAACCGATCGGCGGTCTGTTTTCTGTGGCACTTTCCTGCGAGTCACCTCGACTGGCGCAAGCCAGCACCCTTCCCTGCGGAGCCCCGACTTTCCTCGACCCACCGAAGTGGGTCGCGGCCATCCAGTCGGCTCCCCGCCACCGCTCTCAGGCTAGGGGGTGGGGATGCCGAGCGGCCCAGCGTGCGCCGAAATCGGCGCCGAACGTGCCGAACGAGGCGGCGAGCATGCCGTTGAACAGCAGGGCCACGAGGTTGATGTCGTCGCCCCGGCCGAGACGGAGCACGATCGCCACACCCTGCACGATCACGAATGCCAACAGCGTGGCCGCGGCGCCGTTGACGAACGGAGCGGTGGGCACGGCACGACCGGCGAGGGCGCCGCCGAGGAGGTAGGCGATCACGATGGCCAGCAGGGCGAGCAGGGTCCAGTTGGATTCGTCGGTGGCGCCGTCGTCGGAGAGCCACGCGGTGACGATGGCGGCGGGGACGGCGATGAGCAGCGTCATCATGGCGCCGGCCATCACGACCGATCGGTTGAGCGAATCGAGCACGAGGCGATGCTACCGGCGCGCTACGGTCCTCCGAATGACGACCCTCGACGCGCACGGCGGATGGCCGGGAGTGCTCGGCACCCTGGCCGACGGCAACGACCTCGACGCCGACTCCACCCGGGCCGTGCTGGCCACGATCCTGGCCGGAGAGGCCACCGACGCGCAGATCGCCGCGTTCATCGTCGGCCTGCGGATCAAGGGCGAAACGGTCGAGGAACTGACCGGCCTCCAGGGTGCGATGATCGACGCGGCGACCCCGCTGGCGGTGCCCGACGACACGATCGACATCGTCGGGGTGGGTGGCGCGCCGAGCCGGCGGATCCACGCCCTCAACGTGTCGACCATGGCGTCGTTCGTGGCGGCGGGTGCGGGTGCCACCGTCTGCAAGCACGGCAACCGGAAGGCCTCGTCGACCTCGGGAAGCTTCGACCTGCTCGAACAGTTGGGGATCGACGTCGACGTCTCGCCCGAGACGCTCGAGGCGCAGGTGCGCGACCACGGCGTCGGCTTCGCGTTCGCCCGTACCTTCCATCCCGCCATGCGCCATGTCGGGCCTGTGCGGGCCGAGCTGGGTATCCCGACGGTCTTCAACATCCTCGGCCCGCTCAGCCACCCCGGCCGGCTGCGCCGCCAGGTGATCGGTGTGGCCGACTGGTCCATCGCCGACCGGATGATCCGGGTGCTCCGGGCCACCGGTTCGGTCCGGTCGCTCGTGGTCCACGGCGAGGGCGGACTCGACGAGCTGACTACCACGGGGCCGTCGAAGATGCTGTCACTCGAGGGTGGCGAGATCACCGAGCTCGCAGTCGACGCTGCGGCACTCGGTCTCGCGCCGGCGACGCCCGAGGATCTCGCCGGCGGTGACGCGGCCGTCAACGCCGACATCGCCCGGAGGGTCTTCGCCGGTGAGCCGGGCCCGAAGCGCGACATCGTGGTCCTGAATGCCGCAGCCGGGCTCCTGGCCGCGGGAATCGTCGGCGATCTCGAGGCGGGTGTCGAGTCGGCGGCCGCGGCGATCGACGACGGGCGGGCGGCGGCCAAGGTCGAGGCGTTGGCGGGCTGACTAGCGCGGCATCCGGATCCATCGGCGACGTCCCCGAGCGTCGTCGCCGACGCCGGTGCGTTCGGTGGTGCGACGGGCCGGGCTCTTGCCCTGTGGTGCGTAGGACGGAATCCGCGGGAGCGGTTCGACCAGCACGCCGCTGACCTCGTCGAGGGTGATCCTGGCCGCGTTGCGGTCGAGCCATCCGGCGATCGTGAGGAGCTCGTCGGCCTCGTCGCGGTGCGGGACCGGGAGCCGCGTCGCGCCGGGAGGGATCCGAGCGGGGGCCTCGACGGCGAGCCCCTCGTCCCACAGCGAGCCGGTCTCACCGTCGGCACCGCACGCCACGAGCAGGCCGCGGTCGAGTTCGGCCCACGCCGAGCCGATCGAGAGGCGGACCCGCCCGGCCCGCCGGAGCAGGTCGAAGCGGCGGGTGCGACGGAGCGCGCCGGCCAGGGCCTCGGCTCGGTCGCGGACGTCGGCGGCCTCTTCGTAGCGTTCGCTGGCGGCCAGCATCTCGATGCGTTCCTCCAGCGGTTGGAGCAGCCGGGCGGGATCGCGGGTGAGGGTGTCGACCAGCTCGTCGATCATGGCCGCGTAGTCATCGGCGGAGGTGGCCCCCGAGCACGGACAGGCAGCCACGCCGATCTGGGCGGGCGCGCACGTGGGCCGCTCGAGACGACCGGTGGAGCGGACGGTGCAGCGGCGGATCGGGACGGCCGACTCGATGGCCTCGATGACGCGCTTGGCCCGTTTCGTCGACGAGATCGGCCCGAGGTAGAGGGCGCCGTCGTCCTTCACGGTGCGCACCACGGAGAGCCGCGGGAAGCGTTCGTCGAGGGTGAGCTTGACGTAGGGGTACTTGCTCGATCGGGTGCCCTGGCGGTTGAAACGGGGGAGATGGCGGTGGATCAACCGCAGTTCGAGCACCGCGGCCTCGAGCCCGTTGCGGCACACGTGGTGGTCGATGCGCTTCGTCTCGCGCAGGAGCTGGCCGACCTTGCGTCGTTCGTCGGTGGAGAAGTAGCTCCGCACGCGCGACCGGAGGTTGGCGGCCTTGCCGACGTAGAGGACGTCCCCCCGGTCGTCGACGAACAGATAGACGCCCGGCTCGCGGGGCAGGCCATCGGTGAGGGGCAGCTTCTTGGCCTGCGCGCTCCCGGCCATCTTGGGCAGGACCAGCAGGTCGTCGAGGCCGGTGACCCCCAGCGACCCGGCTCGCTCGAGCAGGAGGTGGAGTAGGTCGCCGGTCGCGAGGGCGTCGTCGAGGGCCCGATGACTGGGGGTGTGGTTCAACCGCAGGCGGTCGGCGAGCGTACCGAGCTTGCAGTTGGGCACTTCGTCGCGCAGGAGCCGTCGGGCGAGGGCCAGCGTGTCGATCGAACGATTGGGGAGCCGGGGCCGGCCCTGCTGGGCGAGAGCTGCGTCGAGGAAGCCGATGTCGAAGCGGATGTTGTGACCGACGATCACGCCGTCGCCGATGAACTCGAGCAGCGACGGCATGACCGCCTCCATCCGGGGGGCCCGCATCACCATGGACTGGGTGATGCCGGTGATGACGGTGATCTCGGGAGGGATCGCACAGCCCGGATCGACGAGGGTCTGGTAGGTGCCCAGGCACTCGCCGCCCTTGAGTTTCACCGCGCCCACCTCGGTGATGGCACAGTCGGTGGCCGAACCGCCGGTGGTCTCGAGGTCGATGACGACGAAGGTGACATCGTGGAGGGCGGTACCCAGGTCGTCGAAACTGCGTTGTGGGTCGACGAACGTGCGTTCGGGCATCGTCCCAGGATGGACGAACGCCTGTTCGCCGTCAAGCTACCCGAGACGCGCCTTGAGATGATCGGCCAGGCGAATGGCCAACGCCACGATCGTGTAGGTCGGCGTGGCGACTCCCGGCGTCGAGAACACCGAGCTACCGGCGATCCAGAGATTGTCCACGCCGTGGACCCGGCAGTCGGCATCGACGACACCCTCGGCTGGGTCCGCCGACATCCGTGTCGTGCACATGTGGTGGAAGCCGACGCCGACCGGGAATCCGTCGGGATCGGCTTCGGAGGGCGTGGCGGAATAGATCGTGAGGTACTCGCCGGCGACGAGGTTGTCGACGGCGTCGGCATGGACGCCCCCGGGGATGAGCTGCATCCGTCCCCATCCG
>JAUIML010000194.1 GCA_030432715.1 Acidimicrobiia bacterium | reverse complement strand
CTCGAGCGCCGGCATGGTGACGTCGCGCAGGTAGTCGGCGGTCTGGAACGAGTGGGAGACGAAGCCGTCGGCCACCCGGCCCGCGACCTTGGTCATCAGCGGACCGACCGCGGCCAGGGAGATCTTCGGATCGGGGAAGTCGCTCACGCCCGGAGAGAACATCGGCGTCATCAGGGTGTGCTGGTAGAACTCGCCGCGATGGTCGAGCTTCTCGCCGGTTCGCCAGCAGTCCCAGATGGCGTGAATGGCCTCGATCATGTCCTGCATGCGGGCCGCCGGCTTCGACCACGGCATCGAGAAGCGCTTCTCGATGTGGGGCTTGATCTGGGATCCGAGACCGAGGGTGAACCGGCCCTTCGAGAATTCCTGGAGGTCCCACGCGATGTTGGCGAGGATCATCGGGTTGCGGGAGAACGCGACGGCGATGCCGGTGGCCAACTCGACGGACTCGGTTCGGTCGGCGGCGAGCAGGATCGGGAAGAACGGATCGTGGGCCAGCTCGGCGGTGAGCAGCCCGTCGTAGCCGAAGGCCTCCATGGCGGCGGCGCGATCGCCGATGCCGTCCAGCGGCCCCATGATCCCGGCATCAACCTTCATCGTCGTCTCCTGGTTCGGGTTCGTCGTCCTGCGCACGCAGGAACTGTTCGACCTCGGCGGCGAGTTCGTCGCTGGTCGGGAGCGTCTCGCCGTCGTGGCCGTAGCGGTCGTGTTGGCGCTCGAGCTCCGACAGCATCGCCTTGTGCGACTCCTCGTCGGACACGAGCTCGTCGAGCCGGTTCCGGGTGGCGAGCGCCCGCTCGCCGAGTTCCCCCGACGGCACCGACACGCCGGCCGACTCCTCGAGCCCCTCGATCAGCGCCTGGGTGGCGGCAGGGTAGGGGCCCGGCGGGATGTAGTGCGGCACCTGGGCCCACAGCGTCAGCGCCTCGAGGCCGGCGGCGTCGAACGCCTGCTCGAGCACGGCCGCCATGCCCGCGGGCACGTCGAGGGTCGCCTCCGTCTCGTTGCTGCGGGCCAGATCGACCGTGGGCGACGTGATCGTCAGCCTCGACGGACGGGTGTGGGGCACCGCCGCGGGGTAGGCGCCGAGGGAGACCGCCCGCCGGGCGCCGAACCGGTCGGCGAGATCGACGATCGCAGAGGTGAACGCCCGCCAGTTGTGATCGGGCTCGGCGCCATGGAGGATCAGCACGTCACGGTCGTTGGTGTCCCGACCGGCCGAGAGCTCGATGGTCGGCCAGTCGATCCCCGCGTTGACCCCGTCGATGATGTGCATGGTGGGTCGACGGGCTCGGTGATCGAGCAGCCATTCGGTGTCGAACTCGACGAGCGGGTCCGCGCCCGTCACCGTGACCAGATGCCGCACCGCCGCGCCCGCCGAGACGCCGGCGTCGATCCATCCGTCGAAGTGCACGATCAGCACCGGATCGATCAGATCCGGGGTGCGGAGCACGGTGTAGAGCTCGGAAGGGTCGACGGCTTTGGTCATCCGTCGAGCATCTGACCACGGACCGGGGCCCGCCGTCGACACGGCGAATGGGAATCGAACGGCACTCGGCTACGTTGCACGGCACGATGGCTGATGTAACTGACGCAACGTTCGAAGTCGATGTGATCGAGCGGTCGAAGACCGTGCCGGTCGTGGTCGACCTCTGGGCCGAGTGGTGCGGGCCCTGCAAACAACTGGGTCCGATCCTCGAGAAGGTGATCGCCGCCACCGGCGCGCAGGTCGAACTGGCCAAGGTCGACGTCGACGCCAACCCCTCGGTCGCGCAGGCCTTCAAGGTGCAGTCGATCCCCGCGGTCTACGCGATGAAGGACGGGCAGATCGTCGACGGCTTCATGGGTGCGCAGGGCGAGGCCCAGGTCCAGGAGTTCGTCGCCAAGCTGCTGCCCTCGGCCGAACTCTCCGAGATCGACCAGCTGATCGCCGCCGGCGACGAGGCTTCGCTGATCAAGGCGCTCGAGATCCAGGCCGACCATCCCGGCGCGGTCGTGGCGCTTGCCGAGTTGCTGGTGGGGCAGGGTGAGACCGAAACCGCGTGCAAGCTCCTCGAGCGGATTCCGGAGTCGCCCGAGACCCGTCGTATCACGGCCATGGCCCGCACCGGCGACGTCGGCGACGACGTCGATGCGACGCTGGCCGAGCTGCTCCTCACCGTCAAGAACGACGATGAGGCCCGCCAGAAATACGTCGACCTGCTCGAGGTGCTCGGGCCCGACGACCCCCGCACCGCGGAGTGGCGGCGAAAGCTGAGCGCCGCACTCTTCTAGACCCACTGTCCGACTTCGTCGGTAGGGTCTCCCCAACGCCACTTCCCCCGGTGAACCTCGCAGAGAGGTGTGGGAGTGGACGTACGAAAGCAAGCGTCGGGTCTACTGGAGTCGCTCGCGGATCGACTCGGCGTCGGTGCGGGGAGCATTGCGATCGGTTCGTTGTGTGTCGTCGCCGCCGGCCTGGCCGGGTGGTGGGCGTTCGCCACGCCGACGCCGCCGCCGGTGGAAGACGTGCTGCCCCGGGTGGATGGTGCCGGACCGCTCGTCACGCCGCCCGCCGACCCGGCGCCGACGACGATCGTGGTCCACGTCGACGGCGCGGTTCTGCGGCCCGGGGTGCACGAGTTGGAGGCCGGCGCACGGGTCGTCGACGCGATCGAGGCCGCCGCCGGGCTGACACCCGAGGCTGATCGCAGTCGTCTCAATCTGGCTGCGCCGGTGGCCGACGGCCAGCGGGTCTGGGTGCCCGTCGAGGGCGAGGACGAACCGGCGATCGAGCCGGTGACCGGGGGAGCGATCGAGCCCGCGGGATCGCAGGGCGGCGGCATCGTCAACCTCAACAGTGCGGACCAGGCGGCACTCGAAACCCTGCCGGGGGTCGGTCCCAGCATCGCCGCCGCGATCCTCCAGCACCGCGAGCGCGAGGGCCCGTTCGAGCGGGTCGAGGACTTGCTGGAGGTGGCCGGCATCGGCCCCTCCCGGCTGGCCCAGCTCGAACCCCTGGTGTCGGTGTGACCCCGCATGCCCTGGTGCTCGGGGCCGTCGTCGGTGCCTGGGCGGCGTTCGCAGTGCCCTGGTGGTTGGCCGGGGGCGCGGTGCTGTGGTGGCGGTTCCGGCGCCGTTCGCGCGGGGCGATCTGGTGGGGCGCGATGGCGATGATGCTCCTGGCCAGCCTTTCCTCCACCCACGCACTGCGATCGCTCGACCTTCCCCCGGCCGACGAGTTCGACGACTGGGTGACCCTCGTCGACGATCCGCGCGCGAGCGGGCCCGTGGGCGTGAGGGCCACGGTGCGATGGGGTCGGCGCCTGATCGTGGCGAGCGCCCACGGGTCGGTCGCCGGTCGACTCGACGATGCGCTGGCGGGCGAGCGCGTGCATCTGCGGGGCACCGTCCGCCCGGTGGCCGAGGGCGACACGAGGGCGATCCATCGCCATGTCGTCGGGCGCCTCACGGTCTCGGAGGTGGTGGCCGAGGTCGGCGCCGCACCGGTGGGCTCCGCCGCGAACGCGGTGCGGCGCACCCTGGCCGACGGGGCGGCGTCGCTCGATCGCGACGACCGCGCACTGTTCCTCGGGATGGTCATGGGTGACGACCGGGGTCAGGGCCCGGTGACCGCCGACGACTTCCGGGCCGCGGGATTGGGACACCTGCTCGTCGTGTCGGGCCAGAACGTCGCGTTCGTCCTCGCCGTGGCCATGCCGGTCGCCGGTCGGCTCCGCCCTGCGGGACGGGCCGCGGTGCTGCTGCTCGTGCTCGGCCTCTTCGCAATCATGACCCGGTTCGAACCCTCGGTCCTCCGTGCGACCGCCATGGCCGGCGTCGGAATCGGGTCGGCCGCGCTCGGGCGGCCGACCGACGGGCGGGCCGGCCTGTCGTGGGCTGTCGCCGGACTGCTCCTCGTCGACCCCTTCCTCGTCCACGTGGTGGCGTTCCGTCTGTCGGCGGCGGCGACCGCCGGCATCGTCTGGCTGGGCGCACCGCTGGCCGGGCGCCTTCCCGGGCCGGCCTGGTTCCGGGTGCCGGTTGCGACCACGGTGGCGGCGCAGCTCGCCGTCTCGCCGGTGCTCGTGGCGATCTTCGGCCCGATCCCGCTCGCGTCGTTGCCGGCCAACGTGCTCGCCGGCCCCGCCAGCGGCGCGGTGATGATCTGGGGCTGCACCGCCGGACTGCTCGCCGGCGTGCTCGGGGGCACGGTGGCCACGGTCATCCACTGGCCGACCGAGGCCCTGCTCTGGTGGATCGGAGGCATCGCCGCCGGCGCGGCCGCCGCGCCGGCAGCGATGCTCGGTTCGCTGCCCCTCGCGCTCCTGGCCGGCGCGGTCGGTCTCGCGTTGTGGCGGCCCTGGCCTCGGGCGGGAACGGTATCGGCCCTGGTCAGCGTGGTCGTGTGTGCGGGAGCCTGGATGCTCGCGCCGAGCCCGGCCGACGGAGTGACGGCCCTCGGCGACGGTGTTACGATCGTCCACCGATCGGGTGGGAGCGTCGTCGTACTCGACAACCCGGCACCGGCGCGGGTCGTGCTCGAGCGGCTCCGCACGGCGGGCGTGCGGCGCCTCTGGCTCGTCGTCGCGAGCGACGGTGATCGGGCCGACGCCGATGCGGTGCTGGCCATCGTCGACCGCTTCGGCGCAGTGCCCATCGCCGCCCCGCCGCTGCACCGTGTTCCGGGGGCGCGAACGGTGCAGGTCGGCCGGGTGATCGATGCCGGTGCGATCCGCCTCGAGATCGTCGCCGTCGAGCCCCGAATCGAGTTCCGGGTCGTCGGGGGGATCGGGTGACCTGGCAGGCCCCCGACCGCGAGTCGGGCCCGTCGTGCCGGGGTGCGCCCGCTATGGTCGGCCACGATGTTTCTGGCGCTGGGCGACACCCGATTCGACATCACGACGCGAGCGCTGGTGATGGGCATCCTGAACCGCACCCCCGACTCGTTCTACGACGGCGGGCAGTACTGGGACTTCGACGAATTTCTGCGCAAGGCCGAAGGCCTGGTCGAGGACGGCGCCGACTTCCTCGACATCGGCGGCGTCAAGGCCGGACCGGGCCCCGAAGTGACCCCTGACGAGGAGATGGAGCGGGTCGTCCCCGCGGTCGAGGCCCTGCGCTCCCGATTCGACCTGCCGATCTCCGTCGACACCTTCCGGGCCTCTGTGCTCCGCGAAGCGTTGGCCGCGGGAGCCTGCGTCGGCAACGACATCTCCGGGTTCGCCGACCCCGACTACCTTCCCACTGCCGCGGCTGCGGGCGCGTCGGTGGTCGCCACGCAGGTCCGTATCGGACCCCGCATTCCCGATCCCGAACCGATCTACACCGACGTGCGCAGCGAGGTCGTGGGGTTCCTCCGGCGGCGGGCCGACGCCGCGTTGGCCGCGGGGATCCCCCGGGAACGCATCATGGTCGACGCCGGGCTCGACCTGGGCAAGAACCCGGCGATGTCGACCGAGTTGCTCCGCCACAGCGACGATCTCGTCGCCCTGGGGTTCCCGGTGTTCCTGTCGGCCTCGAACAAGGGCTTTCTCGGCGAGTTGGCGGGCACGGAAGTCGACGACCGGCGCGACGCCACGTTCGGGGCCCACGCCCTCGGCATCGCCCTCGGGTGCCGGATCCTGCGGGCTCACGACGTGAAGGGCAACCGGCGACTGGCCGACATGATGAGCGAGGTGCTCGCGTGTCGGCGAGGGTGAACCCATGAGCCTCCACCTCATCCTGGGCGACGATCCGGTGCTGGTCGGCGAAGCCGTCACTTCGGCGGTGAACGAGCTGGTGGGCGACGGTGACCGGGGTCTGATGCTCGAGATCCTCGGCGAGAGCGACTACCGCAACGACGACGGCGGCTACGACGCGCTGCGCCTCGTCGATGCGGCCCGCACGCCGCCGTTCCTGACCGACAAGCGAGTCGTGGTCGGTCGCCATGTGAGCCGCTTCAGCCGCAAGGACGACTACGGGCCGCTGGTGAAGATGCTCGCCGAACCGCTCGACAGCACCGACCTGGTGCTCGTCTGGGAGAAGGGCGTCGAGCCCAAGGTCGACAAGATGCCGGCGTTGCCCAAGGCGCTCAAGGAGGCGATCGAGGTCGCCGGCGGGGTGACCGTGAAGACCACGGCCGGTCGCGGCAAGGAGGCCGGCGTCTGGTTGCGTGACCAACTCGGCCACTCGTCGCTCGAGTTCGCTCGCGACGCCGTGACCGCGATCGAGGAGTTGATCGGCGACGACTCGGGGCGGGTGGTCGGCATCGTTCGCACGCTCGAGGGCGCCCTCGGTGCAGGGGCGAAGGTGACCGCCGCCGACGTGGCCACCTACGGCGGCACGGAGAAGGGCGGCACTGTCCCGTGGGCGCTCGACGATGCGATCGACAGCGGCAACGTGGCCGAGGCCCTGAGCGTGCTGACCCGTCTCATTCCCTACGACGGCTCCCCGGCCGACCGCAACGGCGCGGCCTTCCGGCTGATGGCCACGCTGCACCGGCGCTACGGCAACATGTTGCGCCTCGACGGCGCCGGGGTCGGGTCCGACAAGCAGGCGGCAGAACTCCTGGGCATGAAGGGTTCGACCTTCCCGGCCAAGAAAGCCCTGCAGCAGAGCCGGCGCCTCGGTACCGAGAAGCTGGCCCGCGCCATCGAGCTGCTCGCCACCGCCGACATGCAGCTGCGGGGCACGGTCGACTGGCCGCCCGAGCTCGTGATGGAGGTCCTGGTCGCCCGGCTCGCGAGCCTCTCGGGCCGACGCTGACCGATCAGCGGGCCGAACGCGAAACGACCGGCCCTCGGGCCGGTCGTTCGGAGATCGGTGTGGGGTTGCTCAGGAAGCGGCGTTGAGCCGACGCTGCAGACGGCTCTTGCGCCGGGCTGCGGTGTTCTTCTTGAGCACACCCTTCTGGGCGGCCTTGTCGATGCGCTTGATGGCGGCCTTGACCGCCTCTTCGGCGTCTTCGCCCTCTTCGATCGCGTTCAGCGCGGTCTTGGTGCGGGTGTGCAGCTCCGAGCGAACCTTGCGGTTGCGGAGGTTGCGCTTCTCGGTCTGTCGGTTGCGCTTGATCTGCGACTTGATGTTGGCCACGTCTACCTACTGGGTTTGCCGTCGGGCGGCTCGAAAGAACGTCGGAAGCGTATCGGGAACCGGCACGGGATCGCACCCATGGGTCGGTATCGTCGGCTGCTCGTTATCGTCAGAACTGCCATGGACCTCGAGCGCATCCGCAACACGTCGATCATCGCCCACATCGACCACGGCAAGTCGACGCTCGCCGACCGCATGCTCGAACTCACCGGCGCGGTCGACGCCCGCGACATGCGGGCCCAGTACCTCGACTCGATGGACCTCGAGCGTGAGCGGGGCATCACCATCAAGCTCCAGTCGGTCCGCCTCGAGTGGGACGACCACGTCATCAACCTCATCGACACCCCGGGCCACGTCGACTTCGGCTACGAGGTG
>JAUIML010000193.1 GCA_030432715.1 Acidimicrobiia bacterium | reverse complement strand
ACGGCGACGTCGATCACGGGCCGGTTGAAGGCGCCGCCGAACTCGACCTCGGTGCGCACCGCGAGGTCGACGTTGCCCTCGATGTCGCCGGCCAGCTCGGAGAAGGTCTGGCGCAGCCCGTCGGTGAACACGAAGATGCCGACGACGAACATGACGCCGGCGGTGACGGCCGAACAGGTCAGAAGGAACCGGAACGGCGTGCCGGCGACGTTGCGCCGGATGAGCTTCCAGATCATCAGCGCAGCTTCTTCATCTGGTCGATCACCTGCTCGGCGTCGGGATCGAGCAGCTCGTCGACGATCTTGCCGTCGGCCAGGAAGATGACGCGGTCGGCGTAGGCCGCAGCAACGGGATCGTGGGTGACCATGACGATGGTCTGGCCCAGATCGTCGACCGCCTTGCGCATGAAGGCCAGGATCTCGGTGCCCGTCGTGGAGTCGAGGTTGCCGGTGGGTTCGTCGGCGAAGATGATCTCGGGCCGACTCGCAAGCGCCCGGCTGACGGCCACGCGCTGCTGCTGGCCGCCGGAGAGCTCGTTGGGGCGATGGTCGGTGCGGTCGCCGAGGCCGACGGTGCTGATCACCTCGTCGAGCCAGGCCTGGTCGGGCTTCACCCCGGCGAGATCCATCGGGAGGGTGATGTTCTCGAGCGCCGACAGCGTCGGGACGAGATTGAACGCCTGGAAGATGAAGCCGACCTGATCGCGGCGCAGGAGGGTCAACTCGCGCTCGCTGAGCGACGACAGATCGGTGTCGCCGATGAACACCTGACCGCCCGTGAGGGTGTCGAGACCGGCCTGGCAGTGCATCAGCGTCGACTTGCCCGAGCCGGACGGGCCCATGATCGCGGTGAACTTGCCGCGCTCGAACTCGACGTCGACATCGTCGAGGGCGCGCACCTCGGTGTCTCCCTCGCCGTAGTACTTCTTGGCGCCAACGGCCCGCGCCGCGGGTTCGGTGGTCACGGTCGCCTGCGTCATGACATCTCCAGAATGGGGGTGGTCAGGAAAGGTTAGGCCTCAGCGTCGCCGGTTCACCGACACATTCGGTTCGCCCCACGACCCGAGAAGGTACGGGGGTCGGACCCCCGTACCTTCTCGGTGGGGGAGGGTCAGTGGGCGATCGCGTCGAGCACGTCGAGCTTCCCGGCCCGCCGAGCCGGCAGCCAGGCGGCGACCAGCGTGGCGATGGCGGCCAGGACGACCACCTGCACGATCTGGGGGATCGGAATCGTCAGCGACCCGCCGAACGTGTCGGCCGGTAGGGCACTGACCACACCCCAGCCGAACAGGCTGCCGGCGGCCACGCCGAGCACGGCCCCGAACAGCGCCACGAGGACCGCTTCCCAGCGCACCATGCGCCGGGTCTGGCGCCGGGTCATCCCGACGGCGCGGAGCAGGCCGAGTTCACGGGTCCGCTCGTGCACCGACAGGGCCAGGGTGTTGGCGATGCCGATCAGGGCGATCACGATCGCGAGGGCCAGCAGCGCGTTGACCACGAGGAGCATCGAGTCGATCGTGTCCTCGAAGGACTGCTGGAACTCCGAGGCGGTGTCGATCGACACCTGGGGGTAGGTCCGCTCCAGTTCGGCCACGAACGGGGCCAGGTCGGCGGTCGAGACACCATCGGGGAGGACGGCGGCCACCCATTCGTCGGCGACCTCCGCGCCAGCGGCGTCGAACACCTGGTCGGGCACGAGCGGGTCCTCGAAGATCGTGGCATCGGCGTAGATCCCGGCCACGGTGAGGTCGGCGGTGTGGCCGCTCACGAACTCGATCGGCACCGTGTCGCCGACATCGGCGGCCAGATCGGCGGCCAGCTCGTCGTGGAGCAGGATGACGTCGGTGGCATCGGACGCCGGGATCGAGCCGGCCTCGAGGTCGATGTCGAACAGGACGTCGATGGTCCCCATGTCGAGCGCGGTCACCTCCCGTACATCGGCCCCGAGCCGGGCCTCGTCGTAGCGCATGCCGGTCACCGCCTCGAACTGGCCGCTGGCGGCGAGCTCGTCGGCGAACACCGGCGGTAGCGCGGCCTCGTCCATCCCCGCGATCACGTAGTCGGCGGACACCGAGTCGGCGATCAGGTTGCCGAGGCTCGACTTCACCGACTCACCGACGACGTAGCCCATGGTCACGAGCGACAGCCCGATCATGAGCGCGGCCGCGGTGGTCGCCGTGCGGCGGGGGTTGCGGCTGGCGTTGCCTCGGGCCAGGCCACCGGCGGTGCCCATGAGCTTCGCCACCGGCCAACCCAGGACCGCGGTGAGCGGACGGGCGACGGCAGGGCTGGCGAGGGTGAGCCCGAGGAAGACGAGGACGGCGGCACTGCCCAGCGTGAGGACCAGGGCAAGGGTGCCGAGTCCGGGGCCGAAGAGGCCGAAGGAACCGACGGCGACACCGGCGAGAAGGGTCATCGCGCCGCGGACGAGTCGCTGACGGCCGTTCTCCGGGGTGACGGCCGCGCCGTCGCGGATGGCCTCGATCGGCGAGATGCCGGCCGCGGCTCGGGCCGGGGCGATCGACGAGGCGACCGTCACGCCGATGCCCAGCACGAAGGCCAGGACGACGGTGCGAGCCGACAGGATCGTCGGGTAGGCGGGCAACTCGGCACCGACGGCCTCGAAGACCGCGGTCAGCAGGGCGGCGATGCCGACCCCCGCAGCCAGGCCGATCGCACTGGCGATGACCCCGATGATGACGGCTTCGGCGACGACCGAGCGGCGCAGCTGCGCCGCGTCGGCACCGATGGCCCGGAGCAGGCCCATCTCCCGCACGCGTTGTCCGAGCACGATGGCGAAGGTGTTGTAGATGATGAAGATCGAGACGAAGAGCGACACGATCGCGAAGCCGAGCAGCACGTTGCCGACGATGTCGATGCCCTCGGTGAACTCGGCCTTCTGTTCGGCCGTCACGGTCGCCTGATCGACGATCTCCGCGGTGGTGGTTCCGAGCACGGCGGCGATGTCGTTCGCAACGGCAGCGGCATCGACACCGGGGTCGACGCTGATCGCGATCTGCTGCACCGTGCCGGGGTCGCCGAAGAGGCGCTGGGCCTCGGCCAGCGAGACGTGCATGAGGGTCGCGCCGACGGTTGCGTTGTCGGCCCCGAAACTCGTGGTGGCGACGAAGGTGAAGTCCTCCTCGACGCCGAGCGGCGTGACGAAGTCGTAGGTCTGGCCGATCTCGAAGCCGTGCTTCGCGGCGGCGGTGTGGTCCATCGAGAATTCGCGCGGCTCGTCGGGCGCGGTGCCCTCGACGATCGTGAAGGCCCCGATCTCGGTGTCGTCGTTCCACGCGAACGTGAGCTGAGGCGGTCCCGCCGTGGTGATGGTGCTGCCGTCGGCCTTGATCGGCTGGAGCTCGTTCTCGGCCGACTCCATGAAGGCCTCGGCGTTGTCGACGCCGTCGACGGCCAGGATCTCGGTGACGAGGTCCTCGGGGAGGGGGAGCGGTTCTCCGAACTCGCTCGTGGGCCGGACCAGCAGATCGGTGCCGGCGGTGATGTCCTCCGACAGCGCGCCGAACGTGGACCGGAGTCCGTCGGACATGACGAAGCTCGACACGACGAAGCCGACGCCGAGGACCACGGCGAAGGTGGTCATGAGGAAGCGGGCCTTGTTGGCCGCGAGATTGCGAAGGGTGAGGCGCAACATGTCAGCTCCCCAGGGACTTCATGCGGTCGAGGACCGACTCGGGGGTCGGACCGTGGAGCTCGTCGACGATCCTGCCGTCGGCCAGGAAGATCACCCGATCGGCGTAGGACGCGGCGACGGGATCGTGCGTCACCATCACGATGGTCTGGCCCAGCTCCCGGACCGCCCGCCGCATGAAGGCGAGGATCTCGGCGCCGGTGGTGGAGTCGAGGTTGCCGGTGGGTTCGTCGGCGAAGATGATCTGCGGGCGACTGGCCAGGGCCCGGCTCACGGCGACGCGCTGTTGCTGGCCGCCGGAGAGCTCGTTGGGACGATGGTCAGTGCGGTCGCCGAGGCCGACGGTGCTGATCACCTCGTCGAGCCAGGCCTGGTCGGGCTTGATGCCGGCCAGGTCCATCGGGAGGGTGATGTTCTCGAGGGCCGACAGGGTGGGGACGAGGTTGAACGCCTGGAAGATGAAACCGATGCGGTCACGGCGCAGCAGGGTCAGGTCCCGCTCCGACAGGCCCGACAGGTCGGTGTCGCCGATGTAGATTTCGCCGGCGCTCACGGTGTCGAGACCGGCGAGGCAGTGCATCAGCGTCGACTTGCCCGAACCGGACGGTCCCATGATGGCGGTGAAGTGGCCTTCGACGAAGTCGACATCGACATCGTCGAGGGCCCGGACGACCGTGTCGCCGGAGCCGTAGATCTTCGAGACGCCGACCGCACCGGCCGCGATGTTGGCCGGTCGTGGGTTGGTGAGGGAGGTGATCGGGGGATCGAGAACCGTCATTGGTCCGCCTTTCGGGCATGTGGGAGGTATGCCTCGACGGTACGAATTCGCCGATCACCGCGTCGTCGGGCGCAGTGCTGATTCGCGGCTCATGACCGGGATGGATGCCGGAGGCCGGGGTGTCCTCCGTGAGGATGACCCCGACTCGGGGTCGGGTCAGGGTGAACCCTGACCCGGTCGGATCAGGCCCGACTCGTAGGCGGCCACGACGGCCTGCACCCGGTCGCGGACGCCGAGCTTCATGAGCACGCGTCCCACGTGGGTCTTGACCGTGGTCTCGCCGACGAACAGCACCTCGGCGATCTCGGCGTTCGACCGGCCCCGAGCCATCTCCCGGAGCACTTCGGTCTCACGTTCGGTGAGGTCGTCGAGACCCGCAACCGGTGCCGCAGCGGTGCTGGACGCGAACTCCTCCACGAGGCGCCGGGTCACCGATGGCGCGAGCAGGGCTTCGCCGGCGGCGACGACGCGCACCGCGTCGATGAGCCTCTCGGGCGGTGTGTCCTTGAGCAGGAACCCGGCCGCGCCGGCCCGGAGCGCGGCGTAGACGTATTCGTCGAGGTCGAAGGTCGTGAGGATGAGCACCCGGGCGGTCGAGTCCGACTCGGTGATCCGCCGGGTGGCCTCGACGCCGTCGAGCTCGGGCATGCGGATGTCCATGAGCACCACGTCGGGGCGGGTCTGGGCGACGACGGCCAGCGCCTCGTGACCGTTCGCGGCCTCGGCGACGACGTCGATGTCGGCGGACTCCAGGATCATCCGGAATCCGGTGCGCATCAGCGCCTGGTCGTCGACCACGGCGACGCGCAGTCTCGGGGAGTCGGTCATCGTGGGTGGGTGGGGATCATCCGCTGTCGGTGAGGAACGTGGCTCGTACGGCGAAGCCGCCGCCCGGGCAGGGTCCGGCTTCCAGGTGCCCACCGTAGGCCTCGACCCGCTCGCGCATGCCCACGAGTCCCTGACCGCTGCCGCCGGCCGCCGCGGCGGCACCCCGGCCGTCGTCGGTGACGGCGACCTCGAGGGCATCGGGTCGGTAGTCGAGATGGACGACGGCGCTGGCCGAACCCGCGTACTTCAGCGAGTTGGTCAGCGACTCCTGGACGACCCGGTAGGCGTTCATCTCCAGCCCGGGCGCCAGTCGGCGGACCTCGCCGGTCACGACCAGCTCGACCGGGAGTCCGGCTTCGTCGCAGTGCTGGAGGAGGCGGTCGAAGTCGTCGAGTCCCGGGGCCGGCGCGAGCTCTGCGAGGTCGTCGTCGCTGCGTAGCACGCCGAGGACGCGACGCATCTCGGTGAGCGACTCTCGGCCGGTCTCCTCGATCGCGGCCAGGGCCTCGGACGCCTGGGCGGGGTCGCGGTCGAGCATCCGACGGGCTGCGCCCGCCTGCACCACCATCACGCTCATCGAGTGAGCGACCACGTCGTGGAGCTCGCGTGCGATCCGGGTGCGTTCTTCGCTCACGGCGCGGGCTGCCTCGGCCTGGTGTTGCTCCTCGGTGCGGGCGGCCTTCTCCTCGAGTTCGGCCAGGTACTGGCGGCGCGTGCGCAGGTTGTCGCCGAGGATCCACGCCGTGCCGAACACCACGACGTTGGCAGGCACGGCGAGCCAGGGGAGGTCGTCCTCGTTGGAGACCACGCCGGCGACCATCACGCCGGTCAACAGGGCGAACGCGACCCAGAAGTGGCGGATCGAGCGGGGTCGTCCGGCGTGGGCGGCCAGGCTGTAGATGAGGATGAGCAGGCTGGCCCCGGCCGGGTCGTCCGGATAGTCGAGGATCCAGAAGAGCAATGTGGTCGGGACACCGACCCACATGGCCGCGATCGGCGCGGTCCTTCGCCAGGCCACCGGCAGGTTCATGAGGACCAACAGGGTCCAGCCGAGACCGCCGATCTCCCGTTGGCCGTTCTCGAAATCGGCGCTGGCGGAGAAGGGGATGACGATCGCCAGGAGCAGCGCGGTGAAGAGCCCGTCGGCGACGCGCGGGTGTTCGCGCAACCAGTGCATCGAATGGCGGACCGCGCTCATGTCTCCACCGTAGGGAGTCGCGGCGGTGAGGAACATCATCCGTCGCGGTGAACCAGGGTCATCCGCGAGGAGGATCCCCGCCTACGCTGTCGGGATGGAGTGTCCGAGCTGTCGGGCCGCCGTCGACGACGACGCCCGTTTCTGCAGCACCTGTGGTCATGAGCTGACCAAGCGCCACGACGAACGCCGACTGGTGACCGTGCTGTTCGCCGACATCGTCGGCTTCACCAGCATCTCCGAGCAGCGCGACCCCGAGCAGGTGAAGCGGCTCGTCGACTCGGTCTTCGAGCTGCTCGTCGAGGTCGTCGAGGAGCACGGCGGCGTGGTCGACAAGGTGCTCGGCGACGCGATCATCGCCCTGTTCGGTGCTCCGGTCGCCCACGAGGACGATGCCGACCGCGCCGTCCGGGCCGGGCTCGGCATGCAGGAGGTGCTCGCCGAGTTCCGCGAGGAGCACCCGGCCGACTTCGTGCAGATGCGGATCGGGG
Source organism: Acidimicrobiia bacterium (assembly GCA_030432715.1). Taxonomy (GTDB): domain Bacteria; phylum Actinomycetota; class Acidimicrobiia; order Acidimicrobiales; family Aldehydirespiratoraceae; genus JAJRXC01. Next base: position 591 of record JAUIML010000193.1, on the reverse strand, counting down.
TGAACACCGGCGAGGTGTTGGTGGGCACCCTCGCCGGCACCGACTACACCGCCATGGGTGACGTCGTGAACACGGCGTCACGGCTCCAGGAGCTCGCACCGGCGGGGTCGGTCCTCGTCGGGGATGACACCCGGCAGCTGTGCTCCTCGGTGCTCCACTTCAGCGAGTTCGCGGCGCAGCAGCTGCGCGGCCGCGGTCAGGCGACCACGGTGTGGCGTGCGGAAGGTGTCGACATCGGCGTGGCCGCTCAGCGTTGGGTCTCCGACGTGGCCTTCGTCGGTCGCCGGGCCGAGCTCGGCATGCTCAGCTCGTCGGTCCTCGCCGGACGCGGCGCGATCGTCGCCGTCACCGGCGAACCGGGCATCGGCAAGTCGCGACTCGTCAGCGAGGCGCTGCGACCCGTGCTCGCCCAGCATCCCGACGCGCTGCTCCTCGAGGGAGCGTGCGCGCCGTACGGGGAGCCGAACGTGTGGTGGCCGCTCGCCGGTGGCATGTTGCGCGACGTCGGGCTCGATCGGTCGGGTTCGCCGGACGACGTGCGCGAGCGGGTCCGCAAGCGGCTCCCGCACCTCGAGCCGCTCGACGACCCCG
>JAUIML010000192.1 GCA_030432715.1 Acidimicrobiia bacterium | reverse complement strand
GGGAACGAGATCGAGGGGCCCATCGGCGGACGAGTCATCTGGGTGGTCATGCCACCGAGCACGGTGATGGGGAACTCGAGGCCCTTCGCGCCGTGGACCGTCATGATCCGAACCGAGTCGTCGTCAGTCTCGGGCAGCACGGTCTCGCTGACCCGGGCGTTGTCGGCTCCCTGCAGCCGGGCCCACTCGAGATACGCCCGCAGGTCGCGGCCGCCGGCGTCGGTCCAGGCCCGGGCCTGGTCGATCACGAACCGGAGCCGGCGCCACACGTCGCGGGGCGCGCCGGTGGCCACCGCGGTCTCCAGCACGCCCCGTTCGCGCACGAGTCGGTCGAGCAACTCGGCCGGGTTCGACCACAGCCTCGCCTCGTGCAGCGACGCGAGGTGGGCGAGCCCGTCGCCCACCGGGTGACCGTGCCAGCCCTCGGGAAGCGGCGCCCGCAGTGAGAACCGTCCGCCGAGTCCGAGCCGCCAGTGGGCGAGGTCGTCGTCGCCGCAGCCGTAGACGAACGATCGGAGGGCGGCAACGGTGGCCAGTTCGTCGGTGGAGTCGGCCACCGCCCGCAGCGCCAGCATCAACTCGCGTACTTCTCGGGTGGCGTAGACGAGCGACGAGGTCTCGGCCCGGTAGGGCACACCGACGCGGTCGAGCGCCCGTTCGAGGAAGGGCAGGCTCGTGCGGGCCGGGAGGAGGATGCACACGTCGCTCGGTGCAGCCGGGCGCCATCCGGCCGTTCCGTCGGGGAGGCGATCGTCGTGGACCTGCCACGGGACCGGCCCGTGCAGGGCGGCGGCGACGGTGGCGGCGATGTCGTGGGTCTCGGCCTCGCGCAGCCCGTCGGCATCGAGCTTCGTGCCGATCGCTTCGGCCCCGAGCAGGGCGACCCCGGGGCCGGTGGGCGCGGCCTCGGCGCGGTACGCGGTGAGCGCGGCATAGTCGGGCTGGCTCCCGGGGTCGGCCCGGATCAGGGCCGAGAACACGTCGTTGATCCACTGGATCACCGGGGCGACGGTGCGGAAGTTGACCGAGAGGCTCGGCCCACCCGGGAACCGGTCGCGGGCGGCGAGATAGACGCCGATGTCGGCCCGGCGGAACCGGTAGATCGACTGCTTGGGGTCGCCGACGAGGAACAGCCGACCCGGGTCGATGTCGAGCTCGGCCCAGTCGTCGCTCCCGCCGTCGCCGTTCGAGTCGGGGTCGGCGGCGATCAACGCGGCGAGTTCGATCTGGATCGGGTCGGTGTCCTGGAACTCGTCGAGCAGCAAGCGCAGGTAGCGCTCCCGCAGCGACCGGCGGACCTCGATGCCGTGGTCGGGAGAGCGCAGCACCCGGCGGGCATGGACGAGCAGGTCGTGGAACTCGAGCCGTCCGGTCTCCCGCCGTTGCTCCGCCATGGTCACCACGAAGTCACCCAGGCGGCCGGCGATGTGCGCCAACGCGCCGCGGGTGACCGCGGCCACCGTGGCGTCGCAGTCGCGGGCGAGTTGCTTGATCGCCTCCTTGACTTCGGCCACGGGCACGGTCCAGTTGGCCGCCTTGCCGCCGTTGCCGGGACCGATCCTCTCGCCGCTCGGTCCCTTCTCACCCATCCCGCCGGCGATCGCCATCTGATCGATCTCATCGACCCCGGCGGCCAGGCGGGCCCTGCTCTCGTGGAGGAATGTGAACTTGCCGAGCAGGACGTCGTCGTCGGCCGTGCAGTGCTCGCGGAGCGCGATGATGTCGTCGAAGCGGGCCAACAGCCCGGCGAGGTCGAACGCCGGTGGCGGCGGGGCACCACGGTCGAGCCGCTCGGCGACGAGATCCCAGTTGTCGGTCATCTGCAGCGCGAGCTGGCGCAGCGCGTCGAGCCGGACGCCGGCGGCCTCGAGGGCGAGGATCGAGCGACCCATGGCGGGGTCGTCGAGCAGCTCGTCGAGGAACTGGTGCCACTGGGCCTCGAACTCGACCTGCGACCCGATCTCGTCGAGCACCTCGACCCCGGGGGGCAGCCCGGCCTCGACCGGGTGTTCGTTGAGGATGCGCTGGGCGAACGAGTGGAGTGTGCCCACCGCGGCACCGTCGAGCTCGGCGAGCGCCCGGGTGGCGAGGGCGTGGCGTTCGGGCTCGACGGCGTCGTCGTCGTTCGCCGCGGCGCGGGCCGCCTCCTCGAAGCGTTGCCGGATGAGGTCGCGCAACTCGGCCGCAGCCTTCTCGGTGAAGGTGATGGCGGCGATGGACTCCATGCCGATGCCGTCGTGCAGTACCAGCGCCTCGACCCGGTCGACGAGGGCCCGAGTCTTGCCCGAGCCGGCGCCGGCTTCGACGAACAGGGTGGACGACCGGTCGGTGCGAATACGTACCCGCTGGGCTTCGTCGGCCGGCAGCTCGCCCGGCGCGGCTCGGTCGGGCTCGGCGATCTCGTCGGCGAACGGCGCCGGCGCCAGCGCGTCGGGCTCGTTGGGTACTGCGGCCCCCGAGAAGAGGTCGAGCTGGTCGTCGCCGTTCACGCGTCGCCCCCTTCGTCGCCGGTGGTGGCCACGGCAACCCACCGTTCGAGGTCGGGATCGGGGTTGCTCAGCAGACGGGTGAAGTCGGCGTGTTGGTGCGACGTGCCCAGCCCGTCGGGCTCGCAGAAGTGGCAGTCGACGAACATGCGCCAGCCGGGCGCGGCCGGGGCCTGCGGGAAGACGCCGGCGCCGATGCCGTCGATGATCTGCTCGACGACGCCGAGGGCGCGGGCGGCGACGTCGTCGGTGACCGCGTAGCCGGCGGACTGGTGGCCGCCTCGGCGGGTGACGAACCAGTAGGACCCGTGGACCGCGGCCTCGGGTCGGTCGAGCACGATCCTGGCGGCCGCCGCGTAGAGGGCGAGTTGGAGGAACTGGCCGTGGGGAGTGGGGTTCTCGGTGCTGAGCGCCGTGTAGCGGTCGCTCTTGCCGGTCTTGTAGTCGATGACGACGAGATCGCCGGAGTGGGTCTCGTCGACCCGGTCGATCGATCCCCTGACCTGCACCGTCCGTCCCGAGGGCAACCTGATCGCCACCGGAGGGGTGCCGTGATGGGGCATGCCGAAGGGGAGCTCCGTGTGGATGGGCACCGAACCGTGGGCGACCCGCTGATGACGGTCCATGACCGCGGCCACCTCGGCCAGGTCTCGGGCCATGACCTGCCGGTCGCGCTGCCAGTAGACGGCCCGGCCGACCAACCCCTTCGCCGCGAGCCGCTCGGACTCCTCGGCGGCGATGGCGAGCAGGCGGTGGCGGGCCTCGTCGGGCCAGGGCGCGCCGTCGGTCGGCACCGTGCCGGCGGCGAGCGCCTCGGCGATCCAGTGCTCGAGCGCGTGATGGACGAGGTTGCCCAGGGTGAGCGGGGAGATGCGGTACTCCTGCTCCGGGTCCTCGACCGGGCGCACGCCGAGGACGTGACCGACGAAGTACGCGTGCGGACAGCCCGACCAGGCCTCGAGCCGTGTGGCCGAGGTGACGTGGTCGGGGTCGGCGGGGGTGGGAAGGGTGATGCCACGGAGATCGGCGTCGCCGTTGGCGGTGAGGTTGCCGTCGAAGCGGGTGAAGCCGCGCGCGCGGCGACCGCTGATGAGGTCGATTCCTCGGCGCAGTTCGGCCCGCTGGTCGAGCGCGGGGAGCCGGGCGATGTCGTGCCCGGCGTCGGCGGCGTCGAGCAGGGCCCGCACGTCGTACTCCTGGGCGTGGCCCGGGAAGCCGGTGGCGCGGAGGCCGGCGATGAACGACGGGACCTCGGTGAACCACTCGCCGGTGAGCCGCCCCAGCTCGTCGGCCGCCGGACGCATGCCGGGGCCTTCGTGGGCCTCGATGCTGTCGAGCAGCCAACGCGACGGCGCCCGCTCGGCGCTGCGCCGGAGGTCGCCCCGGGGGAAGGTCATGGTGACGTGGCCGGCCGCTGCCATCACCCCGAGCAGGGCGCGATGGTCGTCGGCCACGAGTTGGGCACGCGTCGGAAGGTCGCCGGGCTCGGTGAGTGCCGTGCGTACCCGGTCGGGGAGCAGCGGATCGTCGCGACGGCGACCCGGGAAGGAGCCTTCGGCCATGCCCACCACGACGACGACGTCGAGCTCGAGTCCGAGCGCCATGTGGGCCGGGCCGAGGAGCACGCCGTTGCCGAAGGTGCCGTGGCGGCCGATGTCGTCGGCGAGCTGCAGCTCCAGGGCGCGGCGGAAGGCGGCGACCGACGGGTTGGGGTCGATGCCGTCGAGGTCGCCGAGCCGGTCGATGGCCGCGTCGATGCGTTGGCCCGCGGCCTGCTCGTCGGGAGGCCAGGTGTCCCGCAGGGTCTCCCCGCCGAGATAGGTGCGCACCAGCGAGCGACACCAGGAGGCGAGGCCCTGCCAGCTGGCGCTTCGCCCTCCGGGCTGGAGCGCCTCGGTGAGTCCGGTCACGAACGTGAGCAGGTCGCGGGCCTGTGCGGCCTCGCGGCGGTAGCGGTCGGCCCGCCAGGTCTGCTCCTCGTCGCGTTCGGCCAGGGCGGCGTCGCCCTCGAGCTCGTCGACGAGGCGACGGAGGCGGGTCGCCCACTGGTCGGGCCCCGCGACCACGCCGGCGGCGCGACTTGCCCGTTCCCACGCGGCGACCGGGGCGGGCCGGTTGTCGACCCCGCGGATCGGGGCGCCGGCGAGCCAGGCGGCCACGTCGCGGCGGCTGAAATCGTGGTCGGGGAGGGCGAGCAACGCCAACAGTGAACGCCCGAGGAGCGAGGCGTCGGCCGTTTCGACGCTGGTGCCGAACCAGTCGATGCCGGCCGCGTCGAACGCGTCGCCCAGCAGGCGGGCGTAGGGGTCTCGCGAGCCGTAGAGCACGGCACAGCGGCCGAGCGGGGTGCCGGCCCGGGCGGCGTCGACGATGCTGCGCAGGGCGTGACGGACCTCGTCGTCGGCATCGCTCAGCGACAGGCCGCGGTCGGCCCGGGGAAGGGCCGGGGAGGCGTGATCGGGCCATTCGAGCCCGAGTCGCTCGATGCCGTGGCGCACGGGCGCATCGGCATCGGCATGGCCGGTGACGCCGGCGATCACGTGGAGCTCCGAGGCATCGCCGAAGGCCGCGAGCAGTCGGATCTGGCTCGACGTGAGCCGTTGCGGGAGGTGGAGCACGGCCGGGCCCAGCTCGTCGAGCACCGGGTGGCCGGCCGCCATCGCGGCGACCGCGGCCTCGACGAGGTCCTGCTCGTTGCTGAAGGTCGGTCGGAGCAGGTCGGCGACCGCCCGGTGGACACGCACGACATCCGCGGCCCGGCTCGAGGTGTTGGCGATCGCGGTCAGTCCACCGGGTCCGACCTCGGAGAGCGCCTTGTGGGCCCGCACCAGTGACCGCTCGGTGGCGGGATGCGTGTGGACCCCGGCGAAGTGGCCGGGCGCGTCGGCGAGCACCGCGCGGACCGCACCGGCGATGACGGGGGTCGACACCGGCCGGCGTCCGGTGTGGGCGACGGCGGGGGCGCCGAGCAGCTCGGCGAGGCGGTAGGGCGTGAGGAAGGTGACCGCGGCGACGCCGGCCCGGCGCCCGATGCCGCGGCGGGCGGCGATGCCCACATAGTTGGAGGGCACGAGCACGGCGACGGGCGCAAGGGCGTGGCCGTCCTTGAGGTCGGCGATCGTCGAAGCCAGCGCCGAGTGCGCGTCGCCGCCGAGTGCCGTCGTCCGAAGTGAGATCGCCATCCAGGGCGATCGTACGCATGCCCTGTGACGTGTGGGTGATGTGGGTGGGCCCCAGCCCGCCGCTCAGCCCTGGGCGAGACCGATCGAGACGCCGGCGATCCCCAGGAAGAGGGTGATCAGGGCGAACACGATGATCCGCGTGGTCTCCATCCAGCGCATCGACAGCCGACCCTCGAGGGCGACGAGCTGTGACCAGTTGAACGGGGGCACGGATTCGAGTACGGCATGGGCGACCTCCGGCTCGAGGTCGTGGTCGAGGAGCCATTGGCGGAACTGCAGTCGGGCGTCTCTGGGGGTCATGGATCCTCCAACGGGGGGGTGGCGTCCGATGTTCTCTGGTTCCGTCCGGATCGGGCCGTGTAGCGTTAACCGTGGCTCGATGTGTCTCTCACCTGCTGGCCGTGCTCGTCTGGATCGCCTTGTTGACGACCCCGGCGGCCGGTGTCGACGGGAATGTGGATCTTCCCGGCTCGAATCCGCAGCTGTTGTGGGCCGACACGCCGGTCAACGATGTGGTGTTCACGCCCGACGGGTCTCTCGCCTTCGCCAGTCTGGAGTGGGAGGAGGCGGTTGCGGTCTACCAGTTGCCGGCGTGGCGTCTCGTCGACCTGATCGACGTCGGCGGCCGCCCCTTCGGCATGGACATGGCTCACGACGGTGTGCTTCTCGTCGCTGTGGCCGATGCCGGCGAGATCGTGGAGATCGATCCCGACTCCGGCGTGGTGACCGGTCGCGTCGACCTCGACCCGGCGTTTCGGTACCTCGACCTTCGCGATGTGATGGAGGTCGACGACGGAGTCGTCCTCGTCACCAACCAGGATTCCCGCGACGACCCCGTCCGCTACGAGCGCTCGGATCCGTCCGCGGCAGCCGAGATCAGCGCCCGCGGCGGTCAGAAGTGGAGCATCGTCGGCGAACGAGGGACCGGGTTCGTTCACTTGGGAGGTGGTTCTCCGGGGGACCTGCTACGAGTCGATACGACCGACCCCACATTTCCCTCCGATGGGTATGTGGACGACGTGAGCGACAGCCGCTTCGGTGCGGTCGACTCTGCGCGTGGGCGCATCTACGCCCGCGACAGTTCGGTCGTCTCGACCGACACGGGTACCGTCGTCGACAATCTCGACTTCGGTCCGGCCGCCCTGTCCTCCGACGGGTCGGAGATCTACCAGATCTCAACTGACACTCCGTCTGTCGGCTCCTGGTTCAAGGTGTACGACGCCGACTCGCTCGGGCTCGTTCGCACCTTCGAGCCGTCGTGCCACAGCTATCGGGTGTACCAGTCGGCGATCCAGGTGATGGTCGATCCGGTGGGCGACCATCTGCTCGTCATCGGTGACGAGGGGCTCTGCCTCGAACCGATCGACGGCTCGGGTGCCACGGCACTCGATGTCAGCTTCCGGGCCCTCGCAAGCGACTCGACCCGATCCATCGACGCGAGCTACGCCGTGTTCGACGCCGACGGTCGACTCGTCTACGAGACCTTTGGCGATCCCGGCGCCTGGGGTCTCAAGCTGATCCCCGGCGACTTTCGAGTGATCGTTTACGACGCGTTTCGCGACGACGGGTGGCCCTACCTGACCGCGTGGCATGACCGGACCCCGCTGCTCTCTCGCGAGCGGGCGTCGGAGATCACGGTCGACTCCTCCGGAATCGTCGACTTCCCGATCGACCCGTTCTTCTACGACGCCGTCGACGCGTCGGAGACGTACTGGGACGCGATCTGGTGGCTTCGTCTCACCGGCATCACCACCGGTTGCGGGGCGACCACGTACTGCCCCAACGATTTTGTGACGCGTGGTCAGATGGCGGCGTTTCTTGATCGGGCGTTGGATCTGCCGGATGGTGGGCCGTCGGGGTTCGTGGAT
>JAUIML010000191.1 GCA_030432715.1 Acidimicrobiia bacterium | reverse complement strand
CTCGACCTTACGACCGTGCTCGGGTCGGAGGGCGCGGACCCGATCTGGCTCGTCGTCGTCGTGCTGACGGTGTTCTCGTTGGTCGGCTTCTGGTCGATCCGCCGGTTGCCGCACGTGCCTCCGGCGGCCGAGTCCGTGTCGAGAATCGGGATGGTGAAGCGTCTGACGGCCAGGTTGTCGCTTCCGACGCTGTCACGGGGCTAGCAGTGATCCGCGTCGACCGGGCGGGGTCGGTTCGCGGCGGCGACCCGGCAGTGCCACCGGGAGATCTCATCAACCGGGGCCGTCGTTCGATCGGTGTCGACCTCAAGTCCCCGGAAGGGGTCGAGACGGTGTTGCGGCTGGTCGAGCAGTGCGACGGGCTCATCGAGGGGTTCCGGCCGGGGGTCGCGGAACGGCTGGGGATCGGCCCCGACGACTGTCTCGCCCGCAATCCCGCGCTGGCCTACGGGCGCATGACCGGCTGGGGTCAGGACGGGCCCTACGCCCCGACCGCCGGCCACGACATCAACTACATCGCACTCGCCGGGGCACTCGAGTCGATGGGTCGCCGGGGCGAGGCGCCGGTGCCGCCTCTCAACCTCGTCGGCGATTTCGGCGGCGGCGGCATGTATCTGGCGTTCGGTCTGGTGTGCGCCATCCTCGAGGCCCGGGGGTCGGGCCAGGGGCAGGTGGTCGACGCGGCGATGGTCGACGGCGCAGCCTCGCTCATGACCTTCTTCCACGGCTTCCGGGCGATGGGGATCTGGAACGACGAACGGGGCACGAACCTGCTCGACACCGGCGCCCACTTCTACGACGTCTACGAGTGTGCCGACGGCAAGTTCGTGTCGATCGGGTCGATCGAACCCCAGTTCTACGCCGAACTCCGAGACAAGCTCGAGCTCGACGACCCCAAGTGGGACGGCCAGATGAATCGCTCGGAGTGGCCGGCGTTCAAGGAGGAACTCGCGGCGATCTTCGCCACGAAGACGCGTGACGAGTGGTGCGAGCTGATCGAGGGGTCCGACGTGTGCTTCGCGCCCGTGCTCTCGATGGAGGAGGCGCCGCGCCACCCCCACAATGTCGCGCGTGGCACCTTCACCGAGGTCGCCGGTGTCACGCAACCCGGACCGGCGCCCCGCTTCAGTCGCACCGAGGCCACCATCGAACGTCCGCCGCCCCACGCCGGTCAACACACCGACGAGGTGCTCGCCGACTTCGGGTTCTCCTCCGACGAACTCGTCGCCCTGCGCGACGCCGGCGCGATCGTCTGAAGGTGGCGACCGCCGTCTTCTTCCACGCCCACCCGGACGACGAGTCGATCGCCACCGGCGGCGTCATGGCGATGGCGGCGGCGGCCGGCCACCGCGTGGTCCTCGTCTGCGCCACCGACGGTGCCCACGGGGAGCCCACCCCGGGTTCGGTACCGGCCGGATCGACGTTGGCCGAGGTGCGTCTGGCCGAGCTCGAGGAGTCGGCCCGGATCCTCGGCGCGGCGCGCGTCGAGTGGCTCGGCTACGGCGACAGCGGCATGGAGCAGGAGTCGACCAACGATCATCCCGACTGTTTCTGGCAGGCCGATCGGGAGGAGGCGGCCCGCCGGTTGGCGACGATCCTCCGGGCCGAGTCGGCCGACCTGCTCACCGTCTACGACGCCAACGGCGGCTATGGCCATCCCGACCACATCCAGGTCCATCGGGTCGGTCATCGTGCCGCCGCGATCGCCGAGACCCCGCACGTGTTCGAGTCGACGATGAACCGCGATCGCATGCGGACCCTCGCCGAGTTCGCCTTCGAGGGGGCCGACGAGAGCCCGGAACTCGCGGCGCAGCGCGAGGAGATGCGCAACACCGAGATGGGCACCCCGGCCGCGCAGATCACCCACGAGGTCGACGTCAGCGCGGTGATCGAGCTCAAGCGGCGCTCGATGGCCGCGCACCGGTCGCAGATCGACCACGAGTCGTTCTTCCTGACCATGCCCGACGAGGCGTTCCTCGCCGCCTTCGGCGCCGAGTGCTTCATCGAGCGCGGCGCGACCCGGGCCGGCGAACCGTTCGAGACCGATCTGTTCGCCCGGCTCACCGACCCCTAGCCCCGGCGGGTGTCGACGCCCTCGGCACCGATCGCGCCGCGACTTCTCCCCATGGGCACGATTCGGGCGAGACTCGGGGCATGTCCCAGATCATCAAGATCAATGCCATCACCGTTCCCGGCGACCTCGGCGACGAGGTCGCCCGTCGTTTCGCCGCCCGTGCCGGAGCCGTCGACGGAATGGACGGCTTCGAGGGCTTCGAGCTGCTTCGCCCGACCGACGACCGTGAGACCTGGCTCGTCGTGACGCGATGGAGAGACGAGGCATCGTTCACCGCGTGGACCTCGTCGGCGCAGTTCCGCGAGGGGCACCGCGACGCGCTCGCCGCCGGGTCCGAGGCTCCGGCTCCGTTGCCGATCAGCGCGGAGCTCTGGAGCTACGAAGTCGAACTGGGTCGCGACGGCGAGTGATCCGCGATCTCCACGGCGTCACCAGCTGGGCGTTCATCCTGTCCAACGCCGCGGTCGGTGTCTGGGCGCTCGCCGCGCACCAGTGGCCGAGGTTTCGGCATCGGGCCGGTTGGGTCGCGGTCGTCGTCGCGGAGATCATCGTGCTCGCCCAGGTCGTGCTCGGCGTGATCCTGCAGGTCAACGAGGAGGTCGAGGGCGACCGTCACCAGCTCTACGGTTTCGCCGCCTTCGCGAGCGTGGGAATCATCTTCGCCTACCGCAACGAGATGAAGGACAAGCCCTACCTGCTCTACGGCCTCGGGAGTCTGTGGCTGATGGGACTCGGCATCCGCGCCGCGCTCCTCTGACCCTCGAACCGGCGACGACCCGCGGACCTCAGACGTTCACGATGGGGCAGAGGAGGGTGCGCTGGACGCCTCCGATCGCCTGCACGGCGTGGACGACCACCTGGCCGAGGTCGTCCATGCTCGCTGCCTCCGCCCGGGCGATCACGTCGTAGGGGCCCATCGCGACCTCGGCCGACACCACCGACTCGAGCTCGCGGGTGGCGTCGGCCACGTCGACGGCGGTGCCGACATCGGCCTGGATGAGGATGTAGGCGGAAACGGTCATGGACCCGACGTTACGCCCCCGCCGGCGTCCTGTCTTCGGGCTTTGCGCCCGAGTCGGCCCCCGGGGGTGCGCGTGGGTAAGTTGAATGGTCGTCCTGGGGCGCCTCACATCGACGTGTGCGGCGCCGACCGGATCACGAGATCTACTCCCTGGAGAACACACCATGAGCAGCGCAGCGGACGCGGCAGCCCAACTCGAGAGTGCATTCGGCCTCACCGGCCCGGAGCTGCGCTACGGCCTCAGCCAGGACGAGCTGTTCCAGGAGGCGATCGACAACGATCGAGGACGGGTCGAGGTCGACGGTCCCGGCGACGCCCAGAAGGCGTTTCCCACCGCGCTCGGCGTCGACGGCCCGCTCGTCTACTTCACCGATCCCGAGTGCACGGGCCGGCCGGTGTCCGACACGTTCTGTGTGAATCGCGACAGCGTGAGCGACACCGTGTGGTGGAAGAACGGCTTCGCCCGATTCGACCCGCAGGCGTTCGACGATCTGCTCCCGCGGGTGATCGATCACCTCAACGAGCGCGGCCGCCACCTCTACGTGACCGACGTGTTCTGTGGCTGGGACACCACCTTCGCCGAGCCCTACCGCTTCGTCGGCGAGTACGCGACACACGCGTACTTCTGCAACATCATGTTCCCCAAGAACGTGCGCGACGACAGCGACCGCGGCGAGGCCGGCTGGACGCTCATCAACGTTCCGTCGTTCGTCTGCGATCCCGAGCGCGACGGCACCAACAGCAATCGGGCGGTGATCATCGACATCGAGAACCGGGTGGGGCTGGTCCTCGGCCCGGCCGACTACTGCGGCGTCAACAAGAAGACGATGTTCACGATCATGAACTACGTCCTCCCGGCCAAGGGCCAGCTGTCGATGCACTGCTCGGCCAACGTCGGCCGGCGCGGCGACACGGCGATCCTCTTCGGCCTCTCGGGCACCGGCAAGACCACCCTGTCGGCCGACCCCGATCGTGAGCTCATCGGTGACGATGAGCACGTGTGGACCGACAAGGGCATCTCCAACTTCGAGGACGGCTGCTACGCCAAGCTCATCGACCTCGACAAGAACGCCGAGCCGGTCATCGCCGCTGCGATGTCGATGCGGGGCACCCTGATCGAGAACGTGCCGCCGCTGCCGGGCAAGCCGATCGAGGAGACCGACCCGCAGGAGTTCGACCTCACCGACGGGTCGATCACCGAGAACACCCGCTTCGCGTACCCGCTCACCGCCAACCCCAACGTGCGTGAGGGCGCCGCCGGTCCGCACCCCGAGACCATCGTGCTGCTCACCGCCGACGCGTTCGGCGTCCTGCCCCCCGTCTCGATCCTCGACAAGGAGGAGACGATGTACCACTTCGTGATGGGCTTCACTTCGAAGCTCGCCGGTACCGAGGTCGGGGTGACCGAGCCGGAGCCCTCCTTCTCGGCGTGCTTCGGTGCCGCGTTCATGTCGCAGAAGGCCTCGGTCTACGCCGAGCTGCTGGCGAAGCGCATGGCCGAGAACGAGACCCGCTGCATCCTGCTCAACACCGGCTGGAGCGGCGGGCCCCACGGCAAGGGCGAGCGCATGTCGCTCAAGGCGACCCGGGCGCTGCTCAATGCCGCGCTCGAAGGCGAGTTCGACGACGTCGAGCTCGAGGTCCAGCCGATCCTCGGTCTGAAGATGCCGACGACCTGCGCCGGGGTCGACGACGAGATCCTCAACCCGCGCGACACCTGGGACGACCCCGAGGCCTACGACGAGGCCGCGGCCAAGCTCCGCGACATGTTCCGGGCCAACTACGAGAAGCAGGGCTACGCCGACCTCGGCATCACCTCCCCGATGTAGCCCCCTTGGGGCTTCTTAACCGAGAAGGTCGCGCCCAGCGCGACCTTCTCACCCCGGATCGCCCGAGTGCGGCAGAGCGGGGTGTGGGGAGGCGCGCCGAGCGTCACACCTCCGTGATCGAATACGGGTATGCGAGAGCTGACTCATCTCGCTCAGAAGGCCGCGAGCCAATACGGCCTCCTCACCAGTACCGATCTTCACCGGTCCGACCTGTCCAAGCGGGAGATCTCCACTCTCGTGAAGAACGGCGTGCTCCGGCGCGAACGGCGCGGGTTGTTCGTCTTCGGCGCGATCGACGGCTCGTGGGAACAGCAGCTCATGCGCGCCTGTCTGGCCGCAGCCCAACGCGGCGTGGTCAGCCATCGGAGTGCGCAACGGCTCTGGGATCTGCGGCCGTGGGAGACCGTGGTCGAAGTGACGGTCCGGGGTCTTGCCGCGCCCGTGGTCGAGGGCGCGATCGTCCACCGCAGCTGGGACCTCGAACCCGACGACGTCACTTCGATCGGCAGGCTGCCGGTCACGACCGTGGCCCGCACGCTGTGCGATGCCGGCGTTCACCATCACGATCGTGAGGTCGCCCGGATGGTCGAGGTCGCGTTGGGTCGGAGCCTTGTGACGATGGACGAACTACGAGCCTGTCGACAGCGAATCGGTCGCCATGGTCGGACCGGCGTGGTGGCGATCGACCGGGCGACCGGTGATCTGAGCCACGAAGTGGAGGCGACAGGGTCTCCGATGGAGGCGGCGCTGCTCGGCTTGATCCGGCGCCACGGCTTGCCCGAGCCGGTTGCCCAGTTCCCGGTGCGAGCCGCTGGTCGGCAGTTCTTCGCTGACCTCGGCTATCCCGACCGCCGTCTCCTGCTCGAGTACGACGGGTTCCTGGAGCACATCGAGCCCGCACAGTTCGCCCGGGATCGTCAACGCCAGAACGCACTGGTGCTCGACGGGTGGATCGTCCTGCGCTTCTCGAAGGTCGACCTCCGCGAGCGCGAGACCTGGGTGGCGGCAGAGATCCGCCGCGCCCTCGCCCGTCCCCGGGCCGATCTGCGGTGAGAAGGGCGCGCTGAGCGCGACCCTTTCGGTTAAGAAGCGGGTTAGAGGTCGGGGGTGCCCATGTCGATCTCGGAGCCGAGGCGGAGGTGGGTGGCCCGTCCGTGGTCGTCGAGATCGAAGTTGACCCGCTGGCCCTGTCGGAGCATCCGGAAGATGGAGCCCTCGAGGGCGTCTTCGGCCAGGTCGATGTCGGCGAGGTCGGCCTCGTTGATCAGGACACCATCGCCGGTGCCCGGGTCGTAGCTCTTGATCACACCCTGCATGGGGGCAGAGCGTATCCGCGCGGAGGTCACACGGGCGACGTGGGACCGGTACGATCCGCTCCCGTGCCGATCGATGCTCTCGACGCCCAGACCCTCCGTGCCACGGTCGTGGCGTTTCGCGACGCGCTCGGCGCGCACCGCGAGTCCATAAACAACCTCAACGTCTATCCCGTACCCGACGGCGACACCGGCACCAACATGTCGCTCACGCTCGCGTCGGTCGTGGAGGAACTGGACCAGCTCGACGACGATGCCGATGTCGCCGCGGTCTGCACCGCCGTCTCGCACGGGTCGCTCATGGGGGCGCGCGGCAACAGCGGCGTGATCATGTCGCAGATCCTGCGCGGGTTCGCCGGGGTCGTGAGCACCCGGTCGGAGATCGACGGTCGAGCGTTCGCCGATGCGTGGACGGCTGCGGCGGAGGGTGCCTACGGCGCCGTCGGCAACCCCGTGGAGGGCACGATCCTGACCGTGGTGCGCGAGTCGGCGGTCGCGGCGACCGCGGCGGCCGACGCCGGCAACGACCTGCTCGCCGTGCTCGAGGCCGCCCGAACCGAGGGTGGCGAGTCGCTCGAACGCACGCCCACCTTGCTCAAGGTTCTCGCCGACGCGGGTGTGGTCGACGCCGGTGGCGCCGGCCTCCTCCTGTTCCTCGATGCCGCCCTCACCGTGGTCGACGGCCGGGCCATGCCCGCGCCGAGCGTCGTCGCCCCGCCTGTCGAGCCGGTGCGTCCCGAGGGCGACGATCACGAGCCGTCGATCGCCGACCTGCGCTACGAGGTGATGTTCCTGCTGGACGCGCCCGACGCCGAGATCGACGGTTTCAAGTCGGCATGGGCCGAGGTGGGCGACTCCATCGTCGTCGTGGGCGGCGACGGGATCTTCAACTGCCACATCCACTGCGACGACATCGGCGCGGCCATCGAGTGCGGCATCGCCGTCGGTCGCCCCCACAAGATCCGGGTCACCGACCTGCTCGAGGAACTCGAGGAGCGCGAATGGGTCCGGGCCGAGATGGGGCCCGCCTCCTCGGGCGGAGACCCGGTGCCCACCGCGGTGGTGGCCGTCGGCGTCGGGTCGGGCGTGGTCGCGATCCTGCGGTCGATGGGTGTCCATGCGGTGGTGGCCGGCGGGCAGTCGATGAACCCCTCCACCGCGGAACTCGTCGCCGCGGTTGAGTCGGTGCCGGCTCCCGAGGTCGTCATCCTGCCCAACAACAAGAACATCATCCCGGTGGCCGAGCAGGTCGACGCCCAGACCGCCAAGTCGGTGCACGTCGTGCCCACCCGGTCGGTGGCCGAGGGCTTCGCCGCCCTCATCGAGTACGAC
>JAUIML010000190.1 GCA_030432715.1 Acidimicrobiia bacterium | reverse complement strand
CACGCTGCGGGAGTGTGGGAGCGACGTTCATGTCGTCAGCGCGCCGGATTGCGAACCGGCCGTCGATCCCGCCTGATCACCGCCTCGCGCCGACCACCTGCCACCCCGTGCCCCGGAAGCGGGCCACGAGGGTCACGGCGCGGGTGAGGATCCAACCGTGCAGGGCGAGCCACAACCAGCCGATCCCGGCATCGAGTCGGAGGACGATCAGCCCGCCACCGATCAGCACGACGGCCGCACCCCACATCGCCCAGGCGAGATAGCGCAGGTCGCCGGCGCCGATGAGCACACCGTCGAGCGCGAAGACCACGCCGGCGACCGGCTGCGACACGGCGACGTGGATGAGCAGGAAGGATGCGAGCGTGAGCACCGCCTCGTCCTCGCTGAAGATCCGGGGGAGCACCGGCGACGTCGCCAGGAGCACGAGGCCGAGCCCGAGGCCGGCCACCACCCCCCAGAGCGTCATGCGGCGGCCGAGGGCACGGGCCCGAGCCGGGTTCCCGGCGCCGAGTTCGCGTCCGATCATCGCCTGGGCCGCGATGGCGATCGCGTCGAGGGTCAGCGCCATCAGGTTCCAGATCTCGAACGCGATCTGATGGGCGGCGAGGTCCTCGTCGCCGATACGGGCCGCGACGGCCAGTGTGATGGTGAGGCCGCCGCGGAGCGCCACGGTGCGCAGGAACAGGTCGAGGCCGGCGCCCGCCAGCTCCCGGATCATCGCCGGGTCGGGCCGCATCGTCACGTGGTGGCTGGCCACTGCCGCACGAATCCAGGCGATGAACACTGCCGCGGCGACCCACTGGGCGACCACCGTGGAGAGCGCCGACGCACCGATCCCCTGGTCGAAGCCGTAGATCAGGACCAGCTCGAGCACCAGGTTGAGCAGGGCGGTGCCCAGGGCGACGTAGAAGGGGCGGGCGGTGTCCTGGAGCCCTCGCAGGTAGCCGACACCGGCCAGGGCGATGAGCATCGCGGGCACGCCGAACATCGAGATGCGCAGGTAGACCTCGGCGTTGGTCGCGACCTCTCCCTCGCCCCCGAGCGCGCCGATCAGCGCGGGGCCGAAGGCCAGCCCCGTCCCGAGCAGGCCGACGCCGACGACGCCCGCCAGCCACAGCGACTGCACGGCCTGATGGGCGGCCCGTCGGTGTTCGCCGGCCCCGAGGAGGCGGGCCACGGCCGACGTGGTGCCGTAGGCCAGGAAGATGAACACGGCGTGGCCGATCAGCAGCAGCGACGAGGCCAGGGCCAGCCCGCCGAGCTGGGGTGTGCCGATCCGACCGACCACCGCGGTGTCGGCGAGGATGTAGAGCGGCTCGGCGATCAGGGCGCCCAGCGCCGGGAAGGCGAGGCGTAGGATCTCCCGGTCGTCGCCGGTCCACCGGAGGCGACGTGGGGAACGCATGGGGTCGCAGGGTATTGCCGTCTGGCCGGGAGCGGTGGAGCGGCCACTAGCGTCTTCTCGACCCCGCCGATGCCCTTTCATCCCGTCGAGACCGACACCGCCGTGAACGACCGATTCACCGAACCCGCCGACGAGCGCGAGCCCACGACATGACCGCGCCCGAGCGGCCGAGGTTCCGCTACATCCCGACCTTCGACGGGATGCGGGGGTTCTGGGTCGTGATGGGGCCGCTGCTCTACCACGCCCGTCCGCAGTCGATCCAGGGCGGGCCCGACATCGTGCCCGGAGGCATCCTCAGCCTCGACCTGTTCTTCGTGCTGTCGAGCTACCTCATCGTCAGCATCGCCCTGCGGGAATGGGACGGCACCGGCCGGATCGACCTCGTCGCCTACGCCGGCCGTCGGGTTCGGCGGCTGTTCCCGGCCCTGTTTCTCGCCCTCGGCTTCCTCAGCATCTATCTCGCGGTCATCAACGACCCGGAGATCATCGACCGGTGGACGGGAGCGATCGTCTCGGCGCTGACCTACAGCGCCAACTGGCACGAGATCGCGGCCGACGTCTCGTACTTCGAGCAGTTCGGTGCACCGTCACCGCTGAAACACGTGTGGTCGTTCGCGATCGAGGAGCAGTTCTACCTCTTCGCCCCGCTGTTCCTCATCGCCGGGCTTCGCTGGGGCGGGCGCCGCGGTCGGGAGATCCTGCTCGCCTTGTCGGTCGCCGGCGCCCTGGCCTCGGCCTGGTGGATGGCCCGGGTCCACGTGGAGGGAGAGGATCCGTCGAGGGCCTACTACGGCACCGACACCCGGGCGCAGGCACTGTTCGTCGGGATCGCGATCGCCCTCGCCGTGCACCTCTACGGATCACCGCGGTCGGTATGGGGGACGAGGATCGCTGCGCTCGTGGCCTATCCGGCGACGGCCTGGCACCTCTGGGCGGTACTGCAGATCAGCGAACGCGACGTGTGGCTCTTCGAGAACGGGGGGTTCCTGCTCGTCGCGGTGGTTGCCGGCCTGGCGATGTTCGGCCTCTCCCAGGACGCGCCCTGGAGCCCCCTGCACCGGCTCTTCGCCTCCGCGCCGTTCCGCTACTCGGGCAGGATCTCCTATGGCCTCTACCTCTACCACTGGCCGATCTACCTGCTCCTGACGCCTTCCCGGGCCGGCAGCCTCTTCGGCGTCGACCCCATCACGGGTTGGCCACTGCTCGGCATCCACCTCACCCTCACGGTCATCGTCTCGGTGTTGTCGTTCCACTTCGTCGAGCAGCCGTTCGTGAAGCGGACCTGGCCCGTCACCCGTCGCCCGCTCACCCCGGCGATGGGGTGGTTCGCCGGCACGGCGGCGATCGTCGTGATCCTCGGTGGACTCCTCGTCGCCCACACCCGGCGTCCGCCCGAGCAGGTCGAACGGGTGGTGTTCGTGGAGGCGGCCGACGGCCTCGGTGCCACCCCGGCCGAGCCCGACAACGCCGACGAGTACAACGATCTCGACGAGCCCGTGGCCCCGAACGAGCCCGAGCAGGTCCGGATCCTGACGGTTGGTGACTCGGTCATGGACCAGATCGGCGTGTCGCTCTCCGATTGGTCGATCGAGAACCCCGATTCCGGCGTCGTCGCCTTCAACGAGGCGCACATCGGATGCGGAACGGTCCGTGAAGGGGAGAAGCGGGTCCCGGAGGGGCTCGAGGGTCCGGTCGGCGACATCTGCTCGGACTGGGCCGACCCGGTCGATCCCGAGATCGTTTCGGAGTACGACGTGGTCTCCTGGACCACGATCCTCGAGGTGTTCCGACCCGACGTGGTGATCACCCACGTCAGCCCGTGGGATGTCACCGACCGTCGGGTGCCGGGACTCAACGACGACGAGTGGACCCACATCGGCGAGCCGGTCTACGACGACTACGCCCGCGCGGAGTACGGCGCGGCGATCGACCTGCTCACGTCGACCGGAGCCGACCTCTACATCCTCGCCGGCGCTCCGCTCAACCGCGAGATCACGCCACAGAACGACCCTGCGAGGATCGCGGCGCTGAACGAGATCGTCGCCGGCCTCGCGGCCGAAGCCGGCGACGCGGTCACGATGGTCGACTACCCGGGCTGGGTGGGGCCGATCGGCAGCGACCAGGAGTTGGCCCGACGCGACGACGGTGTGCACATCAGCGACGGAGGCCTCGTCGAGATCGTCCCGTGGTTGCTCGAGCAGATCGGCCTCGACGACCGCTTCTGACCGGTCACCACAGGCCCGACGCGCGCGCGGCGTCGGTCATCCACTCGCGGCGGCCCTCGCGTGCGGCGGTCGACGAGATCTCGAGGAGGTCCTCGGCCACCGGCAGACGGTGTTCGGCGGGGATCTCGTGGGGCGGCCGGGGGGCGAGGGCGAGATCGGGCAGCCGGGCCAGGTGGGCATCGCGCTCGGCCTCGTCGTCGCCGTACCAGACCGGGTCGTTGACCTGGCTCCACTTGTCGGCCCCCATAACCACGACGTCGTAGCCGTCGGCGATCTCGGTGATCAGCTGGGCCCGGGTGACGATCAGGCCCAGACCGTCGATGTCCGCGATCGATGCCCTGATGACTTCGATCCGCGAGGCGACGTCGGGAAACCGCACCGTCTCCTTGCCGAGTGCGACCGCGGACACGGCCAGGTCGACCCGCGACAGCCCGTGGGTGTCGCGGGCGGCCAACGCGATCTCGAGGTGGGCTCGCGTCGGTGGGTTGAAAGAGCCGGGGTAGACCCCGATGCGGACCGACACGGGCATCCCTTCGTCGCGTCGTCGATGTTGCCATTCGGCGGCGGAGTCGACATACTCGTGGCCGTGAACACCGCGCTCGCCCCCATCCTCGTAGTAGGCATCGGCTAGCGCACGTTCGCGATCGAACTTCGTCGACAAACGTGCGCCTCGACCTCCCAGAAAGGGAGGTCGTTTCGGTTTTTCGGCCCATACTTCTCTGTCCCCTTTCGGGGCACCGCAATCCTGTGAGACACCCATGAGCGACAACCAGCAGATGCCCGGCGGCGAAGCCCTCGTCAAGAGCCTCGAACACGAGGGTGTCGACGTGGTCTTCGGCTACCCCGGTGGGGCGATCCTCCCGGTCTACGACCCGATCATCGACAGCTCGATCCGTCACGTACTGGTGCGCCACGAGCAGGGTGCGGGTCACATGGCCGAGGGCTATGCCCACGCGACCGGTCGGCCCGGCGTGGCGATGGTGACCTCCGGCCCGGGCGCCACCAATGTCGTCACGCCCCTCGCCGACGCGTTCCTCGACTCGGTGCCGATGGTCTGCATCACCGGCCAGGTCCCCTATGCGGCGATCGGCACAGATGCCTTCCAGGAGTGCGACACCACCGGCATCACCATGGCCGTCACCAAACACAACTTCCTGGTCACCGAGGCCCAGGACATCCCTCGCATCATCCACGAGGCCTTCCACATCGCCACCACGGGCCGTCCCGGTCCGGTGCTGGTCGACATCCCGAAGGACATCGTCGACCCGACCAACCCCCGGTCGGCCATGACGTGGTACACGGCAACCGATGCCGACATGGAGTTGCCCGGCTACCACCCGGTGACCGAAGGGGATCCCGAGCTCATCCGGCAGGCGGCCGAGATGATCCGGGACGCCGAACGCCCGGTGCTCTACGTCGGCGGCGGCGTCCTCAAGGCCCGGGCGGCCGATGCGCTGCGCGAGCTGGCCGAGATGGTGCAGATCCCGGTCGTCACGACGCTCATGGCCCGTGGGGCGTTCCCCGACAGCCACGAGCTCAACCTCGGAATGCCGGGCATGCACGGCAACTACAGCGCCGTCACCGCCATGCAGAAGAGCGATCTCCTGATCTCGCTCGGCGCCCGCTTCGACGACCGGGTGACCGGCAAGCTCGACGGCTTCGCCCCCGAGGCGAAGATCATCCATGTCGACATCGACCCGGCCGAGCTCGGCAAGGTCCGCCGGGCCAACGTCGGCATCCAGGGCGATTGTCGCCTCGTCATCGAGGGGCTGAACCACGCCATCCGCGAGCTCGGAGGCACCGCGGTGCAGGCCGATCGGAGCGCGTGGCGCTCGACCGTGTCGGGCTGGCAGGAGAAGTTCCCGCTGACCTACGAGCAGTCGGCGCCGGGCGACAAGCTCAAGCCGCAGTTCGTGATCGAGCAGCTCCGCGACGGCAATCCGAGCGACACGATCGTGGCCTCGGGTGTCGGCCAGCACCAGATGTACGCCAGCCAGTGGTGGGAGTTCGACCATCCCTACACCTGGATCAACTCGGGTGGCCTCGGCACGATGGGCTTCTCGATTCCCGCCGCCATCGGGGCCAAGGCCGGCATGCCCGAACGCCGGGTCTGGGCGGTCGACGGCGACGGGTGCTTCCAGATGACCGCCCAGGAGCTGGTCACCGCGTCGGTCGAGAACATCCCGATCAAGGTCGCCCTGCTCAACAACTCCTATCTCGGCATGGTCCGCCAGTGGCAGGAGATGTTCTACGAGGAGCGTTACAGCGAGGTCTACCTCCAGGAGCGCGTGCCCGACTACATCAAGTGGGCCGAGGCGATGGGATGCGCGGCCATCCGTGTCGAGTCGCCCGAAGAGGTCGGCCCGGCCATCGAGAAGGCCAACGAGATCGACGACCGTCCGGTCGTGGTCGAGTTCGTCACCGATGCCCGCGAAAACGTGTTCCCGATGGTTCCCTCCGGTGCGACGAACTCAGAGGTCGTGGTCGATCCGAGCCAGCAGCACCTCCTGGAGGACGAGTCGTGAGTGCGGACCGTTTTCACACCATCGTCACGACCGTCGAGAACAAGCCGGGCGTGCTCGCCCGCGTCGCAGGCCTCTTCAGCCGACGCGGGTTCAACATCGAGTCGCTGGCCGTGGCCCCGACCGACGACGACCGGTTCAGTCGCATCACCTTCACGGTCGACGTCGAGTCGGCGCCGCTCGAGCAGGTCGTGAAGCAACTGAACAAGCTGATCAATGTCGTCGAGATCCGTGAGCTCCCGCCGGAAGACTCCGTCTCGCGTGAGCTGATGCTCGTGACCGTGTCGGCCGACGCCGGTCACCGCAAGGAGCTCATGGAGATCATCGAGGAGTGGCGGGCCTTCGTGCTCGCCGACAACAGCAAGCAGATCATGCTGTCGTTCTCGGCCCGCACCGCCCGCCTCGACGAGTTCGAGGAGTGTCTCCGACCGTTCGGAATCGCCGAGCTCCAGCGAACGGGTCGCGTGGCCCTTCCCGCCCTCGACTGAACGTATTCATCCACCCATCTCACCCAGACAGAAAAGAAGGTTCCGCCGTGGCGAACATCTACTACGAGAAGGACGTCGACCGTTCTGCGATTGCCGACCGAAAGGTCGCCATTCTCGGCTACGGCTCACAGGGCCATGCCCACGCCCTCAACCTCAAGGAGTCGGGGATCGACGTGCGCGTCGGCCTCCGCGAGGGCTCTTCTTCGGTCGCCAAGGCCGAAGCCGCGGGTCTGCGGGTGTTGTCGATCGCCGATGCCACCGCCGAGGCCGACGTGGTGATGATGCTGATGCCCGACACCGAGATGGCCGAGATCTACGAAACCCACGTGGCGCCCAACCTCGATGCCGGCGACGCGCTGTTCTTCGCCCACGGCTTCAACATCCGCTTCGACCTGATCAAGCCGGCCGACGATCTCGACGTGTGCATGGTCGCACCGAAGGGACCGGGTCATCTCGTGCGCCGGACCTACACCGAAGGCGGTGGTGTGCCCGCGCTCATCGCCGTCGAGCAGGACGCAACCGGGGGGGCCAAGGCCCTGGCCCTGGCCTACGCCGACGCGATCGGCGGCGCCCGCGCCGGTGTGATCGAGACCACCTTCACCGAGGAGACCGAGACCGATCTCTTCGGTGAGCAGGCCGTGCTGTGCGGCGGAACCACCCGCCTCGTGCAGACGGGGTTCGAGACGTTGATCGAGGCCGGCTACCAGCCCGAGGTCGCCTACTTCGAGTGCCTCCACGAGCTCAAGCTCATCGTCGACCTCATGTACGAGGAGGGCATTGCCGGGATGCGCTACAGCGTGTCCGACACCGCCGAATGGGGCGATCTCACTTCGGGGCCACGAGTGGTCAACGACGCCACCAAGGCCGAGATGAAGCAGATCCTCACCGAGATCCAGGACGGCACCTTCGCCGCCAACTGGGTCGCCGAGTCGCGTGCCGGGCGCGAGAAGTTCCACGCGCTCGAGCAGGCGGG
>JAUIML010000189.1 GCA_030432715.1 Acidimicrobiia bacterium | reverse complement strand
ACATCACGATGCCGAGGAGCACCACGCTCCCGACCATCAGCCCCAGGGCGGTGCCGCGGAGGACCCACGGCTTGCGGGTCTCCTCGATCTCGTAGGCGACGTTGAGCGACTTGAGCAGGTTGGCCACGGCGCCGGAGGCGCTGAACAGGGCGAGCAGGAGGCTGATGCCCACACTGAGGCCGAGCACGCCCGAGCTGCCGGCGGCGATGTCGGTCATCTGTTCGACCAGGAAGACGCGGGTCGATTCGGGCGCGCCCGACAGCGCGTCGGTGATCTGGCGGGTCACGTCGTCGGGGTTCGCCATCAGCCCGTAGATGCCGATGATCGCGGTGAGGGCCGGAATCAGCGCGAGGAAGGCGAAGAAGGCGACCGCGGCGGCGAAGATCGGGGCGTTGTGGCGGGTGATGCGGGCCTTGAGCGCCAGCACGAGTTCCTTGGCCTCGGTCAGTCGTGACACGACGTTCAGGGTAACGACGCGACTGTCACACCCGTGCGGTAGAACTACATGCATGGAACTCGACCCCGACGCCATCGGTCTGGCCGATCCCGTCGAGCCGGCGGAGATCGATCTCGGGGGTGGCGTTCGTGAGGTGGGCGTGCCCACTCCGCCGCCGCGCCTGTCGCCCTCGGGCGCCGGCACCTTCGAGCAGTGCCCTCGTCGTTGGCGGCACCGCTATGTCGATCGCCTGCCCGATCCGCCGGGTGAAGCCGCCCTCGCCGGCAGTTTCGCGCATCGGGTGCTCGAGTTGCTGATGCAGCGCCCGCCCGAGGAGCGCACCCCCGATGCCGCGAAGAAGATCGCACGCGAGGAGTGGCCCGAGACCGAGGCGGCCGACGACTTCGCGGCGCTCGGATTCGACGACGAGAAGAGCCGACGGTTCCGTTGGCGGGCGTGGCAGGCGATCGAAGGGCTCTGGAAGCTCGAGGATCCCGGCGCAGTCGATGTCGCAGCGACCGAGCAGGACATCGAGGCCGAGCTGGCCGGCGTCCCCTTCCGGGGCATCGTCGATCGTCTCGAGCGCGAAGGCGACGGGCTGGTGGTCACCGACTACAAGTCGGGCAAGGCCCCGTCGCCGCGCTTTCGTCGGCCGCGACTCGATCAGGTCCTCCTCTACGCCGCGGCGGTCGAAGCCGACACGGGGGAGATGCCCGTGAGGGCACGCCTCCTGTATCTCGGCCAGCGCCCCGTCGGCATCGATGTCACCCGCAAGGAGCTCGAGGTCGTCACCGAGAAGCTGGCCGACACCTGGGCGGGCATCAACACCGCGTGCGAGACCGACGAGTTCGAACCGCGCACGGGCCCGTTGTGCGGCTGGTGCCCCTACCTCGATCGCTGTCCCGAGGGAGTGAAGGCCGTCGAGAAGCGCAATCGGGCGGCGGTCGCCGCCGAGGCGGCCCACCTCGCGGCCGCCGGCTGAACTCCGCCTAGTCGCTTTCGAGGCGACGCCGGGTGCGCCGTTTCCAGAAGTGGCGCAGCGTGAGCAACGCCACGAGCGCGCCGATGGCGCCCGCCAGTCCCGAACTGAACACCAGGGTGTCGGAGACCGGATCGGCCGGAGCCGGGGTGACGGCGGGGCTCGGTGGGGGATCGTCGGTCACCTCGAGCGGAGCAGCGACCGTGGTGGGTTCACCGAGGAGGGCATCGACCGGTGCCGGCTCCTCGGCCGCGGGCCGTGGGCGCTTGCGGTTGGCCTGGGGGTCATACGCCATGGGCAACCTCCATCGGCAGGACGAGATCGAAGAGCCGATCGAACTCGGCGGCGGCTTCCTGGGCGCCGGGTCGGGTCCCCAGCGCATGGATCGGGAGCGACCCGGCAGACGCCTCGGGCACGGCCGCCCGCAGATGCACGGCAGGGAGCACGATGTCGCCGTGGTCGGCCCGGAGTTGCTCGTCCCAGTAGCGGGCGTCGCGGGTGCGGCCGAGCCGGTTGACGGCCACGCCGGCCACGGTCAACGGGTCGGCTCGCCGTGCGGCGATGCGTTGCACGGTGCGCAGGATCTGTCCCACGCCGTCGGATGCCCAGGCTCCCGGCTCGGTGACGATGAGGGCGCGGTCGGCAGCGAACAGTCCGTTGATCGTCAGCAGGCCGAGCGACGGTGGACAGTCGATGATGACGACATCGTGGTGGACGTCTTCCAGGGCGACGGCGAGGCGGTCGTTGGCACCGATCGGGTCGGTCAGGAGTTGGGGTTCGCGAGCGGCCAGGGCGGGAGTGGCCGGAACGACCGACGGCGGGCGTCCGCCCTCGGTGGGCCAGCCCGAGGCGACCCGCAGACCGGCGATCGAACCCGGCCGTTCCTCGGCCAGAGCCTGGTCGACGCTGAATGGTGGGTCCCACACGCCGAGGCCGGTGGTGGCGTTGGCTTGCGGATCGAGGTCGATCACCAGAGCATCGAGGCCCCGGGACCAGGCGGTGGCCGCCAGGCCGAGCGCGACCGTGGTCTTGCCCACGCCTCCCTTCTGGTTGACCACCGCGAGTACTGTCACGCCGACAACGTAGCGAACCGGCGCCGGTCCCGGCCATGTGCGTCCTCACGCCGCGATGATCTCGGCCGCCGGGTTGGCGTTCCGGGCGAGCACCTCGGCGGCGGGGATTCCGAGCCAACTCTCGGCCAGCGTGGCGTAGTAGTCCTCGATCATCGCCGTGGCCACGAGGTTGCCGTCGTCGTCGAGGCGGTCGAGGCGAGGCGCATCGCCGTGAAGCCCGGGGGAGACCGGACCGCACAGGAGGGCGGGTCCGGCCGTACCGTGGTCCGTGCCGTTGCCGTTCTGCTCCGGACGCCGCCCGAACTCGCTCGTTGTCGCGATGAGTGTGCGATCGGCGATACCTCGGACGATCAGGTCGTCCTGGAGGGCCGCGAGGGCGCCACCGAGCTCCTCCATCAGGGAGTTGTGGCTGCCCAGCTGGTCGTCGTGGGTGTCGAACCCGCCGAGCGGCACATGGACGACACGCAGACCGATGTCGCTGTCGAGGAGCCCCCCGGCCAGCCGGAGTTGACGACCCAGTTCGGTCTGGGGGAACCCCCGCTCCTCCTCGTCGTCGATCGATCGGAGGACGTCGGCGAAGGACAGGGCGTCGTCGAGTCCCCGGCGGGCGGCCCGTACCCGAGCCGACTCGTTGTGGGCCGCGGCACCGAGCGTCCGTAGGCCGTGGCGAAGGCTGTCATACCAGCTGTCGCCGTCCTCGGTGAGGAACCACGCGGCCCAGGGGTCTGGCAGTCCGATCGTCGTGGCGTGGTCGGCTCGCAGTGCAGGTGTGGCGCCGGCGCCGAGGGAGACACCGGCGATGGCGGCATCGGCGGCCAGCGCATCGCACACCCGCCCGAGGAAGCCGGTGGAGCCGCGCCCGGTGCCGGTGCCGGTGCCGTCGCCGACCCACCAGCGGCGTTCCATCTCGAAGTGGGAGCCGTCGGGGACCGACGAACCGATGCCCTGCAGGACGGCCAGGCCGCGGTCGCGCACCGGCGCCAGCGCCGGGTGTAGCTGGGTTCCGGCGATCAGGTCGGCGAGCTCGAGTCCGTCGGGCAGGAGACCGGGCCGCAGGTCGCGGAGACGGCCCGACTCGGGCACGATGGTCGACAACCCGTCGTTGCCACCGCTGAGCTCGATGACCACGAGCAGACGATCGTCGACCGTTCCGGCTCTGCCGATCCTTCCTGGTGCGACGGACGAGGGGGCGGCGACGCCGAGCGGGTTCGGGTCGTCGGTTCCGTCATGTCCGAGGAGCCGGAGTGCGCCACATCCGGACGCGGCGGCCGCGCCGCCGATGCCCAGCAGGCCGAGCACCTGGCGGCGCGACGGCTCCGGTCGGGGGTGGGGGCGGTCGGAAATCATGCCAGCGAGAACTCCGGTGAGGTGAGCGTGAGAGCCAAGAGCAGCTCCAGGCCGCGGTCGTATTCGCTCTGTCGGCGAATGGCATCGTCCAGCACCGCCCGAGTGGCCGGGGAGACCTCCCAGATGCCGCAGCGGGCGAGCACGGTGTCGACATCGGCCTCCACATCGGTGTCGATCGCTTCCCTCCACCCCAGATCGAGGACCCGGTTGACCCGTTCCAGGACCTGGCTCCCGTCGACCCATCGATCGTCGTCCGGCCACCCCCCGACATTGGGTGGATGGAACGGCAACTGGCCGGCGCGCTCGAGCGCCCACAGGTCGATCTCGACGTCGTCGGCGCCGAGGGCCGGAAGGGCGGCGACGAGCCACTCGACAGGCTGGCGCGGCCGGGTGCGGCGGGCTCCCGCGAACGCATCGGAACGGAGGATGGCCTCCACCAGCGGAAGGATCTCCAGGTCACGGTCGCGAAACAGCGCAGCCAGTTCGTCGAGGTGTGCTGGTTCGGGGTCGAGGCCGACAAGATGACGGTGCAGTCTCGAGGCCACGTGCCGGGCGCAGGCCGGTTGGGCCAACACGGCATCGATCACGCTGTCGACATCGTGGCGTGACCGCTCGCCGAGGAAGCGGACGGGTCGGTCGTAGTGGTCGTCCGGCTCGAAGTGGACTTCCGCTCGCTCCCAGTCGACCCAGTGGCCCGAGAGGGCCCGAGCCCCGGCCTTCACGTCGTCCTCGGTGTAGTTGCCGACGCCGAGGGTGAAGAGCTCCATCAGCTCGCGAGCCAGGTTCTCGTTGGGGTTGTCGCCGGTCGAGCCCGAGCCGTCGAGGTACACGAGCATCGCCGCGTCGGTCGCGATCTCGCGAGCGAGGTCGCCGAAGTTGCCGAGGGCGTGACGGCGGATGCGTTGGTGTTGTCGCCACATCATCTCGGCGCTGACCCGGTCGAGGCTCGTGGTGAAGTGGCCGTGCCAGTACCAGACCATCCGTTCGTGGATGCCGGCTCGGGGATCGCGAAGTCGGTTGATCCACCATCGGACGAGGGTCTCCGCGTCGTCGGCGACATCGGGCGGCGCCGCGCCTTCGGCCCGGTCCCCCCGGTCGTCGAGGATCTCGGAGATCAGCTCACCGAGGTCGCGATCGGCGAGCCGCTCGACCTGGCCGGGGCGAGGGCCGAACGTCGTGCGGCGCAGGAGGTGGGCCACTGCTTCATGTCGTTCCATGACGGCAAGGTAGGGATCGGTGCATTGAGCGAAGATGAAGCCGGCCTTCACGTCGTCTTCATGCACCGCAGGCCAGACTGGACCGATGCGCCTGTTGCTCGTCGAGGACGACGTCTCCTTGTCGGCTGTCGTCGAGCGGGGCCTGCGCGAAGACGGCTATGCCGTCGACACGGCCGCAACGGTGCTGGACGCCCGCTTCCACCTCGACGTCAACGAGTACGACCTCGCCATCCTGGATCTCGGGTTGCCCGATGGGAACGGCGTCGACCTGTGCCGGGAGATCCGTCGTCGCGGCCCGCACCTCCCGGTGCTGATGCTCACCGCCCGCGACGCCCTGTCCGACAAGGTCGCCGGACTCGATGCGGGGGCCGACGACTATCTCACCAAGCCGTTCGACTATCCGGAGCTGACTGCCCGAATCCGGGCCCTCCTGCGCCGCCCCGCGGAGGCCCATCAACCGGTCCTGGAGGTGGGCGACGTCCGCCTCGACCCGGCCTCGCGGGTCGTGTGGCGCGGCGCGATCACCGTGCCCCTCACGGCGCGTGAGTTCGCCCTACTCGAGTTCCTGCTGCGTCACCCGGGCCAAGTGCTGAGTCGGGAACGGCTGCTCGAACACGTGTGGGACGCGAACTACGACGGCATGTCCAATGTCGTCGACGTGCACATCGCCAACCTGCGGCGGAAGCTCGCGAGTCCCGACGGACCCGATCCGCTCACTACGGTGCGGGGCGCGGGCTACCGGATCGGCTCGCCGCCCGAAGCGCACCCCTCTCCGTGAATCTCCACCGCACCCGCCTGCACCTGACGATCATCTACGGCTTGCTGTCGGCGCTCGCCGTCGCTGCCATCAGCTGGTACGCCGTCCGGATCGCCACCGAGCGCATCTACGACTCGGCCGAACGCGAGGCCGAGCGGGTCGTGCAGGACCTGGGTCTCCAGAACTTCGACCCGCCCGAGGGTGCGGCCCCGGGCAACACCTGGGTCGTCAACCTCGAAGCCGAGTGGACCGATCCGCTCGGAGACGTGTGGGTCGAGCCGCCCCTCTTCACCATCGCCGAGGAGGCCTACGGGTGGCCGACGTTCGGGAGGTTCGACTTCGCCGGTGTCCGCTACCTCTCCTACGCCGTGCCGCTCGACGAGACCGCCGACACCATGCTGGTCACGGCCCTCGACCTGACCGAGTTCGACGACGACGCGTCGTCGACCCGGCTGCGCATCTGGTTGGCCGCCATTGGCTCCATCACGGTCGCCGTGGTTGCCGGCTACTGGGTGGCCGGCCGCTCGCTTCGTCCGGCCCGCGCGGCCCAGCAACAGCAGCGGGACTTCATCGCCGACGCCGCCCACGAGCTCCGTACCCCGCTGGCGGTGATCCAGGCCTCGGCCAGCCACACGCTGTCGCGTCACCGCGAGGGAGATGCCTACCGGCGGTCGCTGGAGGAGATCAGGACGGCGGCCGAGCGGGCGGGGGCCGGGGTCGCCGAACTCCTCGAACTGGCCCGACTCGAGGCGGGTCAGGCCCACCCGAGGCTCGCGCCGCTGCGCCTCGACCTCCTGACCGAGGAAGTGGCTGCCGCCATCCGAGCCGACGGCACCGTGATCGAGGCCGTGCCTGGGGAGGCATTGGTGGTCGACGCCGACTACGGGCTGATCCGGCAGGTGCTCGAGACGCTCACCCGCAACGCGGTCGCAAGGGCCTCTCGGGTGTGGCTCACCACCGCTCCGTACGAGAACTGGGCCGTGCTCGACATCGCCGACGACGGACCGGGTTTCGAGCAGGAGATCCTGCCCCACGTGTTCGATCGGTTCCGTCGGGGCGACGGCGGAGGATCGAGTGGACTCGGCCTCGCGATCGCAAAGCGCATCGTCGAGTCTCACAAGGGACGCATCGAAGTGACGAATCGTCCAGAAGGTGGTGCACTCGTGCGTGTGCTCCTGCCCCGCCACACCGCCGCGTGACGCACCGTCCCCGGTGATGCCGTGAACCGTCGAGTTCTCGCGGGGCTGATCCTCGCCATGTCGTTGCCGGCGCTCGACCTGATGGCGCTCGGCGCCGCGGCGCCGGAGGTGGCCGGTGACCTCGGGCGGCTCGACCAGGTCGCCTGGCTGTTCGTCTCCTACCAGTTGGCCCTCGTGGTCACGGTGCCGCTCCACGGGAAGCTCGGTGACCTCCACGGCCGTCGCATCGTCTTCCTGTCGTCGGTCATCGTCTTCACCCTCGCCTCGGTTCTCGCCGGTCTCGCCTGGTCGTTCCCCGTGCTGGTCGCGAGTCGCGTGTTGCAGGGCGTCGGAGGCGGCGGGATCGTGAGCCAGACCCACGCCGTGATCGCCGATCTGGTACCGCCTCGCGAGCGCGGCCGCTACTCATGGGTGAGTCCCACCGTCTGGACCGTGGCGTCGTTCCTCGGACCCGTGTTCGGCGGAGTCCTGGCCGAGCACGCCGGTTGGCGTTGGATCTTCCTGGTCAAGTTGCCGTTCGGGTTGGTGTCGATCTGGTTCGTGCGCGACGCCTTCCCGAGCCGGATCACCGACGACAAGCTCCGCATCAGCGAGATCTGCCTCGCCGATGGCGCCAGCTCGGCGGTGGCGTGATGGTCGAGGCCGCCAAGCCGCCGGTCGGCGTCATCGGCGCCGGCCTCGTCGGCCTCGGCTGGGTGATCGTCTTC
>JAUIML010000188.1 GCA_030432715.1 Acidimicrobiia bacterium | reverse complement strand
GGTGGCGTCGACCCGAACCGGGCCGCACGTCGTGGAGCCGGTCGCCGTCGTTGACGATCGCGCCGAGACGGTTTCCGGCCCGGTCGGTGAGCAGTCCGATGGCGGCGACCGCCGCCAGGGCCAACTCGGCCTTGGTGTGTTGGATGGTGCCGAAGTCGAGGCTCGGGGCCATGTCGACGAGCACCGTGGTCTGCAGCTCCCGATCGGCGATCGACTCCCGCACGTGGGCCTCGCTCATACGGGCGGTGACGTTCCAGTCCATGCGCCGTACGTCGTCGCCGGGGGAGTAGGCGCGGGCCTCGCCGGGTTCGGATCCGAGTCCGGGCACGAGGCCCCGGTAGTCGCCCTGGAGGAGCCCGTCGAGCCGGCGGGTGACGTCGAGTTCGAGTCGGCGCAGGACCTCTCGGGTCCGGGCGGAGTCGATCGCGGTGCGGGTCGGGGTCACGAGGGGCGGTAGGCCGCGTCGCCGGTACGGGCCGGGTCCTGCGTGGTGGGGGAGACCATGGGCGCGGGGATCGTGGAGAGCACGCGGACGAGCACCTGCTCGATGGTGAGCTCGGCCGCCAGCGCCTCGTAGGAGAGCACGAGCCGGTGACGGAGCACGTCGGGGGCCACGTCGAAGATGTCCTGCGGGACGACATAGTCGCGGCCGCGGAGCAGGGCCATCGCTCGCCCGGCGGCGACGAGGCCCAGCGTCGCCCGAGGGCTGGCGCCGTACTCGATCATGCCGGCGAGATCGGGAAGCCCGTGGTTCGCCGGATCGCGGGTGGCGATGACGAGGTTGACGGCGTAGTCGAGGGTCCCCTGGTCGACGATGGCCTCGTCGGCCTGTCGCTGCAGCTCGAGGATCATGTCGGGCGTCAGTACCTGGACGGCGTGGGGCGGGTCGACCCCCATCCGTCGGACGATCTCGAGCTCCTCCTGAGGGGTGGGGTAGTCGATGAGGACCTTCATGAGGAAGCGATCCCGCTGGGCCTCGGGCAGGGCGTAGACGCCTTCGTTCTCGATGGGGTTCTGCGTGGCCAACACGAGGAACGGCGTGGGCACCTCGTGGGTGATCCCGCCGATGGTCACCTGGTGCTCGGCCATGACCTCGAGCAGGGCGGACTGGACCTTGGCCGGCGCCCGATTGATCTCGTCGGCGAGCACGAAGTTGGCGAACACCGGGCCCAGTTCGACATCGAACTGTTCGGACGACGACCGGTAGATGCGGGTGCCCACGATGTCGGCTGGCAGGAGGTCGGGCGTGAACTGCACCCGCGCGAACGTGCCGCCCGTCGTGTCGGCCAGCGTCTGCACCGCCAGCGTCTTGGCGAGGCCCGGCGGTCCTTCCAGCAGGCAGTGACCACCGGCGACCAGGGCGATGAGCAGCCGCTCGAGCAGTCGTTCCTGGCCGACGATGACGCGGCGCAGCTCCACGAGGGTCCGCTCGAGCGACGGGAGATCCTCGTGGTCGGCTGCTCCGGGGTGGCTCGACGCCGCATGGTTTTCGGACAACAGGACTCCTTCACACGAGCTTTCGCCCGATTGTGGTGCGGTCACGCCCGTGGCACTGAACCAGGCGCACGATAAGCGCGAGCGAAAGACGCAGACAGCTAGCGTCTCACCGATGCGGATCCTGGTTGTCGATGACGAGGCCGAGCTGGCCGACGCGGTGGCCCGCGGGCTGCGCCGCGAGGGCTATGCCGTCGACGTGGCCCACAACGGTGCGACGGCGCTCGAGAAGGCCGAACTGGTTCCCTACGACCTGGTGTGTCTCGATCTCACGATGCCCGACATCGACGGTTTGGAGGTGTGCGAGCGGCTGCGGGCCGATCCGCCCGACGGGGTCGCGCCGCGGGTGCTGATGCTCACGGCTCGAGACACGGTGGAGGACCGCATCGCAGGCCTCGACCACGGGGCCGACGACTATCTGGTGAAGCCCTTCGCGTTCGGCGAACTGACTGCACGCGTACGATCGCTCCTGCGCCGTGACGCCGCCCGCAGCGGCTCGGTGCTCACCGTGGCCGACGTCGAGCTCGACGACACGCGCCATCGGGTCCGCCGCGCCGGTCGCGACCTCGAACTGACCGCCAAGGAGTTCGCCCTGCTGCGGTACTTCATGGCTCATGTCGACGAGGTGTTGTCACAAGAACACCTGCTCGAGCACGTCTGGGACGAGCACGCCGATCCGTTCACCAACACCGTGCGGGTCACCGTGGGGACCCTGCGGCGCAAGCTCTCCGAGGAAGGCGAACCGCAGCTCATCGAGACGGTGATCGGCTCGGGCTATCGCATGATCGAATCGCCCGACGGCGACCAGGCGGACGCGAGGTCATGACCGAGGCCGACCCCCGGCTCCACGGCTGGGCCGGGTCGATCCGGTTTCGTCTGACGGTCCTCTACTCGGTCCTCCTCTTCGGTCTGGCGACCATCGTGGTCGGCGGGATCTACGCCGGTGTCGCTCGCAGTCTGGAGAAGCAGGAGGTGTCGCGCACCGAGGAGTGGCTGACCTTCTTCCGCGACCAACAGGGGCAACCGGCCGTACGCACCGTCGAGGTCGAGGTCCAGGACTACCTCCTGCTGTTCGAACGAGCGGTCAACGAACAGGCTCTCGACCAGCTCCGTACCTACGCGTTCGGTGCGCTCGGGTTGCTCTTCGTCGGCAGTCTCTTCGTGGGCTGGTTCGTGGCCGGCCTGGTCCTTCGTCCGGTCGGCCGGATCACCGCGGTGGCCAAGGAGATCGAGGCGACCGACCTGTCGCGCCGGATCGAGCTCGATGGTCCCGACGACGAACTGAAGGAGCTCGCCGACACCTTCGACGGCATGCTAGGACGGATCGACGAGGCCTTCGAGTCGCAGCGTGAGTTCATCCACGAGGCCAGCCACGAACTCCGCAATCCCCTCGCCGTCATCAGGACCAACGTCGACGTGGCGCTCGACGACCCCGACGCGACCACCGAAGACCTCCGGGCGGTCGGTGAGGTGGTCGGTCGATCGGCGGAGCGCATGTCGACACTCGTCGACGACCTCCTCCTCTATGCCCGCCACGGGACCCGGGAGAGCCGCCGGGAAGACATCGACCTGGTGGAAACGGTGGAGGACCTCGTCGAGGAGTTCTCGGCCGCCGCCGAGGCGAACGGTCTCGCCATCGTCGGCGACGTGCCCGCCCACGGCCTTCCCGTCCAGGGCGACGGGCAGGCGATCCATCGAGCGGCGGCGAACCTGGTCGCCAATGCAGTCCGCCTGGCGCCGAGCGACACGACGGTGACGGTG
This sequence comes from Acidimicrobiia bacterium, assembly GCA_030432715.1. GTDB lineage: Bacteria > Actinomycetota > Acidimicrobiia > Acidimicrobiales > Aldehydirespiratoraceae > JAJRXC01. Next base: position 4,542 of record JAUIML010000188.1, on the reverse strand, counting down.
GCCGCGGCCGACGAAGGGCGCTGGGTCACGCTCACGGTGGCCGACGAGGGTCCGGGCATCGACCCCGAGGACCAACTCCGGGTGTTCCAACGGTTCTGGCGGGGGGACACGCAAGAGGCGCGTGTGGCCGGTCGGTCCGGCCTGGGGTTGACGATCGTGCGCCAGATCGCCGAAGCCCACGGTGGCCGGGTCGAACTCGAGTCGGTCCTCGGGGAGGGTTCGCGCTTCACCCTCCGGCTCCCTCGCAGCTGACCGGCGCCCGAGCAGCTTCCGGGATGAAACCGGTCATGAATCGGGTTGGGGGCACCGAAGGGGAACCGCAACCACCTTTTCCTTCGATTTTCCTCCGTCCTTACGAAGCCTTTCACCTCCACCACCTACCTTCTCCCCATGGATCGAAACCCCCTCGACCCTTCGCCCGACGAAGTTCCCCCCACTTCGTCGGGTCGGCCCGCCGATGAGCGGTCGCTCCCACCAACAGCCGCAACGGATTCTCCCCCCGCCGTTGCGTCGCCGTTTCCCCCCACGGCGAGTGCGAGCGATCGCCCGGCGGGCCCTGACTCGTGGGCCCCGGTCGACGCGACCGACCCCCTGCGCTTCGAGCCCGAGCCGATCCCGCCGGTCGATGCGCCACCGCCCAGCACCGTGAGTGGAGTGGTGCCCCCTCCGCCTCCACCACCGGGTCCTCGCCCGATGACCCGGCCGCCCGCACCCGTCACCGCACGGACGGCGCCGCTGCTCCACCCGCCCACGGCGGCCAATCCCCCTCGCCCCGGCGACGGGCTGCCGGCCGGGCCCCCGAACTCGCCACCCCTGGCGTCCACCGGCGGACCAACGCCTCTCGGTCCGTCGCGTCGACGCTGGAGGGTGGCGGTAGGCGTACTCGCCACGTTGCTCGTCGCGCTGTCGCTCGTGTCGGGTGGCATCGTCATCGGGTCGGCCCTCACCGACGACACGCCGGTTGCCGTTCCTGTGCCGGTCGACACGAGCGCCCAGCCCACTTCGGGCGACACCGACGGCACACCGTCCCAACCGGTGGTGCCACTCGTCGACGACGATTCCGAGGAGCCGGTCGCCGATGTGGCCCAGGCCGTGGCCCCGTCGGTCGTGCTCATCCAGACCAACATCGGCCAGGGTTCGGGCATCGTCTGGGACGCCGAGAACGGCTACATCGTCACCAACGACCACGTCACCGGCGATGCCAGCTCCGTCGTCGTCCAGTTCGCCAACGGCAACCGGGTGTCCGGCACCGTCGTCGGCGGCGATTCGGCTCGCGACATCGCCGTCGTGCAGATCGACCCGAGCGAGGAGGCACTCGTCGCCGCGAGCTTCGCGCCGACGTCGTCGGTGCAGGTGGGCCAGCTGGCCGTCGCGATCGGAAGCCCGTTCGGACTCGATCAATCGGTGACGGCGGGCATCGTCTCCGCCGTGAACCGCATCAACGAATTCGGCGGTTCCGACCCCACCAACCCGGTCGACGTCGAGATGATCCAAACCGACGCGCCGATCAACCCGGGCAACTCGGGCGGCGCGTTGGCCGATCGCAACGGACTCGTGATCGGGATGAACACGCAGATCCGCACGGCCGGCGTCAACTCCGGCAACGTCGGTGTGGGCTTCGCCGTGCCGTCCGACACGATCCTGCTGATCGCCGAGCGGATCGTGGCCGGCGAGTCGCTCGAGCTCGCCCACCTCGGTGTGAGCGGTGAGACACCGGCCGACGGCACGGTCGGCGCCCTGGTGATCGCCGTGGTCGAGGACGCACCGGCGGCTCGGGCCGGGCTCCAGGCCGGCGACCTGATCGTCTCGCTCGACGGCGAGGTGGTGCGCTCCATGGTCGAACTCTCGGCCGAGGTCAAGCTGTTCAGGCCCGACGACGTCGTGAGCGTCGAATTCGTCCGCGACGGTGAGCGCCTGCGCACCACCGTCACCCTCGGCGCCAACTAGGCGGCCAGCAGCGGCCCGGGCCGCCGGTAGGATCCACGGCGATGTTGTTCGCAGTGATCATCGCCATTGCCGCCGTCGTCATCATCGGCGCGTCGGCGTTCGTTCTCCTCCGTGACCGCAATGACGGTCTGCTCATCGAGGGCCGGTCTCCGAGCGAGGTCGAGCCTGCTCCGCCCGCCGGCGACACTCTCGTCGACGAGGCGCCGGTCGAGGCGCCACCGATCGTCGAAGATGCCCCTCGGCCGAGCTTCCGCGAGCGGCTCGCGACGGCCCGATCGGCGCTCGGCGGCTATCTCGGGTCGGTCTTCTCCAGCGGCAAGATCAGCGGCGACACGTGGGACGAACTCGAAGAGGCGCTGATCCGGGCCGACGTGGGTGTTGCCACTTCGACCTCGATCATCGACGCGGTCCGCGAGAAGGTCGCAGCCGGCGAGATCGAAGACACGGCCGAACTACCCGCCCTCGTCAAGGCCGAGATCGTGGAGCGCCTCTCGGGGTTCGACCGTTCGCTGTCGACCGATGTCGTGGCGGCCGGCGGTGAGCCCGGACCGGCCGTGTGGCTGTTCGTCGGCGTCAACGGGGTCGGCAAGACCACCACCATCGGCAAGCTCGCTTCCCGTGAAGCCGCCGATGGTCGCAGCCTCGTGCTCGCGGCGGGCGACACCTTCCGCGCCGCCGCGGCAGAGCAACTGACCATGTGGGCGGAGCGCAGCGAGGTCGACGTCGTGCGCGGCGCCGAGGGCGCCGACCCCAGCAGCGTGGTGTTCGACGCGGTGGAGCGGGCCAACGCTCGCGGCGCCGAGATCGTGATGGCCGACACGGCCGGACGCCTCCAGAACAAGACGAACCTGATGGAGGAGCTGAGCAAGGTCCGCCGCGTGGCCGAGAAGGGTGCCGGCACCGTCACCGAGACCTTGCTGGTGATCGATGCGACCACCGGCCAGAACGGCATGTCGCAGGCGGCCACGTTCGCCGAGGCGGTCGATGTGACCGGTGTGGTGCTCACCAAGCTCGATGGATCGGCCAAGGGTGGCATCGTGGTCGCCATCCACTCCGAGCTCGGCGTGCCCGTCAAGCTGGTCGGTCTGGGCGAGGGCATCAACGATCTCGTCGACTTCGACGCCACCGAGTTCGTCGACGCCCTGTTCGACTGAGCCCGTCGAGGACGGAGCAGGCCGCGTGGCCCTTACGCGCGGATCGCTCGGTCGGTACCCTTGCGGCCCATGCGGGTCGGGGGAGAGCACTATCGGACGATCTGGGCGTCGGACGACGGAGCTTCGGTGCGGGCGATCGATCAGCGCCGGCTGCCGTTCGACTTCGAGGTCGTGACGCTGCGGTCGTCGTCCGAAGTGGCGGCTGCGATCGCGGACATGACCGTGCGCGGTGCCGGGTTGATCGGGGCTGCGGCGGGGTACGGGATGGCGCTCGCCTGCCGGGACGCTGCGGCCGATCGCGATCCCGGCCCGACGATCGAACGGGCTGCCCACGAGCTGTTGGCCAGCCGGCCCACGGCGGTGAACCTCGAGTGGGCGGTCGAGCGGCAGCGGGCGGCGATCGCCGGGCTGCGCGGCGCGGAACTCGTGGAGCGATCGATGGCAACGGCCGAACGGATCGCGGACGACGACGTGGCGGCCTGCGCGTCGATCGGGCGGCACGGCGCCGAACTGCTCTCCGCGATCCACCAGAGGACGGGGCGGGTGGTCAACGTGTTGACGCACTGCAACGCGGGCTGGCTGGCCTTCGTCGACCACGGGACCGCGACGGCGCCGATCTACACCGCGCACGACCAGGGCATCCCCGTGCACGTCTGGGTCGACGAGACCAGGCCCCGCAACCAGGGGTCGAGGCTCACCGCATGGGAGCTGGCGGAGTACGGCATCGCCCACACGGTGATCGCCGACAATGCCGGAGGCCACCTCATGCAACACGGCGAGGTCGACATCGTCATCACGGGGAGCGATCGAACGTCCGCCACCGGCGACGTCGCCAACAAGATCGGGACCTACCTGAAGGCCCTCGCCGCCCGGGACAACGGTGTCCCGTTCTACGCGGACCTGCCGTCGTCGACCATCGATTGGGCGCTGACCGACGGGGTCGAGGAGACGCCGATCGAACACCGCGACCCGGCCGAGGTCACCCATGTCGATGCCCTGGTCGACGGGGAGCAGCGGGCGGTGCGGATCGTGCCGGAGGGAACCCCGGCGGCCAACTACGCATTCGATGTGACGCCGGCCCGCCTGGTGACCGGCATCATCACCGAGCGGGGGATCAGTGAGGCCTCAGCGGAGGGTCTCCGCGCCATGTTCGCCGCCGCCCCCGAGAGGATGGACGATGACTGACTACCGAGCGCTCGACGAACGCAGCCTGCTCGACTACCTCCGCGGGCAGCCGGCGGTGACCGACTTGCTGGGATCCGGTGAGCTCGTGGCCGAGGAGATGGGCGACGGCAATCTCAACCAGGTCTTCATCGTGCGGGCGGTGGAGAGCGGCGCCGCAGTCATCGTCAAGCAGGCGCTTCCGTACCTGCGGGTCGCAGGCGACGACTGGCCGCTCACCCGGGAGCGAATGCGCTTCGAGATCGCCGCTCTCCGGCTC
>JAUIML010000006.1 GCA_030432715.1 Acidimicrobiia bacterium | reverse complement strand
CGTGACCGCGTCGCTGACCGTCATCACCGGGTGGTCGGGTCAGGTCTCGCTCGCGCAGATGTCCTATGCGGGTATCGGCGCACTGAGCGCCGCGGCGTTCAACCGCGGCGTCGAGCTCGACATCGGGTGGGGCGAGAACCGGCTGCTCGACGTCGAGTGGAGCGGCATCCCGACCGTTCCCTCGATCGTCCTCTCCGTGTTCTTCACCGCCGGCATCGCCGCCATCACCGGCGTCGGCGCGCTCCGGGTCCGCGGCATCATGCTCGCGATCTCCACGTTCGCGTTCGCCATCGCGGCCGAGAAGTACATCTACAACCGGCCCTTCTTCAGCAACAACGAGAGCTCCGTCGTGTTCGAGCGGGGCTGGTTCTGGAAGTGGCACCTCAAGGACCAGCGCAGCTTCTTCTACTTCGCGCTCGCGTGCCTGGTCCTCACCATCATCGTGGTCGGCCGGCTACGCCGCTCCGGCGTCGGTCGCTCGATCATCGCCGTGCGTGACAACGCCGACACCGCATCCGCCTACACCGTCTCACCGGTACGGATGAAGCTGACCGCGTTCGCGGTGGCCGGCGGCATCGCCGGCCTCGGCGGCGCCATCTTCGGCAATGCCGCCCGTCAGATCCGTTTCAGCGAGGCGCACTTCCAGATCGCCGACTCGCTCCAGGTCGTGAACATGGTGGTGATCGGCGGGCTCGGCTCGGTAATCGGCCCCGTGATCGGCGCGTTCTGGGTCCGCGGTCTGCCCACGCTCTTCCCCGACAACACCCTGATCAGCCTGCTCACCAGCAGCATCGGCTTCCTGCTGATGCTCATGTACTTCCCCGGCGGGTTCGTCCAGCTCTTCTACCGGTTGCGCGATTCGATCGTCGTGCGGGCCGAGCGCCACTACGGCCACCTCGAGCACACGAGCACCACCGTCACGCCCGACGCTCTGCGCCGGGGCGCCGGCTCCGGCTCCACGGCCGAGCGGGCGGCACCGATGCACGAGTTCGTGCTCAGCGGCATCCTCATCGCCCTCAAGGTCGCGAGCATCGGCGTCACCGCCTACGCCGCCTACGACCATCTCGCCGGCGACGGCGACAACGGCTGGTTCGGCATCTACATGGCCCTCGCCGCGGTGTCGGGCGTCTGGGCCCTCTCGGTCATGGTCAGGGTCGCCCAGACCTCGTCCGCTTACATCGGCGCCCGCGGCACCAAGGTGGGCTACTTCCTCTATCTGCTGCTCGAACCGGTCGTCCCCTTCCTGTGGCCGACCCTGGTCAGCCGATGGTTCACCGGCGACCTCGAGGCTGCGGCGCCCCGGGCCGCCCACACCTACACGAACCTCCCGGTGGACGAGACCGGACGCGAGCTGACGCTGGCCACCCACGACGTCACCGTGCGGTTCGGCGGCAACGTCGCCGTGTCGGGCGTGTCGATCACGGTGGGCCGCGAAGAGATCGTCGGCCTGATCGGCACCAACGGCGCGGGCAAGTCGACCCTCATGAACGCGATCGGCGGCTACGTTCCCGCCCGGGGCAAGATCGAGTTGCTCGGCAAGAGCATCGAATCGCTCACCTCCCCGGCGCGGGCATCCATCGGTCTCGGCCGCACGTTCCAGGCGGCGACCCTGTTTCCCGAGCTGACCGTCCGCGAGTGCGTGCAGGTCGCCCTGGAGGGACGCCATCGCTCCTCGTTCGCCCGCAGCGCGCTGTTCCTCGACATGGCCAACGAGCGCCGCATGCGCAGCGAAGCCGACGAGCTGATCGACTTCCTCGGCCTCGGTCGCTACGCCGACTCCTTCGTCTCGGACCTGTCGACCGGCACCCGGCGCATCGTCGAGCTGAGCGGTCTGCTGGCCGTCGGTGCCGATGTCCTGTGCCTCGACGAGCCGACCGCCGGTGTCGCCCAGCGCGAGACCGAGGCGTTCGGCCCGCTCATCCAGGAGATCCGACGGGAAATGGGCGCCTCGATGCTCATCATCGAACACGACATGCCGCTGATCATGAGCATCAGCGACCGCGTCTACTGCCTCGAGGCCGGCACGGTCATCGCCGAGGGCGACCCGGAGAGCGTGCGCAACGACCCTCTGGTCGTGGCGAGCTATCTCGGCACCGACGAACGGGCGATCGACCGAAGCGACAGCTGATGCTGGAGACGCTGCGCTCCGTCCTGCAGTTCCGTCGCTTCGAGCCCGATCCACAGAAGCGCCGACTCGTCTCGGTCGCCAACGTCGACGATCTGCGCCGCATCGCCGAGCGCCGCCTTCCCGCCGGCGTGTTCGACTACATCGACGGCGGCGCGCAGGACGAGCGCACCCTCGCGGACAACGTCGCCGCCTATCGCCGAATCGGCTTCGAGCCCCGCGTCCTGCGCGATGTGTCGAGGGTCGACACGTCGGTGACGTTGCTCGGTCGCCCCACTCCCCTGCCCCTCGTGCTCGCGCCCACCGGCTTCACCCGTATCGCCGACCCTCAGGGCGAGCTGGCCGTCGCCCGCGCGTGCGCCCGGGCGGGAATCCCCTACGTGCTGAGCACCATGGGGACCCGTTCGATCGAGGAACTCGCCGCCGCGAGCGACGCGGTGCCGTGGGGCGCCGAGGGCGACCGTCGTCTCTGGTTCCAGGTCTACACCTGGCGCGACCGCGGTCTCGTGCGAGAGATGGTCGAACGGGCGGCAGCGGCGCGCTACGAGGCGTTGGTCCTCACCGTCGACACCGCCGTGCTCGGGCGCCGCGAACGCGACGTGCGGCGCGGCATGACGCTTCCCCCGAAGCTCGGACCGGGCACGGTGGTCGACGGCATCCGTCACCCGGGGTGGACATGGCAGTTCCTGCGCAACGAACCGATCGTGTTCGCCAATGTCGCGACGAGTCGTGCCGCGACGTCGACCGAGGACGGGTCGAGGGCCGTCGACCTCGCCGAGCAGATCAACCGCCAGTTCGACCCGTCGCTGTCCTGGGACGAGATCGCCTGGCTGCGATCGATCTGGGACGGCAAGATCCTGATCAAGGGCGTGCAGTCGGTGGCGGATGTCCGCCTGGCCTGCGAACACGCCGTCGACGGGGTGTGCCTCTCGAACCACGGAGGCCGCCAACTCGACGACGCACCTGCGCCGATCGACCTGGTCGCCCCGTGTCGGGATGCGGTCGGCGACGGCGTCGAGCTCATCGCCGACGGCGGCGCCCGCCGCGGCTCCGACATCGTCAAGGCTCGGGCCCTCGGCGCCGACGCGGTGATGACCGGTCGCCCCTATCTGTATGCCCTCGGCGCCGCCGGTGAGCGCGGCGTCGACTGGTTGCTCGACTTCCTGGCGGACGGCACCCGCCAGACCCTGGCGCTGTGCGGAGCGACCGAACTCCGCACGATCGGTCGCGAGCTCCTTCGCACGCGGTGAAACCCGCATCGGTGCCCGCCGACATGGCACTATGGGCACGACAAACGGACCGTCTAGGAGTCGGTGACGACATGGGAGCGCAGATGCGGCGGATAGTGGTGGTACTGATGACCTTGGCGATGTTGGGCGCCGCGTGTGGGGACGATGGCGGCGGCGACGTCGACGCATCCGGCGGCTCCTCGACGACCGCAGCCCCCGATGGGGACGCCACCACGACGACGACAGCCGGGAGCAGCGGAATCGACATCTCGGAGGTCGAAGCCTCGGTCGTGCAGATCCAGGGCCAGGGCACGTTCGTGCAGGCGGGCGGCGCCGCCGCCTTCAACGCCGGTTTCACCGGCACCGGCTTCCTCATCAGCGAGGACGGGCTCGTCGTCACCAACAACCATGTCGTCCAGGGCGCCGCGACCCTCGCCGTCAGCTTCTCCGACGGCGACCCCATGAACGCGCAGGTGCTCGGCGTGAGTGAGTGTAGCGACCTCGCCGTGATCCAGCTCGAAGGCGACGGCTACACGCCGCTCAGGTTCCGTGACGAACCCGTCACCGTGGGCCTCGGCATCTTCTCGGCCGGGTTCCCGGCCGCCGACGAGGTCGACTTCGACAATCTCGACTACACGCTCACCTCGGGCATCGTCGGCTCCACCGCCGCCGACGGCGAGACCTCGTGGGCGTCGGTCGACAGCGTCATCCAGCACGACGCGCGGATCCTCGGCGGCAACTCCGGTGGTCCGCTGGTCGACGAAGACGGCCACGTCGTCGGCGTGAACTACGCGGGCAACAACGAGTTCGACACGAACTACGCGATCGCCGCCCAGGACGCCCGCCCGATCATCGACCAGTTGGCCGCGGGCGAGAACGTCAACTCCCTCGGCATCAACGGCGAGGCCCAGCTCTACGACGGTGGCCTCTCGGGCATCTTCATCTCCAGCGTCGAGAGCGGCTCCCCGGCCGACCGGGCGGGCATCGAACCGGGCGACATCCTCATCACGCTCGAGAACCTCGTACTCGCCACCGACGGCACCATGGCCGACTACTGCGACGTGCTGCGCACCCAGGGCGACGACGCGACCATGGACATCGAGGTCTACCGGCCCTCTCTCGACCTCGTACTCAGCGGCCAGGTCAACGGCGACCCCATCGAGCTGCCGCTGATCGCCGGCACCGTCATCGAGGAGTCGGGCGGCTCCACCGGCAACAACGGTGGCGGATCCGGCACCGTCCAGAACGGCGACGCGCCCTACACCTACACCACGGTCACCGACGACCAGGGCCTGATCTCGGTCTCCATCCCGATGTCATGGGCCGACGTGAACGGCGAGCCCAACCCGAACTTCGGCCCCAGCATCTGGGCGTCGCCCGATCTCCAGGGCTGGAACGACACCTGGGACGTGCCCGGGATCATCGTCGAGTCGGCGCCCGACCGCAGCGCTTCCGAGATCGACGCCCTCCTCCAGGAGCGCGACCTTTCCGGCGTCTGCGAGAACGTGGGCACCGAGCCCTACGACGACGGCCTCTACGGCGGCACCCTCCAGATCTGGGGAAGCTGCGGCGGCACCGACACGTTCTACATCGTGCTCGCGGCGGCGCCCTTCGACGCCGACTATCTCGTGCGGGTCGAGGTCCAGGCGGTGGAACCTCGTGACCTCGAGGCGGCGGACGAGGCGCTCGCCACCTTCATCGCCAACATCTGACCCGAGGCCCCATGACCCGCCCCACCATCTCGCAGCCGGGGATCGCCGCCTACGCCGCGGCCCACAGCGAGACGCCCGACCCGGTGCTGGCCGCGTTGATCGCGGCCACCGCCGAGCGGGCGGGTGGCGCGGCGATGATGCAGATCGGCCCCGACCAGGGGGCGTTCATGCAGCTCCTGGTCGCCACGCTGCGCCCGTCGTTCGCTGTCGAGGTGGGAACCTTCACCGGCTACTCGTCGCTGTGTATCGCCCGGGGCCTGGCCCCGGGCGGTCGCCTGCTGTGCTGCGACATCAGCGAGGAGTGGACGGCCATCGCCCGTGAACACTGGGAGATGGCGGGTCTCGCCGACCGCATCGACCTGCGGATCGCCCCGGCGCTCGAGACGCTACGAGCGCTCCCTCCCGAGCCGGCCATCGACTTCGCGTTCATCGACGCCGACAAGCCGGCGTATCTCGGGTACTACGAAGAGATCCTCTCGCGGCTCGCCCCCGACGGGATCATCCTGTTCGACAACACGCTCTGGTCGGGCAACGTGCTGCCCGACTCCGGGGCCGACGACGAGAGCACCGTCGCATTGCGCGAACTCAACGATTTCCTGGCCGCCGACCAACGGGTCGTCGTCGCCCAGCTGACGATCGGTGACGGTGTGACCATGGTCCGCCGCCGGCCGGTGGGGGTCGCTGGTTAGGCCGACGCCTCGTCGTCGTGGGCGTCGGCCAGTCGGTGCACGGCGACCGTCGACGGATCCGGTGCCGGCGGGATCGGATGCTCTCCCTGGTGACGGAACCACACCGTCTGTTGGGGGAACGGGATCTCGATGCCGGCCTCGTCGAGGGCGTTCTTGAGCCGCAGCCGCAACTCGCGTTCGACCGCCCACTGTTGTGACGGCTCGGTCTTGACCACGAGCCGGATCGCGACCGACGACGAACCCAGGGTCTGGACGCCCCACACCTCGGGCCGCTCCATCACCTCGTCGCCTCCCCAGTCGGGGTCCTCCCAGAGCTCGTCGGCCACCCGCTGGATGACCCCCTGGGCCAGATCGAGGTCGGTGTCGTAGGCCACCTCGACATCGATCAGGGCCCGTGACCAGAGTTGGCTGTAGTTGCCGACCCGGACGATCTCACCGTTGGGGACGTGCCACACGGTTCCCTGCACGTCTCGAATCGACGTCGAACGCAACGACACTTTCTCGACGGTGCCGGTCGCGGGCCCGATGTCGATGATGTCGCCGACGCCGTACTGGTCCTCGATGAGCATGAACAGACCGGACAGGAAGTCGCGCACGACGGTCTGGGCGCCGAAGCCGAGGGCGATGCCGCCGATACCGGCGCCGGCGATGAGCGGTGCGAGGTCGATCTCGAGCTGGCCGAGCACCAGGAGGGCGGCGAGGCTCCACACCACGGCGATCACCGCGCTGCGCAGGACCAGCCCGATCGTCTCGGCCCTCGAACTGGCCCGCGTGCGCTCGGTCTCCTCGATCAGCAGGCTTCCGGGTCCCCGTTCCCGCAGGGAGCGAAACCGCTCGTCGGACGGAGACGACACCACCGTCTCGACGAAGCGGGCGACGGCCCGCTGGAGCACCCGCGACACCACCCAGGCGACGATCAGGATCAGGATGATCCGAATCGGCCGGTCGAGCACCCACTCTGCTGCGGTCGCGAGGAATTTGTTCTCCGTCCATTCGAAGACCTGCTCGCAGACGTACTTGGCATCGACGTCGCCGCAGGCATCGACCATCGGATCGGTTTCCTGGACAGGGGCGAAGGCGAGCGGCGGCAACGTCATGACCGCGAAACTACGGCCGCGCCACCAAGGGTCGGTGGACTGCCGACCAATTCCCGCATGTGCGGTGATGTGTTACTTGACGTACCCACCTTATCTGGTGATGTACACCAGCGTACACACGCGCTACAGTGGACCTACGATTCAGCTTGTCACACCCCTCCCAGATGATGCGAACATGTGTTCGCAATCTGCCAACGTCTCGACTGGCGTCTCGCTCGCGGATACAGTCGAGACTCTGTGTCGATACCGGCGTTCGACGGAAACGGGCTACTCCCCATCGGGGAAAGCCCAGGCGGAATCCAGACCCTCACCGACGAGGAGGGCGAGGAGTATTCCGTCGCGACCTATGCAGGGCACGTCGCAACGCCAACGCAGGTGGCATCCCGCTTTCTGGCGGCCTACGACAACTCATCGACCAGGGCGATTCTTCACAATGAGTGGGTCAACCTTCGCGAGGCTGCGGTGAAGCGACTGCCGAACAGCCTGTTCATGATGTCAGGCAGCTTCGTGACCGACGAAACCGACCCCGTTGACATGTACCTAGCCATGACCGCCGACCGAGACGAGTTCGGCGACCTGTCGACCGACGATCAGTTCCTCCTACGCCGAATGTTCGATGGTGAGACCCAATCCCTGGGGGGTGACGTGTTGACGGTTGATACCGACCTGTTTCTTACAGCGCAGTATCCGCACCCGAGATTCGACGAGAGCAACGCGGCGTTAGTCCAAGCCCGCTACATGTGTCAGCACCCGGCGGGCGACGATGTAGCCGTGGGGTATCTCATCATCGCTGAAGACGAAGGAGGTGGCGAATGATCCGGTCTCGTAAGTACCTAGAAACCCGGCTTCGACTTGAGCGGACTCGTCGGCACCACCGCCACAACGCCATAGAACGGGTTGAACCTGGGAGCGATGCTGCCGACGAGGAGCGACGCGCCAACCGTCGGATAACGGACCTTGAGCGCGAGTTGGCCTCGATTGGTGGCGGGCTGGATTTCGTCCTCGATGGACAGGGAGTTCACGGCAACTCGATCGAACTTGGACGACTCGTGCGGCTGGTCGGGCCCGTGGGCGGAGCGCTCCGCAACACAAGCCGCGACGTACTTGCGATGGATGGCGACAAGGTCGAACCACAAGACCGCGCCGCCCTGATCGAACCCGTGTTGTCCACCGTGTTTGGCGGTTCGTTCGGCATTCGGATCGGCCCTGCTCCCGCCAGGGAGAACCTGTCACTTCTTCACGACCCCCTGTTTGACCGGACGGCCGAGAAGTTTGTGTCCGTGCTCCGAACAGCGAGAGACAGCGATGATCCACAACCTGTGATCGAACAGTTGTGGGACCTCAGAACGCGCTCGATCCAGTCGTACAAGCGCCTGGCTGACGAGCTGTCAGACGGTGCCACGACGGCACAAGTTCGATGGAGAGGTGAGGTCGTGTCACTGCGCCCACGGGATGCCGAGCTGATGGTCGAGGCCGTCACAAACGTGGACGAAACAGAGGATGTTCGAACGGTGGTCGGGACATTGACCGGTGGCGACGTAACTGACCAGCGGTTCCACCTGATAGCCCCAGACCCCGAGACTGGTCGACTCCTCGACTATCGAGGGACTGTGGCCGATGAACTTCTCCCTACCGTTCGGCTCATCACACTCGACAGCCGCGTCCGCGCTGAGGTAGCGCACATAATCACGGAATCACCACTGATGGACACCCAGCGCGTCACCTATGAGCTTCGCGGGCTGCGTATCCTTGATGACGATGCCTAACCCGAAGCGACCGAGCCAACGTCGGCAAGACAAGCCACAGCACGACCCCGACGAACGCATGGCGATTCCGCTCGAACCATTGGACGCCCTTAGGGCGTTGCTCCACACCCCGCCACCAGACGACGATAAGGACTAGGCAATCCCGCCCTGGTATCGGAGCCGACGCCCCTGCGTCTGGTTGATGACCCGGCGCATGCGCTCTGTGTCGGACAGGTCGCGGGTCGAGTAGCGGTAGTCGAACTCGGCCAGGTACCGGGGCAGGTGCTCGCGTGAGACGTGATGGTGTGTCCCGTCGAGCGATCGCTTCAGTTGGCTGAAGTAGCCCTCGGCGTGGTTTGTGCTGACATCCCCGCGAACGTACTCCCATGCCGAGTGGCGGACCGTCTCGTGCGCCTTGAACTCAGCCCCGAGCTTGCGGTAGCCAGAGTGCTCATCGGTGTGGAGCGTCGAGTTCGCGACATCGACCTCGCTCGTGATCGCTTCCTTCAACGTGCCGCCGGTGACGGTCGGAAGCACCCGTGAGCGGACCTCGCCAGTGGAACGGTCCACGAGCGATAGCACGGCGGTCTTATTGTCGGGCCGGCGCGAACGGCCGGGTCCGACCGGGCGGGTCCCGCCATGCTTGTTGCGTGGCTTGCCGCCGATATATGTCTCATCCGCGGTGATCGTCCCAGCCAGTAGACCGGCCATTGGCTCACGCTTCATTGCCTCGCGGATGCGGTGCGTCATGAACCACGCCGTCTTTGGGGTGAGTCCGTACTTGCGCTCGATCTCGCGGGCCGAGACGCCGTTCTTCGATGAGCACATCTCGAAGATGACGAACAGCCACGTTCGGATCGACACCTTCGTGCCGTGGAAGATCGTCCCCGTCAGTACCGAGAACTGGTGACGGCAATCGGCGCACTTCCAGCGGCGACGCTGCGTTGCGGTGCCGCGATTCGTCTTACGGGTCGTCCCGTCGCCACCCTTGGGCTTGATGAAATAGAACTTGCGGACCGAGCCACACTTCGGGCACGACTGGCCAGAAAGGTCATCGCCCCATCGCATGTGCTCCAACAGGATGTAGGCGTCTGCCTCGGTCTGAATCTTGTTGGCGAGAGCGGGAATCGAAAACTCCATACCCCAAAGGGTACGTCAAGTCCTTGGGTACGTCAAGTCACACATCACCGCATGTGCACGTTCTTCGCTAGAGTTTCCCCGCATGCACCAGTTTCGGATGGGCGAAGCGGCACGGCTGCTCGGGGTCAGCCCCGACACGGTGCGCCGCTGGGCCGACCAGGGCCGCCTCGAGACCACCCGCACCGAGGGCGGTCACCGCGAGGTCGCCGGCCCCGAGCTCGCTCGGCTGGCCCTCGAACTGGGCGACGCGCCCGATGCGGGCGCCGAGCACGTCTCGGCCCGCAATCGGTTTCCCGGACTCGTCACGCGAGTGCTCCGCGACACGGTGATGGCGCAGGTCGAGATCCAGGCCGGACCGCACCGGATCGTGTCGCTGATCTCCGCCGAAGCGGTCGACGCCCTCGCGCTCGAACCCGGCGCCCCGGCCGTCGCGTCGATCAAGTCGACGAACGTCGTCATCGAGACCCCATGAGCAGACCGGCGCTCGTGCCGCTCCTGCTGTTCCTCGGACTCGCCGCGGCGGGTTGCGGAGCCGATGGCTCGACCGTGGTGATGGCCCCTTCCTCGTTCACCGGACTCACGGCCCGCATCGACGCCGCCCTCGAGGACGACCCCGACTGGATCGTCGCCGGCAGCAACCGCCTCGTCCGCCAGTTGGCCGACGGTGCCCGCGCCGACGTGCTGATCACCGCCGACGAGACGACGATGGCCGAAGCCGTGGCCCAGGGATTGGTCACGACCGAACCGATGACCATCGCAACGAACCGCCTCGTCCTCGCCATCGCTCCCGGCAACCCCGGGTCGGTCACCTCCGTCGCCGACCTGCGCGACGAGCGCCTCCTCATCGGACTCTGCTCAGTGGAGGTCCCCTGCGGCCGGCTCGCCGCCGAGGCCCGAGGCCGGCTCGGACTCCAGGTCGCCGCCGACACCGAAGAACCCAACGTACGCTCGCTGGCCCGCAAGATCGCCGCCGGGGAACTCGACGCGGGGCTGATCTACGCGACCGATGCCGCCGACCTCGGCCTCGCCACGGTGGACGACGACGTGCTCCGGGTGTTCGTCACCGACTATCTCGCCGCCTCGCTGAACGGCGAGACGTCCCCGGTGATCGACTTCCTGCGCTCTGCCCAGGGGCGCGAACTGCTGGCCGACGAGGGGTTCGTCACACCGTGAGCGCCCCTCCCCGGCCCACGCCTCCGGCGATCGCCGTCCCCGCGGCGTTCGCCGTCGCGCTGCTGGCGCTCCCCGTGGTCGGCCTGCTGCAACGAGCCCCGTGGTCGACGCTGCTCGAACGGCTGACGTCGGCGGAGATCCTCGATGCCATTCGGGTCTCGGCGACCGTGTCCGTGGTCGCCGCGCTGTTGTGTCTCGCCCTCGGCCTGCCGCTCGCCTGGATCCTGGCCCGCCACGAGGGACGGACGATCGCCGTCCTGCGGATCCTCGTTCTGCTCCCCATGGTCCTTCCCCCGGTGGTCGGTGGCACGGCGCTGCTCTTCGCGCTGGGCCGACGAGGGCTGTTCGGCGAATGGCTCGACCGCTGGTTCGGCATCACCCTGCCGTTCACGACCGCCGGCGCGGTCGTGGCCGCCACGTTCGTGGCGCTGCCGTTCTTCGTCACGACGGTGGAGTCGGCCTTGCGCGACGAGGGCCCCGCCCTCGACGAGGCAGCCGCACTGGCCGGCGCCTCGCCGTGGCAGACCTTCGTCCATGTCACGCTGCCCTCGTTGCGCGGGTCGATCGCCGCCGGGGTCGCGCTCTCGTGGGCCCGCGCCCTCGGCGAGTTCGGCGCGACCATCACCTTCGCCGGAAGCCTCGGCGGGCGCACCCGCACGCTGCCCGTCGAAGCATTCCTCGCCCTCGAGCAGGATCCGGAGACGGCCATTGCAGTGAGCGTGCTGCTCCTGGCGATCAGCCTCAGCGTCCTCGCCGTGCTCCGCGGTCGTTGGCTGGACCGATGATCTCGCTCCACGGCCACGTCCTACGAGGGTCGCTCCGACTCGACTTCGATCTCGACGTCGAACCCGGCGTGCACTACGTCGTCGGCCCCAACGGCGCGGGCAAGACCACCCTGCTCCGCGTCCTCGCCGGACTCGAAGCGCTCGACGGCGGTGAGCTCGCGATCGACGGGCAAACGGTGGACCGACCCGCCGGCGGGCGGTTCGTCGCCGCCCACCGGCGGCCCGTGGCGATGGCCTTCCAGGATCATCGGCTGTTCCCCCACCTCAGCGTGCTCGACAACGTCGCCTTCCCGGCTCGGCGCCGCGGCGCGTCACGCCACGACGCCCGAACCGCCGCCCGGCGCCATCTCGAATCCGTCGGTGTCGGCGACATCGCCCGCCGGCGACCGCGCGAACTCTCGGTCGGCCAGCAGCAACGCACCGCGATCGCCCGGGCGCTCGCCACTCCGGCTGCGCTGCTGCTTCT
Organism: Acidimicrobiia bacterium; assembly: GCA_030432715.1. Classification (GTDB taxonomy): domain Bacteria; phylum Actinomycetota; class Acidimicrobiia; order Acidimicrobiales; family Aldehydirespiratoraceae; genus JAJRXC01. The sequence goes on along the minus strand of JAUIML010000006.1, from coordinate 34,605 downwards.
CGACGAACCGCTCGCCGCGATCGACGACGCCAGCCGAACCCTCATCCGCAGCCGTCTCCGTTCGGCGACGCACCCGACGACCGTCTGGGTCTCCCACGATCCGAGCGACGTCGAGGCCGGTTCGCGCCGTATCTCGGTGGAGGGCGGGGCGGTGCGCCAGACTCTCGGTTCATGACCGTCGACGACCTCGACCCGTTCACCACGTTCCGACTCGACGACCGCGTCGCGATCGTGACCGGCGCCAGTTCCGGTCTCGGTGATCGCTTCGCCCGGGTGCTGGCGGCCGCGGGAGCCCGGGTGGTCGCCACCGCCCGGCGGGCCGACCGGCTCGAGGCGCTCGTCGCCGACCTCCCCGATGCCCATGCCGTGCCGATCGATCTCACGGCGTCCGGGGCCGGCGAGGCGCTCGTCGATGCCGCCGTGGCGCACTACGGGCGGATCGACGTGGTGGTGAACAACGCCGGGGCCAGCACCGCGGCCCCGGCGCTCGACTTCGACGTCGACAGCTTCCGCCGAGAGATCGAGATCGACCTGGTGGCTCCCTACGGCGTCGCTCGGGCGGCTGCACGGTGGGCGATCGAGGCGTCCCACCCGCTGGCGATCGTCAACGTCGGTTCGGTGTTGGGCTCTGTTGCCGGCGGGAAGCTCCGGGTCCCGGGCTACGCGGCGGCGAAGGGCGGCATCCACAACCTCACCCGCGAGCTCGCCTCGGAGTGGGCCCGCAAAGGCATCCGGGTCAACGCGATCGCGCCGGGTTGGTTCGAAACCGAGATGAACCGCGAGATGTTCGCCGACGATCGCTCCTCGGCCTACATGACCGATGGCGCACCGATGGGGAGGCCCGGCGTGGAGGGTGAGCTCGACGGCGCCCTGCTCCTGCTCGCCTCCGACGCGTCGTCGTTCATGACCGGGGCCATCGTCGCCGTCGACGGAGGGTGGACCGCGGTCTGACCCTGTCGTACCGTGACGCTGCCATGTCCATCCTCCGAACCGATTCCCTCTCCGTCTCCTTCGGCGGTGTCCAGGCCCTCGCCGGCGTCGACCTGACGATCGACAAGGGTGGTATCACCGGTCTCATCGGGCCCAACGGGGCGGGGAAGACGACGTTCATCGACGCCGTGACCGGCATGGTGCCGTCCTCCGGCTCGGTTCATCTCGGCGATCGTGACCTCTCGGGCCTGAGCGCCCACGAGCGAGCCAACCTCGGCCTCGTTCGCACCTTCCAGACGCTCGAACTCTTCGAGGACCTGTCCGTCGAGGACAACCTCGCCGCGGCTGCGGAGAAGACGCCCTGGTGGCGTTTCGTCGTCGACGCGCTCGTGCCCCACCGCCACTCCGCGCCCACCCCGGAGGTCGAGGCCGCCCTCGAACTCCTGGATCTCGTGGCCGACCGCGACCGCCACCCGGCCGACCTGAGCCACGGCCGTCGCCGGCTGGTCGGTGTGGCCCGGGCCCTGGCGGCATCGCCCGACGTCCTGTTGCTCGACGAGCCCGCGGCCGGTCTCGACTCCGCGGAGAGCGTCGTCCTCGGTGACCGGCTCCGAGCCATCGCCGCCACCGGGGTCACCGTCTTCCTGATCGACCACGACATGGGGCTCGTGCTCGACGTGTGTGACCGCATCCATGTGCTCGACTTCGGCGCCGTGATCGCGAGCGGGACTCCCGAAGAGATCCGCACCGACCCCGCAGTCGTCGCCGCCTATCTCGGCCGAGCGGCGTCGACGACGTGACCGTCCTCCGTCTACAGGGCCTCGATGCGGGCTACGACGGCGTGCCCGTTGTACGCGGGCTCGATCTCGAGGTCGTCGCCGGCGAGGTCGTCGCCCTGCTGGGCCCGAACGGCGCTGGCAAGACCACGACCCTGCGAACGATCTCGGGTCTCCTCCCCACCATCGGCGGTCGCCTCGAGGTCCTCGGCAGCGAGACCGACAGCCGTCGGCCCCACCGGGTCACCCGTCGCGGAGTGGCCCACGTAGCCGAGGATCGCTCCCTGTTCCCCGGGCTCACGGTGAAGGAGAACCTGCGCCTCGCGCCGGGACTGAAACGCCGAGCGCGGGCCGCCGCCTACGACCGGGCGGTCGACGTCTTCCCTGCGCTCGGTGCCCTCATGAACCGCAAGGCCGGGCTGCTGTCGGGCGGAGAACAACAGATGCTGGCCGTCGCCCGGGCGATCGTGACCGAACCCGAACTGCTCCTCGTCGACGAGATGAGTCTCGGACTCGCGCCGGTCATCGTCGAGGAGATGCTGCCGGTGGTGCGCCGGGTCGCCGACGAGTTCGGTGCCGCGGTGATCGTCGTCGAACAACACATCCATCTCGCCCTCGAGCTGGCTGACCGGGCGGTGGTCATGGCCAACGGTCACGTCGTGCTCGACGGCGCCGCGGCCGACCTGCGGGCCGACCCCAGCCAGGTGGAAGCGAGCTATCTCGGCTGATGGCTGACGGCGGCATTCCGGCGGGCTGGTATCCCGACCCCGACCAGCCGGGCCAGATCCGGTACTGGGACGGCGCCGTGTGGACCGAGCATCGCCAGGCCCGGACCGCACCTCCACCCGCGCCCTACCCGCCGGCCGCGGGCGACAAGACGAACGCCGGCATGGCCCTCGCCTTCTCGATCATCGGCATCATCTTCTGCGGGGTGTTCGCCCCGGTCGGCATGGTGATGGGCCGCAACGAACTCCAACGCATCGACGGCGGCCAGGGCGACGCCAATGCCCGCGGCATGGCGCAGGCCGCGTGGATCATCGGTCTGATCGGCACGATCATCCTGGCGGTCGGCGTCCTCGCCCTCATCCTGTTCTTCGGCATCCTCGCGAGCGCCGCGTGACCGCCTCACTGATCTCACGGGTCGCGTCCGGATCGACCGACCGCGCCGCGCTCGCGGCCGGCGCGACTGCGCTCGGCGCGCTCGTGATGAGCGCCGGGGCCGACGACGGAATCGTGCTGTGCCCGTTCCGCCGCTGCACCGGCGGCTACTGCCCCGGGTGTGGGGCCACCAGAGGCGCCCACCGGCTGCTGCGCGGCGACCTGGCCGGGAGCTGGGCCCATCACCCGTGGATCGTGCTCGCGGCCGTCCAACTCGTGCTCGTCGGCTCGGCGGCGGCGCTGATGAAGCCCGCGACCCGGCTCGATCGACTCCGGCGCGGCGCGGTGCCGTTGCTCGTCGCCAACTGTGTGTTGCTGGTCGGCATCTGGATCATCCGCTTGGCCGGCGATTCGATCCCCGGCGGCCGGCTCTTCTGAGCCGGATCAGATGGCGCGGCCGGTGTCGGCCCAGTACGGCTCGCGGAGGTCGCGCTTGAGGATCTTGCCGGTGCCCGTGCGCGGCATCTCGGCCACGACGTCGACCGACCGCGGACACTTGTAGCCGGCCAACCGCTCGCGTGCGGCGGCGATGAGCTCGGCGCCCACGGCGTCGGGATCGGCCCCGTCGGACAGCTCGACGACGGCCTTCACCTCTTCGCCGAACTCCTCGTTGGGCACGCCGATCACGGCGACGTCGACCACGCAAGGATGTTCGGCCAGGACGGCCTCGATCTCGGCCGGATAGATGTTGACGCCACCGGAGATGATCATGTCGATCTTGCGATCGGAGAGCCAGAGATAGCCGTCGGCGTCGAGGTGGCCCACGTCGCCGGTCGTGAACACCCCGGGTTCGAGGTGGGCCGCCGCCGTCTTGTCGGGATCGTTGTGGTACTCGAAGTCGCTGCCCATCGCGTTCTTGAAGTAGAGCGTGCCCGTCTGATCGGGGCCGAGGTGGTTGCCGTCGTCGTCGACGACGAACACCTCCATGACCTCGAGCGGCTTGCCGACGCTCCCACCCCGCTCGAGCCATTCCTCGGCGGTGATGCGGGAGATGAACGCACCCTCGGTCGAGCCGTAGTACTCGTGGACGACCGGGCCGAGCCACTCGATCATCGCCCGCTTCCAGGGCGGCGGGCACGGCGCCGCACCGTGCCAGAGGGCCTGCAACGACGACCCGTCGAACGACGCCCTGACGTCGTCGGGAAGGTCGAGGATGCGCTTGAACTGGGTGGGCACCAGATGGGTGTTGGTCACCGAGTGGTCGTCGATGAGACGCAACGTCTCGGCCGCGTCGAACTTGTGACGCATCACGATCGACGATCCGTTGACGAGCGGCATGAAGCTGAAGGCCCACTGGGCCGAGTGATAGGCCGGCCCGGCCAGCAGCGTCGTGCCGTCGGCGGGGACGTAGTCGGCCATGCTCGACGAGATGAGCGCGAAGATCTCGCTGGGAATGCCCTGACCGCCCGACAGCATGCCCCGCACCCCCTTGGGACGGCCGGTGGTGCCGGAGGTGTAGAACATCGGGCCACCCAGGAACTGGTCGCCCAACGGGGCGTCGTCACCTGAGGCCAGCAAGTCTTCGTAGGGGTCGAGATCACCGTGGCCGGCGACGGCGGAGAACTCGACGCGCGCGGCGCGCGGGTCGGCGAGTGCGGCCAGGCCCACATCGACGAAGCGTTCACCGACGATCAGGCCGCGGGCACCGGAGTCGTCGATCACGTAGGCCAACTCGTCGGCCACCCAGTGCCAGTTGACGGGGACCACGGTGAAGCCCGTGTGGGCTGCGGCCAGCAGGATCTCGAAGAGTTCGCGGCGGTTGCCCATCATCACCGCGATGGTGTCGCCGGAGCCGATCCCCCGGTCGGCGAAGGCGCGCGAGAGGCGCGTCACCCGGTGGGCGAGCTCCGACCAGGTGGTCTCGCCGTTCTCGTCGATGAGCGCGGCCTGATCCGGCCGTTCGGCCGCGTGGGTGTCGAGCAAGATCGCCATCAGCCGCGGGGCATCCAGTTGCCGTGGGCGCCGTAGGGCACCCGCTGGGGCGTGAACACCCGAGCGACGGGCGCACCGGTGAAGTCCCGGGCATCGATGATCCGCAACTCGCTGCGATCCTCTGCGGTGTCGTAGCCGAACAGCACGATCCAGCCATCGTCGTCGGCGGTGCCGCCGGGCCGGGGGATGAAGACGGGTTCACCGCCGCACACGCTGCCCATCTGGTGCACCTCGGGCTGACCGGTGGTGAGGTCGTACTTGTAGACCTCATTGCCCATGCTCGGATTGTCGGGGGTCGTACCGAGCTGCATCGTGTAGCCGATGTTGGTCGGCAGGCCGACGAGGGCGTCGTTGACACGGGCGAAGTCGCTCTTGCGATCGTCCAACTGGGTCTCGGTGACGGTGCCGGCGGCGAGGTCGACAGTCCACCGCCACAGGGTGGCCTTGGCCGAGATGTCGTCGAACCCACCGGCCATGGCGTGCTCGGCACGACACACGGTGAGCACGATCGTGTCGCCCTCCTCATGGGAGTTGACCGGGTGGAACACGTAGCCGGGTTCGATCTCGAACCAGCGCACGTCGGCATCGCTGCCGGTACGGGGCATCACCCCGAGGCGCGCGCCGTTGTCGGGTGTCCACCCGAACGGGGCCTCGCCCTTGACCGCGAGGTCGAGGTCGAAACAGACCGGAAGGTCCATCCAGATCACGTGGTTGGCGGTGATGTTGAAGTCGTGCATCATCACGCCGCGGGGCAGGGTGATCGGCTCGGACTGCACCAGGGCGCCAGATGGGTCGAAGCGGTAGTAGCGCAGGAACTCGGGACCGACGACGTTGTAGCCGAAGGCCAACATCTCACCGGTGGTCGGGCAGAGTTTGGGGTGGGCGGTGAACGCGCCGACGACACCACCGTCCCAGTCCTCCATGCCGAGGGTGTGCAGACCGTGATCGATCTCGTAGGCGCCGTGGGCCTCCTCGAGCACGAAGATGCGGCCGGCGTGGCGGACCACGTTGGTGTTCGCCGGCGAGTCGGCCGGGCTCATCGACATCGCTCCGCCCTGCTCGAGGGCGGGAGTCTGCACGTAGCGGTTCCGGTAGGACGCGCGGCCATCGCGCAGATCCACCGCGTGGACCATGCCGTTGCCGAAGAACCAGTGGTCGCTCCACCCGGTGACCGGGTTGAAGCCGTTGCGCATGTACTGGCCGTCGATCTCGACCGGGATCTCCCCCTCGACCTGGAGGTCGGCCACGTCGAGTTCGTGTTCGACGGGTGCGAAGTTTCCCTGCAGGTGCCACGGCACCTCCCGGGCGCCTTCGGTGGCCGTGCCGGCTTCGGTGGTCGTCATGCGTGTTCCCCTCGTGTGCTCGAATCCGAACATATCGCGGTTGGTTAACACTGTTAAGTCGATCGGCGCTATTGTCGCACGACCGATCCTGGAGGGGACCCATGATGCGACGGCACCTACTGCTCGTTCTCGGAGTGTTCGCACTGCTGGTGGCTGCGTGCAGCGAAGCCGAAGAGCCGGTCGACACCGACGCGACCACGACGACGGCGGCCACCGACACCACCGTCGCCGACGACGGCGAGGACCCACCGGTCGACGACGGCGAAGACGACGAGCCCCAGGGCGACGGCACCTCGATCGTCGAGCGTCTCGCCGGCGAGGAGTGGTTCCTCGGCACGATCCCGGATCTGCCCGTGGCGGCCGACGAGACCCTCGAGCCCGTCAAGATCGGCATGATCAATCTCGAGAACACCGGGGCCGGGTCCTATCCCGAACTGCGCTTCGCCGCCGACGCCGCGATCAACTTCATCAACGCCGAGCTCGGTGGCGTCGACGGTCGTCCGCTCGAGCTCTACCCCTGTATCGCCGAGTTCAGTGTGGAGAGTTCGCAGGCCTGTGCCCAGGACCTCGTCCTCGAGGAGGTCGTGGCCCTCGTCGGCGGCATCGACGTGCTGATCCAGGGCGCGCTGCCGGTACTCGAACAGAACGGCCTCCCGATCGTCGGTGGTATCCCCGCCGGTCTCGCGGAGCAGCGCAGCCCGTCGTCGTTCTCGTTCTCGGGCGGCACGGCCGGCGGCATGGCCGCGTTCATGAAGCACGCGTCCGATCAGGGCTACGAGAAGGCGTTCATCGCCTATGGCGAGTTCGAATCGTTCCAGGTGGCGGCCGAGGAGTACGGCGCGCGTGTCGGCGAGGACCTCGGCCTCGAAGTGCGCCTGCGCCCGTTCCCGTTGTTCGGCGCCGACTACACGAGCGTGCTCAACGACGCGAAGACCTTCGGCGCCGAAGCGGTCATCATCAACGCGGCCGGCACGGCCTGTGTGCCCGTCATGGAGGGATTCCGCGACTTCGGGTTCGAGGGCACGCTCTACCTGTTCGGGGCCTGCGCGGCCGACGAGATCATCGCGACCGCGGGGGGTGCCGACAGCGGCGTCGTCTTCAACGGCGAGGGTCCGCCCGATCCCGACGACGTCGAGGGCACGATCTTCGACCTCGCCTCGACCGAGTACAACAATGGTGACGCCCAGGCCGCGGGCACCGTGGCCTTCCGGGGGATGATGAACCTCTACTCGGTGCTGCTCGAGCTCGGGGGCGACAACATCACCAGCGAGGGGATCGTCGAGATCCTCCGAGGCGCGGTCGACCGCGAGAGCTTCTGGGGCCACCCCTACACGTGTGACGGCGAACAGGTGCCGGGGCTGCCCTCGCTGTGCTCGCCGCAACAGGCGCTCTTCACGTTCGACGCCGACGCGAACCTGACGTTCCTCACCGACTGGATCGACACGGTGGCGCTCTTCGAGAGCGCCTTCGCCGAGTAGTACGAGTCCGACCCGCGATGACCACCCTCTTCTCGAACCTGCTCCTCGGGCTGGGAGTCGGGGGCGTCATCGCGGCGTTGGCGATCGGCATCGTCGTCACCCATCGGGCGAGCAACGTCATCAACTTCGCCCACGCCGCGGTCGGTACCTACCTGGCGCTCGTCTACTACGAGTTCCGCTCGACCGGCGACCTGGTGCACCCGTTCCTGATCCCGTTCGTCCCGGCCCGCTTCCACCTCCTCGATCGTCCCGTGGTCGCCAGTGCGCTGTCCGTGGCGCTCGTCGTCGCCGCGATCGTCGGCCTGGCCACCTACTGGCTGATCTTCCGGCCCCTGCGACTCGCCCCGCCGCTCGCCCGCGTCGTGGCCTCGCTCGGGCTGATGACCTATCTCATCGGGGTGATGCAGGTCCGCTTCCCCACCACCGGCACCTCGCGCACCGTGCTCGAGGGTCCGCTCCCCAACGACCTCATCACCTTCGGCAGTGTCAGCGTCAACGCCGACCGCTACCTACTCGCGATCGGCGTGATCGCGGCCGCGATCACCATCAGCCTGCTCGGCAAGTTCACCAACTTCGGCCTCGCCACGAGAGCCAACGCCGAGAACGAGACCGGGGCCGTGCTCCTCGGCATCTCGGCCGACCGGATCAGCGCACTCAACTGGGTGCTCGCCACGGTTTTGGCCGGCGCGGCGATGGTGCTCGCTGCGCCGATCCTCAACAGCCTCGACCCGCCCGTGCAGAGCCTCCTCGTCGTTCCGGCCCTCGGCGCGGCCCTGCTCGGCCGGTTCCACTCCATCGGGGTCGCCGCCGCCGTCGGGCTGGCCATCGGCATGCTGATGTCGGAGATCTCGGCCGCCCAGGCCGAGTGGGACTCCCTCAAGGGCATCGGCCTCCAGCAGGGACTCCCGTTCATCCTGGTGCTCATCGCCCTCATCGTCCGCAGCGACCGGACCGTGGGCCGCGGCGACCTCCAGTTCGCCAGACTTCCCGCGGCCCCGAGCCCGGAGATCACCCTGCGGGTGACCCTGCTCTTCGTCGGACTCGCGGTGCTCGGCCTGTTCCAGCTCGACAGCGAGTGGCGCCTCGCAATCATCTTCTCGGCCATCGCCAGCATCATGGCGCTCTCGGTCATCGTCCTGACCGGGTTCGTGGGACAGATCTCATTGGCCACGTTCGCCCTTGCCGGCACTGCTGGTTTCACGATGGTCAAGTTCGGTGACCTCTGGGGTCTCGGCTTCCCGTGGGCACCCCTCCTGGGCACGATCGTCGCGGTCGTCCTCGGCACCCTCGCGGGGTTGCCCGCGATCCGCATCCGGGGCCTGACGCTGGCCATCGCCACGCTGGCCGCAGCGGTGGCGATCGAGGAACTGGTCTTCAAGTGGAGCTGGCTGACCGGCGGCATCGAGGGAGCACAGGTCGACCCACCCCGGCTGCTCGGGATCGATCTCCAGATCTCGGCACGGGGGAGCCTCTTCCCCCGTCGGGAATTCGGCTTCCTGGTGCTCGCGGCCCTCCTTTTCGCCATGTATGTCGTGGTCAACCTCCGACGCAGCCCGACGGGGCGCCAGTGGTTGGCCGTACGGGCCAACGAGCGAGCCGCCGAGGCGATCGGCATCTCTGCCCCTCGCGTCAAGCTCTCCGCCAATGCCGTGGCCGCGTTCCTGGCCGGCATCGGCGGGACCCTCACCGCCTACCAGAACGGGTTCGTCTCGGCCTCGAGCTTCTCCTCGTTGAAGTCGTTGGTCCTCGTGGCGATGACCTACCTTTCGGGCATCGCCGCGCCGGCGGCCGCGTTGGTGGCCGGCGCACTCACCGAGAAGGGCCTGCTCACCGTCGGCATGGATCAGCTCAACGACGATGCCTCCCAGTACCAGTTCGCGGTCAGCGGCCTGTTCCTGATCATCGACGCCATCAAGTTCCCCTCGGGCATCGTCGGCGCCTCCACTTCGGCAGCGAAGCGGGCGAAGGCGCTCCGGTGAGCGAGCCGCGACCGGCGCTCAGCGCTTCGGGAATCGTCGAGGAGGCGACCAGCCTGATCCGCGAGCGTGGGGTCGAGGCGTTGTCGATGCGAGCGCTCGCCAGCCGGATCGGGGTCACGGCTCCTGCGCTCTACGCCCACTTCGCGAACCGCGACGCGCTCCTGCGGGCGTGTGCCCAGATCGGCTACGACGAGCTCGATGCCCGCTTCCGCGCGGGCACGCCGGCATCGCCGATCGATCTGGTCTGGATCTCGAGCCGGAGCTATGTGCGCTTCGCGATGGACGAACCCGAACTGTTCTCGCTGATGTTCATGTTCCGGCCCGATGCCATCGAGATCACCGTCGAAGCCGACAACGAGCACGGCGGGGCGTCGTCGGTGTTCGACGCGATGCTCGAGAACCTGGCCGCCGCGATCACCGCCGGCGACCTACGAGCGGCCGACCCGCTCGACTACGGGCTCGCCCTCTGGGCGGCCGTCCACGGCGTCGCCACGGTGGGCGCGCTGGCCCCCGGGCTCGACACCGACGCCCTGACCGACCGGGTGGTCGGCGGGCTGCTCGACGGTTGGAAGGCCTGAGCCGCCCGAGAGCGGCGGCGGCGGAACGCACCTCCTCCCCCATGGGTGCGCACCACCGCCCCGCGTTCCCGAGCACCCCGAAGGGCCTCGTGTGCTCGTTCGACCCTTGGCGCCGAAAGGCGTCCCGAGTCGAGGGCAGCCATATGTTGCGCCACTGCCCGGGCCGGGTCAAGGGGCCGAACGAACCGAGGGCCCATGACCCCGCGGCCTTCGACGTGTCGCAGAAGTCGTCCCAGGCCCGGCCGTCGCCGAGCCGGACAGCCCGCTCGGCATCGGCCTCGTTCATGACATCGTTCGCTCGGGATCCGATCAGGAGACAGCATCGCGGAGGAACGCGAGTTGCACCAGCAGAAGGTTCTCGGCGACCTCCTCCTGGGGCGTCATGTGCGTCACGCCCGACAGGGGAAGCACCGTGTGGGGCCGGCCCGCCTCGAGCAGGGAGCGGGAAAGCTGCAACGTGTGGGCGGCGACGACGTTGTCGTCGGCGAGTCCGTGGATCAGGAGCAGAGGCGGGAGGGGCGTGTCGCCGAGCGCGGCCACGGCGGGGGTGAGATCGCTGCGCTCGTAGTTCCCGGGCTCGATGTCGGGGTGGCCGAGATAGCGCTCGGTGTAGTGGGTGTCGTAGAGCCGCCAGTCGGTGACCGGCGCACCGGCAACCGCGGCGTGGAACACGTCGGGACGTCGCAGCACGGCCAGGGCGGCGAGATACCCGCCGAACGACCAGCCCCGGATGGCGACCCGCCCGAGATCGAGCCTCGGCTCGATCTCGGCGGCCGCGTGGAGCGCGTCGATCTGGTCCTCGAGGACGGGGGCAGCCAGATCGCCCCGCACTTCCCGCTCGAACGCCGGGCCCCGGCCGGGAGTGCCCCGGCCGTCGGTCACCAGCACCGCGAATCCCTGATCGGCGAACCATTGCGAGGCGTGGAACAGCGACCGCGCCTGCTGTACCCGTTGTGCGTGAGGACCCCCGTAGGGATCGAGCAGGACGGGGAGCTTCGCGTCGTCCGCTGCATCGGCGGGCAACAGCAGGGCGGTGGCGAGCTCACGCTCGCCGAGACGCACGAGCCGCAGGTTCAACGCCACGTCGGGGATCTCCGAGTGGTCGGTCAACTCGCCGACCGCTTCGCCCGCCCGCTCGACCCGGATCCTGGCCCGGTCGAAGGCCAGGCTGCGGCTGCTCACGACCGCGACGTCGCCCCCGGTCACCATCGAGTGGACCCCCGGCTCCTCGGTCAGCCATTCCGTCTCGCCCGACCAGCTCACGCGGGCGACGTGCACGGTGGTCGGCTCGAGCGAGGCCGTGATCACGATCCCACGATCATCGACGCCCACGATCCGGCGCACCTGCACTGCGTCGTCGGTGATCGGCTGACCGTCGACACACACGCGGCGGGCGGATCCGACATCCTGCACGGTCACGAGCCGGCCGTCGTGGCGGGTCGGGGCCCCGGGCACGAGTTCGGTCCAGTGCTCGTCGTCGAACCGATGGCACTCCTCGACGGCGCCCGAATCGGGGTCGACGAACACGACTGCGGTCGTGCGCTGACTCCGGTCCTGCACGGTCAGCCAGATGCCGTCGTCGTCCCAGCGGGCGTCGGCGAGGTACTCCCACCCGCCGGCCGACCAGTCGACGCCGACCCGACCGCCGTCGAGCCCGACGATCGCGAGGTCCACACGGGCGTTGGCCGTGCCCGCGGCCGGATACCGAACGGCCGTCGGTGCGACGCGGGGCGTCACCGGCGCGGAGATCCACCACTGCTCGACCGGCGACACGTCGACCCGCTCGACGAGCAGTCGACCGCCGTCGGGCGACCACCAGAACCCTCGCGTGCGTCCCATCTCCTCACCCGCGACGAACTCGGCGGACCCCCAGCTCACCGCGTCGCCGGTCTCGGCGATCACGCTTCGGTCGACGCCGTCGACCACGGCTCGCAGTTCGGGGCCGCGGACGTAGGCGATGTCGCGGCCGTCGGGCGAGAGCCGCGGGTCGAAGACACCTCCGGCCGTCGCCAGCACCGCGGCCTCGCCGGTGTCGACGTCGACCCGGACGAGTTGGCCACCGATGGCGAAGGCCGCGACATCGAGCGTCGGCGTCGCGTCGTAGGCGACGATGCCTGCGCCCGATTCACGGGCCCGTTCCCGCCGGGCGCGTTCCTCGGGCGGCAGATCATCATCGTCGGCGCCGAGCGAGTCGGCGTGGACGACCTCGTGCTCGGTACCCGTCGCAGTGTCGAAGGCCCACAGAGAGTTGACCGGATCCTCCGGCCCCGACGAACGAAGGAACAGCACGCGGGACCCGTCTTCGGCCACCCGGATGTCTCGCGGGGCACCGAGGGTGAAGCGGCGGGTGACGGCCTGACGGCGCGGGAAGGACGATGTTGAACGCACCTGCGTATCGTGGCCGCTGCGGCAAGCCGATGGAGGGAGACCGCTGATGAAACCGGTCACGGATCCGATTCGATGGGGTGTCGCCGGCACCGGCGGCATCGCCGCGAGCTTCGTGCGGGACTTCGCCGCACTCGACGACGGCGAGATCACGGCCGTCGGCTCACGGTCCGCGGCCTCGGCCCAGGCGTTCGCCGCCGAGCACGACATCGGCCGCGCCCACGGCAGCTACGAGGAACTCGCCGCCGATCCCGAGGTCGACGTGGTCTATGTCGCCGGGATCCATCCGGTGCACGCACCCCAGTCCTGCATGTTCCTCGATGCCGGCAAACACGTGCTCGTCGAGAAGCCCATGGCGCTCAATGCCCGGGAGGCCGATGCCATGATCGATGCGGCCACCCGCAACGACCGCTTCCTCATGGAGGCGATGTGGATGCGCTTCAACCCGGCTCATGTCGAGATGATGCGACGTGTCGACGACGGCGCCATCGGTGAGGTCCGCCGGGTCATCGCCGACTTCTCGTTCGCGCTGCCCATGGACGAGCACCACCGACTGTGGGATCGCGACAAGGGCGGTGGTGCGCTCCTCGATCTCGGCATCTACCCGGTCAACCTCGCCTGGTGGCTGCTCGGCGAACCCCACCGCACCGAGGTCGCCGGTCATGTCTCGGCCACCGGAGTCGACGACGAGGTCACCCTGCTGTGCGCCTGGGACGGCGGCGCGACCGCCGCACTCACCGCCGGACTCCGCCTCCCCGGCACGTTGGCCGCCCGTGTCGAGGGCACCACCGGCAGTATCGAGATCCCGGCACCGGCCCACGCCACCGACCGAATGACCATCACCGCTGGCGGCGCGTCGGAGACGCTCGAGTCGGAGTCGGTCGGGCTGCGGCACCAGGTGGTCGAGGTACACCGATGTCTCCGCGCCGGCGAACGCGAGAGCCCCCGCATGCCGCTGGCGACCAGCCGAGCGGTCCTCGCCCGGTTCGACCAGATCCGAGCCGAACTGGGCGTTCGCTACGACGCCGACTGACCGTCGGAGCGCACAACCTGGACGACCTCGGCCCGTCCGTCGGCCACGAGCATGCCCCGCCCCGGCAAGGGGGGCAGATCGAGCCGGGCCGGGAAAGGCATACCGAGGAGGTCACCGTCGAGCGGCTCGGGCCGCAACAACAGACCCAGTCTCGAACTCCTGATTTCGGATCCCCAGTGCCCGTAGGCCGATCGGTAGCGGTCCGGCCGCGTCGCGAGCACCAGGTGCACGCCGGGCACCGAGCCCCCTGCGACCCGCGCGAGCACGCCGTCGGGATCGTCCACCTCGGTCGCGTCGTCGACCAGCACGAGGGTCGGGCCCCGGCCGGCGAGCGTTGCCGCGAGCATCGCGGGCGCCACCGCGGGCACCCCGGCGCGACGGGCGAGTTCCTCACCGACGACGACCGCGGCGTCGCCCGCCGCGAGCGCCATCGTCACCAGGGTGGTCGTGCGGCCCGAACGCGGCGGACCGAGCACGAGCGCGTGCTCACCCGGGTGCAGGCGCAGGGTCGCCAGCGTCAGGTCGCGGTCGCCCACCGCCACCCGCAACTCGGCGCCCGACGCGTCGACGGCGACCGTCGGCACCACCTCCTCGGGCGTGATGTCGGCACCCAGTTCGCCGACGTCGTGGGGTGTGGGCTCCGAGACCGGCCCCTGCGCCCGAGCAGCGACCGCCTCGGTCAACGCGCCGGCGTCGTCGATGACCTGCACGAGCGCACCGTCGCCCGCCCTGACCGCCCGCCCGGGTGGAAGGCGCTCGGTCGCGGTGGTCACACCGAAGCGAAGGGCGTCGGACTGGTCGGCGACCCGGTGCACGAGCACCGTCCCTGCGGTGGCCATCAGCGCCGGCGGCAGGTCGACGGAACGACGCACCGACACGGCCATGGTCACCCCCACCCCCGGACCATCCGCCCACACGCGGGCGAGCCGCTCGTGCACGACGGCCTCCCGGACCGGATCGTGGGCGCGGGCCAGCCCACCGAGATCGTCGATGACCACCAGGAGTCGGGGGCCGGCCGCGCCGTTCGACGGCAGGGCCCGGCGGCGAGTCACCTCGTCGTCGAGCCAACGAAGCAATCGGCCCCTCCTCGTCCGTTCGGCGGGACCGACGATGGTGCCGGCACCGGGTAGACCGGCGAGCGGGTCCAACGACCCTCGATCGAGATCGACGACATGGAGGTGGGGCCGATCAGGCGAATCGGTGCCGACCACGGCCAGCGCCGCGGCCGTCAGCGTGGAGGTCGCACCCGCACCCGGGCCGCCGATGACGACGAGGTGACCGTCGTCGAGCGACCAACCGTCGAGGCGTTGGGTCTGTGCGTCAGGATCGTCGACCAGCAGCCACTGGGAACGGGATTCGGTGGTGCGGCGCAGCACCGCAGGAAGGGCCGGCGGCCACGGGGCGCGGGGTGGGCGACCCCCACGGGCAGCGTGGGCTTGCCGGATCGCGGCGACCAACGCGTCGAGATCGGACGCGGCCTCGTCGTCGGCCGGCGGAGGGACCGCACCCCCGACTCGAACACCCGCCGTGTCGACGGATCGCGCCGTGACCTGCGCGGCCTGGAACGGCACGAGTTCGCCCGGACCGAAGCGGGCCACGGCCCGACCCGGACGCGAGCGGAGGATCGCCGCGGCATCGGGGGCATCGATCACATCGATCGAGTCGTTGCGATCCGTCACTCGCAAGGCGATCCGGCAGCCGGTGTTGGCCCGGATGTCGTCGGTGACGACCCCCGCCGGCCGCTGGGTGGCGAGGACCATGTGGACCCCGAGACTCCGGCCGCGCTGGGCGATACCCACCAGCGAGGTCACGAAGTCGGGGAGATCGGCCACGAGCGACGCGAACTCGTCGACGACCACGACGAGTCTCGGCAGGGGTTCGAGATCGTCGCGCCCGGCGGCGATGACACGGAAGGCGGCGAGGCTGTCGGCCCCGACGGCCCGCAATCGTCGCTCGCGATGACGCAACTCGGCCTCGAGGCAGCGCATCGCCCGGGCTGCGAGGTCTTCGTCGAGGTCGGTGACGAGGCCGACCACGTGGGGAAGGTCGGCACAACAGTCGAACGCGGCCCCGCCCTTGTAGTCGACGAGCACCATGGTCACGTGGGCCGGATCGGCGGTCGCCGCGAGGGCGGCCACCATCGAGCGCAACAGCTCCGACTTCCCGGACCCGGTCGTGCCGCCCACCAGCACGTGGGGGCCGTCGGCGACGAGATCGAGCACCACCGCACCGTCGGCATCGGCGCCGATGGGTATCCGGAGATCGGCGGTGTCGTCGGTTCGGCGCCAGCGCTCCTCGATCTCGGCCGGGTCGTCGCCCCGGACACCGAGCAGGGCGACCAGCGCCGCACCATCGGGGACGCCGGCGCCGGCCAGCGGGAGTTCGGGGTCGTCGAGCCGAGCCATCCGACGGGCGGTGTCGGCGGCCTGCTCCGGCGCGAGGCCCCAGGCCAGACCGTGCCGGTCAGGGCGGGCGGCTCGCAGGTCGAGCACCGAGATCCGACCGAACTCGTCGACGCGGGCGACCGTGTCGCAGCAGCCGGGGAGTCGATGCTCGTCGGGCACGATGACCACCGCCGCAGTACTGTCGCCCGAGAGCAGGACGCGCCCGACCGTCGCTCGGCCCTGGAGCGGGTCGGCGCCGTCGAGCACCGCGAGCAGGGTCCGAGCACCGGCACCGGACAGCACGTCGGTCGCCGCCGCGAGGTCGTCGGTGGCGAGCACGCCGGCGCCGCGGCGCCCACCGACATGGTCGGCGGTGTGGGGCAGCCATCGGGCCCAGGACCACTCCGCCGGACTGTCGGCTCCGACCACGATGGAGAGGTCGACCGGGCCGTGGTGGGTGGCCATCTGGACGACCAGCGACCGGGTCAGGGCCCGGGCCGCGACGAGATCGCCGACGACACCGAGCGTGCGGCCCGGCGAGAGTTCGACGGGAAGCGGCACGTCGGGCATCGCCGGGAGAGCCGCCACGAGCGAGACGACCTCGGCCGCGGGTTCGGCGCCATCGGCGACGAGCGTGGGAGCGAAGTCCTCGTCGCCGAACCCGACACCCACGAGATGGGCATCGGGGTGGTCGGACCGTCGCTCCCAGAGGCGCACGGACGGACCACTCCCCCGACGGGCCACCTCGACCGGGTCGGGACACACCGATCGACGGCGCACGATCTCGTCGACCCGGGCCGACGCCAATCGGGTGCCGACCGCCGAGAGCGCGGCGGCGAACGCCGCCAGCTCGTCTCGGTGTCGCCGTCGCGCTCGGCGCCGACGCTCCCACCACGTGCCGATGGTGAGGAACGGCCCGAGGGCCGCGAAGACGGCCATGAACGGTGAGAACAGGACCGCGACGACGGCCCCGGCCACCACGGGAAGGACGATGCCGGCGATCGACAGGGGCTCCGTGGCCGGAGGCTCGGGCGCCGGACCGGGTACCTCGATCGTCGGGAGCGTCACCGGCGGCATCGCCCGAGGAGGCCGGTTGAACGGAATGACCCCTCCCCGGCGCCCGAGTGCCCGGACGACGGCGAGTGGGCGGTCGTCGACCGGCGAGACCATACGGAACCGGCTGAAGCCGGCGCGGACGACGGAGGCCGCACGCAGGGGCGCCGGCGCGACGAGGGGATGGCCGTCGACCGCGGTGCCGTTGCGCGAGCCGAGGTCGCCCACCCGACCGTCGCAGAACCGCAGGTGCTGCCCGCACAGCGCGGGATCGTCGATTCGGAGCCAGGCACTGGGCCCCCGACCGACGACCACGGGTCGATCGGCGTCGACCACGACCCCGGCCCGGAGCCCGCCGACGACGGCGACGCTCCGGGCCGGTGGCCGGGTGGCGGCAGGTTCACCCGTCGTGTCGACGAGCGAACCCTCGCAGAGGGTCACCACCGACAGGGGGGAGTCGGCGGTGACCGGAGCGCCGTCGATGACGGGCTCGATGGAGGCGATCAGATCGGGGGCCAGGACCCGGAGGAGGTCTCGCAAGGGCCGGTCCGGATCGTCGATCTCGACGTCGACCACGGCCTCGACGACCTGGTCGCCCCGGCGGAACCGGTGCACGAGACGCATCGCCGTACCTGATCGCGGTGCGGTGGATCAGACCGTGTCGAGCGCGGTCACCCCGGCCTGGAGCTCACGACCGATGAACGTCGAGTGCTCGCCGAGGGCCTCGACGAGGCGCACCAGGTTGGGGCGGAACTCGGTGTCCCACAGCTGGCGGAAGCGATCGGCCCGGTTGCCCTGCCACGTCGTTCCGTCGATTCCTCCCTGGATCGCCCGGATCACGTCCTGCACCGCCTGACTCTGGTGACCGAAGGTCGCCGCCAGTTGCTCCATCTGGGACTTGCTCATCACCAACATGTCGCCTGCCATCACACACTTCCTCTCCGTTGCCGCACATCACTAACTGTGAGTGCTTTTCATGAGTTTTCACTCTGACACAGGGCCGACAGGAGTGCAAGGGTTCCTCGCAAAATGGCCGGGCAGGCCGCGCCCGGGTTCGACGGTCGGCCTATCGGCCCCGGAACTCGGCGGCGCGTCGCTCCATGAACGCGGCGCCGGCCTCGGCGACGTCGTCGGTGGTGAAGCTGACGTTCTGGGCGAGGGTCTCCGCCTCCACCGCCTGGGCCAGCGAGTGATGCGCTGCATTGTCGAGCAACCGCTTCGACATGGACAGCGCCAGCGGCGGCCCCGCCGCGATCGTCGCGACGAGGGCATCGGTCGCGCTCTCGAGCTCGTCGGGTTGCACCACCTGGTTCACGAAGCCGATCTCGCGGGCGGCCGCGGCGTCGTACTCCGCGGCGGTGAATGCCATCTCCTTGGCGCGGTGGAGCCCGACGCGTTGGGGCAGGAGGTAGGACGTGCCGAAGTCGAGCGAGAGCCCGCGACGGGCGAAGATCAGCGAGAATCGGGCCCGCTCGGTGCAGATCATGAGGTCGGCGGCGAGCGCGAAGCCGAGGCCCGCCCCGACGGCGACACCGTCGACTGCGGCAACGGTCGGCATCGGCAGGTCGTGGAGCGCGATCACGGCGTCGCCGATCCGCCGCATGGTGTGGAGGGCGTGGTCGGTGCCCTCGATGCCGTCGGCGCCATCGCCGCTGACGTCGGCTCCCGAACAGAAGTGGTCGCCCCCGCCGCGGAACACCACGACCCGCGGCCGCTCGACCCGCATCGTCATGGCAGCGTCGTGCAGGGCGTCGAACATGGCCCCGGTGCATGCGTTCATGCGAGCGGGACGGTTGATGGTGATCGAACCGACGGCACCGTCGATCTCGACCTCGATGTTCGGATGACTCATTCGGCGACCGTCCTCTTGATCGCCCCGAGCGGGTCGGACCGGAAGGCTTCGACCGAGGCCTGATGGCCGGCCAGCGCCTGGAACTCCTGGCCGGTACGCATCGCGGCGCGCCCGCCCTGCACCTCGAACTGCCGATGGACCATGCGCTTCAGGATCTGCGACAGATCGCTCGCCACGCCGGCGACGCGTTCGGCGACGGCCAACACCTCCGCGTCGAGGGCCTCGGCCGGGTACGACCGGTTGGCCCACCCGATCCGGGCCGCCTCGATGCCGTCGATCGCATCGCCGGTGAGCATCGCCTCCATCGCGTGGCGCAGACCCATCAACGGCTCGTGGTACTGCCAGTCGGGTGGCGACGCGACCCGGACGACGGGGTACGAGATCTTCGCGTCGTCGGCCACGTAGACGAGGTCGCAAGCCGAGGCCAGTTCGGTTGCCCCCGCCATGGCGTAGCCGTGGACCTGGGCGATCACCGGCTTCGCCAGGTCCCAGATCGAGAACCACCCGTCGGTGGCCTGCCGGGCCCACTGGCCGTCGCCGGGGGCCGACGGATAGGGCGGCTCGGCCATCAGGTCGCTGCCGAGGTCGTAGCCCGAGGAGAAGCAGACACCCGCTCCCCGCACGATCGACACACGCACCTCCTCGTCGTGGTCGTGAGCCTGGAGGATCTCGAACAACTGCGCCCGCAGGGGCGTCGATATCGCGTTGCGTTTCTCGGGCCGGTTCAGGGTCACGTAGCGCACGTGGGGCGCCGCCTCCTGGACCGTCACCAGCGCCTCAGTCATCGTTGCCTCCCGTGTCTCTGGTGCCGGCCATCTCGGCGGCGATCTCGAGTCCCTCGTCGGTGTCGGTGCGCACCGTCAGCCCCGTGACGCCGTCGGGGATGACCTCGTGCCAGCGCGACCGGACCCGGTCGGCCGAACCGAAGAGGGCCCCCGCGTCGATGTACTCGTCCGGCACGGCGGCGATCGCTTCGTCCTTGCGACCGGCGAGCCACAGTTCCTGGATCCGCTCGGCCGCCTCGGGGAATCCCCGCCGGGCCATGGCGTCCTTGTGGAAGTTCTTCGACTCACTGCCCATGCCCCCCACGTACATGCCGGTGAGCGGCTTCTTGGCGTCGATCGCGGCCTTCACGTCGTCGGTGATCTCGATGGTGATCCCACCCATGATGTCGAAGTCGTCGGGACGCCCACCCCGTCGGGCCCATCCCTTCTCGAGGTTGGGCCCGTGGATCTCCCAGCCGTCGGCGCCGTAGCCCATCGGCAGCCATCCGTCGCAGATCTCCGCGGCGAGGGCGGTGTTGAGCGGGGCCCCGGCGGCGATCCAGATCTCGATGGCACCGGCCGGGTGGAGGATGGACTTGAGCGCCTTGCCCTGACCGATCGACCCCGGACCGTCGTAGGGCAACGAGATCTCCCGGCCGTCGTGGGTGACCGGCTCCTCACGGGCGATCACCTTGCGCATGATCGACACATAGTCGCGGAGCCGGTGAACCGGTGACCCCCAGGGCTGGCCGTACCACCCCTCGACGATCTGGGGGCCGGAGACGCCCAGGCCCACGATCACCCGGCCGCCACCGGCGAGCGCATCGATGGTCATGGCCTGCATCGCCGTCGACGCCGGCGTGCGGGCCGCGAGCTGCACCACCCCGGTGGCGAGCTTGATCCGACTCGTGTGGGCCGCGAGATAGGCCAGCGGTGTCATCGCGTCGCATCCGTAGGCCTCCGCCGTCCACACCGAGTGGTAGCCGAGCGATTCGACGAGCTGCACCCGTTCGACCGGGACGTCGAGCGTCGCCGAGCGATAGAGGTCGAGTCCGAGTCCGAGCTTCATCCCCGGGACCCTATTGCGTCGCCTCACGACGAGCGATCCGGGTAGTCCGGCGAGCGAGCGGTAACGTCGGCGAGATGACCGCTCCGCCCGCCCCTCGCCGCCTCGCCCGCGCCGAGTTCGACCGTCGCGACGCGGCGCCCCGCGCCGCCGATCGGGCGTTCGGCGACGGCACCTACCGTCGGCGGGTGCTGGTCCGGCTCGACGGAGATCGCGCCTGGGGCGAACTCGAGGACGACTTCCACCACTTCCGAGTCGCCATCCGCCACGACGGCTCGACGGTGACCGAGGTCGTGGGCTCGGGACTGCGATCGCCCTGGACCACCTGCCTCGAGGCCGGCGAACCGCTGACCGCCCTGCGCGGGACCACACTCGTCACCGGCCCCGGCGCGTTGAGCCATCTCGACGCACGGCAGAACTGCACCCACATGTTCGACCTCGCCGGGCTCATCGTCACCCATGCGGCCCGCGGTCGCGACGGCGACCGGATCTACGACATCTCGGTCGACGACCCTGCGGCCGGGACCGGCGAGCGATCGGCGAGGCTGTGGCGCGACGGCACCCTCGTTCTCGACTGGAGGCTCGACGGTCGCGTGGTGCTCTCCCCGGCCGACTGGGTCGACGCGCCCCTGTGGAACGGCTTCATCCCGTGGGCGGCTCGCGAACTCGACGCCGAAACCGGCGAGGCGGCGGTGGCCCTCCGACGGGCCTGCGACATCGCGATCGGCCGGCAGGGCGATCTCGACCTCTTCGCGACCGCGGCCGACCTCCAGCACGGCATGAGCGGCATCTGCCACTCGTTCCAACCCGCGATCGCGCCGGTCGCCATCCGCAACATCGGTTCCGGGCGGGACTTCACGGACCACGAGGATCTACTGCTCGCCGATTTCGATCAGCGCGACGGATGACCGACCGCCTCCTGGCGGACGGCCGACGCCCGATGGTCGTCGCCCTGATGTCGATCATCGCGATCGCGTCCTACAACAACCTCTCGGCGGCGGCTGCGCTGCCCGACATCGGCGACGACCTCGGCGACATCGGGTTGCTGCCCTTCGTCATCACCCTCGAACTGCTCACCTCGGCGGTGGCGGTGCTCGCCGCCGGGCCCGTCGTCGACAGCCTGGGCGCCCGTCGGGTGTTCCGCTCCGCCGCGCTGGGCTTCGTCGTCACGTCGTTGCTGGTCGCTGCGGCGCCGAGTATGCCGGTCCTGCTCGGTGCGCGGGCGGTCCAGGGCGTGTTCGCGGGCGCGATCATGACCGTCGCCGTGGCCAGCATCGGTCTGGCGATCCCCGAACGCCTGCGACCGAAGGCTTTCGCACTCACGTCGTCGGTCTGGGGCGTCATGGGCGTCGCCGGGCCGGCGGTCGCGGCCACCTTCGTCGCCACGGTCGGTTGGCGGGGGATCTTCGTCGTCAACGTCCCGGTCACGGTGTTCGCCGCCGTCGTCGGGTGGAACCGGATCCCCGATCGTCACGCCGACGCAACCCTCCAGCGTGTGGACCGCGTCGGGCTCGCGCTGGTCGCTGCCATCACCACGGCAACGCTCGCCCTCGCGTCCTACCAGCCGGTCATCATGGCGGTGGCGGCGGCGATCCTCCTGCTCGCGGTACCCGGCTACGCACGATGGTCTCGTCGCACCCCCGACCCCGTCGTGCGCCTCGGCCATCTGCTGGAGGACCGCTATCGCACCGTGCACCTCACGTCGATGGCGGTCCTCGCCGGCGGGGTGGGCGCGAACTCGCTGCTCCCCCTCTACCTGCGCACGGTACGCCGACAGAGCGCAGGACTGGCCGCGTTCAGCGTCCTCTTCTTCACCGTGGGCTGGTCGGTCAGCGCCTATGTCTCCAGCCGCCTCCAGGAACGCTGGCGAGGCGAGTGGGTCACCCTTCTCGGCTCGCTCATCGCAGTGCCGGGCATGGTGCTGGTCGCCGTCTGCATCCGGGTGGATGCCCCGGTGGCGGCCGTCTACGCGTCGTTCTCCTGGCTCGGTTCGGGGGTCGGCATGGTCACCTCGACCGGGGCCGCCCTGCTCCAATCCCGGACCATCGCGTCCGAGATGGGGCGGCTGAACGCCGCCCATCAGTTCCTGCGCACACTCGCGATCACCTTCGGCATCGCGGCCGTCGGCGCCATCAGCCTCGCGGTGGTCGACTCCCGCTTCGGCGACGTCGAGGCGGTGCGGGACCTCCTCTCGGGCGACGACGTGATCGTGTCGGCCGACCTGCTCGACGCGATCGGCGACGGGTTCGCCGTCGCCGCAGGCGTGATGGCGCTCGTCGTCGCCGCCGCGGTGCCGAGCGCACTGCGCCTCGTGCGCACCCGCGACGAGGCACTAGCCTCCGCTCCGTGAAGGCGCTCCGTTTCAGTCGCAAGGAATCCCGCTACGCGGCCGCGATGGTCGCCTCGCGGTTCCGCCCCGGCGCCGGTGCCGCCGTCGGGCCGCTCGCCCTGGTCGACGACGATCCGCCCGAACTCCCCGCCGAGGGTTGGCACCGCGTGTGGCCTCGCCTCACCGGCATCTGCGGGAGCGACCTCTCGACCATCGACGGTCACAGCTCGCGCTATTTCGAGGACTTCGTGTCGTTCCCCTTCGTGCCGGGCCACGAGATCGTCGGCGACATGGAGGGTGGCCGACGCGTGGTGATCGAGCCGGTGCTCGGCCATGCCGCCCGAGGGTTCGCGCTCCCCTTCGCCGGAGCCTCGCCGGGCGATGGCAACGACTACCGGCACCTCACCTGCGGTCATCTCGAACCCGGCATCCAGACCGGCTTCTGCGAGAGCACCGGAGGTGGATGGTCCACCGAGTTCGTGGCCCACGACAGCCAACTCCACGACGTCCCCGACTGGATGAGCGACGAGCTCGCCGTCACCATCGAACCGGTCGCCGGTGGCGTCCACGCTGCCCTGCGGGCCGGCGTCGCCGACGGCGACACCGTCGCGGTGATCGGCGCCGGACCGATGGGGCTCGTCACGGTGGCAGCCCTGCGCCACCTGACCGACCCGGGTTCGATCCTCATCGGCGCCAAGTACCCCGTCCAGCGCGACCTGGCATCGGAGTACGGTGCCGACATCGTGGCCGCGCCGGGCGAACTGACCCGAGCCGTCCGCCGAGCGACCGGTTCGTTCATGATCGGCAACCGGCTCTCCGGCGGGGCCGACGTGGTGATCGACGCCGTCGGGTCCGAGGAGTCGATCGAGCAGGCGATCGGGCTCTGCCGCCCCCGCGGCCGCGTGGTCCTGCTCGGCATGCCGGGCCGGGTCGGTCTCGACCTCACCGCTCTCTGGCACCGCGAGACCGAGCTCGTGGGCACGTACACGTACGGCACGGAAACCACGAAGGACGGCCGCACGGCCTCCAGCTTCGAGTTGGCCCTCGAGCTGGCCGGCAAGGTGGCCTTCGACAAGATGGTGTCGGCGACCTACCCGCTCGAGCGCTACGAGGACGCGATCGATCACGCCGCCAACGCAGGAAACCGCGGTGCGGTGAAGGTCGCATTCGATCTGCGCGACGAGAAGCGCCGGGGTCTCCCGGTCGACTGACTCCCCGCGCGGGGTCGTGTCTGCGGTCCGGACCCGCCAGAATGGGCGAATGCCCGAATCCGACACCGCGCCGAAGCTCGACGACGAGACCACTGCGGCCCTGACGCTGTTCAACGAATACGTCCAGGCCGACCGCGAGCGCACCCAGCGCGAGAAGCGAGTCAAGAAGGCCGAACGGGCCAAGGACGATGCCGCCGCTGTCGTGAAGAAGCTGCAGGAACGCGGGTCGGCGGAGGAGAAGGCCGAGGCCGAGAAGGCGTATCGCGAGGCCACCGATCGCTGGAAGAAGCTGCGCGACGGCGAAGAGCCCGACGAGGCACCGGCCGAGGACACAGCCGAGGCCGCACCGGCCGAGGACGCAGCCGCACCGGAAACCGCCGACGCAGCCGCACCGGCGGAGGACGCAGCCGCCGACGAGGCCGAACCACAAGCCGAAGCGACCGACGAAGTCGCCGCCGCTTCGGCCGACGAAGAAGAGTGACTCCCGCGCCGGCCGTCACCGAGACGGACCGGCGGAACTTTCGCGAACACGGCGTCGTTGCCCTGCGCGGGGTACTCCCCCGCGAAGTCGTGCGGGCCCTCGAGGCTCCCGTGGCTCGCGCCGTCGACGGCGATTCGTCGACCGCCGACCTCTCGGAGCTCGGCGACGCGCTGCAGGGTTCCGACCCCGACCCCGACCGCGCCCGCCGCGGCCGGTTCCGCTCGGGCGTCGACCACTGGCTCGGCGATCCCGACATGGAGGCGTTCGCCCTGCGGTCGCCGCTCCCGGCGTTGGTGGCCTCCCTGCTCGAGACGTCCGCCCTGTACCTCTACGAGGATTCGATCCTCGTCAAGGAACCGGGGAGCATCGAGCCGACGGTGTTCCACCAGGACCACCCGTACTTCTCCGTCGACGGTGATCTCGTCTGCACCACGTGGATCCCGCTCGATCCCGTCACCCGGGAGTCGGGCGCGATGGGCTACGTCCGGGGCAGCCATCTCGACGACACAGAATGGCGGCCCAACCTGTTCGTCACCCGCGATCCGATCCCGGGCACGAGCGGCACCGACGTGCCCGACCTGCACCGCGATCCGGGCGACGCCGACATCGTGTGGATCGATGCCCAGCCGGGCGACGTGCTCGTCCACCACTCGCGGACGATTCACGGCGCCGGCCCCAACCGGTCCACCACGACCACCCGCCGGGCCGTCTCGGTCCGCTACTGCGGCGACGGAGTGCGCTTCCGTCGTCGGGCGGTGACTCCCAAGCCCCATCACGAGCCGTTGGTCGACGGTGAGCCGATCGGTCCGCCGGCCTTCCCCCGGGCCTGGCCGTAGACGCGACACCGGCGTGGGCCACGACCGAAGTCGGTGACCCACGCCGGCGCAGACCCGAGTGCGGGTGGTTACTCGGGCCGGGGGACCCTGTCGTTGGAGACCCTGTCGATCACGAGGGCGTGGCGTCGGTGACCGAGTAGCTCAGGCCACCTTCCTCGTTGCCCCACGCCTCGACGATCCAGAGGCTGCCTTCACCTTCGAAGTCGATCTTCGCGACCTCGGCCGGCGATCCCTGGTTGTAGTCCCAGAACCCGTAACCCTCCACGTGTTCCCACTCCTTCACGTAGACGAGACCGTCGCTCCAGAGCTTGAACTTCACCGCACCCACCTCGGGCACCTCGACCCACTGGTAGACCGGCTCGAACGGCGGCTCCTCGTCCCAGAAGTGCTGCTCGACCTCGCCGCTGTCGTTGATCAACGCCTTACCGAACCAGTTCCACTCGCCGTTGGTGAACTTGACGTAGACCTTCCAGCCCTCGCCCTTCACGATCTCGTAGTCGAACCCGGCGTTGGGGGTGACGTTGCCGACCCACAGGGTCTCGCCTTCGCGCTCGACGACGAAGGAGCCCTTCCCTTCGACGGTGACGGTGAACCGGTCGACGATCACGGACGGCGGCTCCGCCGGCTTGGCGGTCGTGGTCGTGGTGGTCGTGGTGCTGGTGGTCGTCGTGGGAATCACCAGTTCCTCGATCTTCACCGCGATCTCGTCGCGGACGCCCTCACTGATCCGGACGACCTTCAGGGCGTCGCCCTTCCTGACCACGAGCACGATGCCGTCGTCGGAGACGTCGATGTCGACGACTTCCCACCCGTCGGTCAGGTCCGCGTGGAGCAACTCGAATCCGCCGTCGTCGGTTTCGTCGACCTCGGCGAACCCGAGGGGACCCAAGCTGAGCACCCTGGTCTTCTCCTCGGGCGCCTCGTCGCCGATGACCGTGTCCGGCCCGGCGACGTCGCCGTCGTCCACGTCCTCATGGTCAGCGTCGTTGTCGACGTCACCGGCGCTGCCGATGTCGGGCAGGTCGACGGCCGGGGAGTCATCGGGGCCGGGAGCGCCGTCGGCGGTCTCGATCGCCGGCACCTCGTTCGCGTCGTCGGCAGCCATCGCCACGGCGCCGAAGCCGACGAGCGGCACCATGGCCAGACAGGCGACCATGCGCCGCACATGAGCGACACGAGCGGTCTGCATACGGGGACGGAGTCCCTCGAGGATTTCGTCGGTGTGGGGGTTCATCGCGTCACTTCCTGACGACCCGTGGGGGTCATCTCGTGCCGACCGAGCTTCTCGGCCATGCGTGGCTTGAGGGAGCGGCGGGCTCGACTCAGATGGAACCGGAACGCGCCGGGCGAGATGCCCATGCGGTTCGCGGCCTCCTCCGTGCTGAAGCCGGCGCCGTAGTAGAGATCGACAGCCTTGCGTTGCTGCGTCGGCAGATCGGCGAGGGCTTCGTCGAGACCTTCGATCGCGTCGTCGCCATGGGCCGGTACGGAGACCGGCTCAGCTGCGAGCTTCGGCAACGAGTTCTCTCGGGTCGTCCGCTGCCGGTGCTGGTCACGCACGACGTTGACCGCCACGCGCCGAACCCATGCCGCAGGTTCCTTGTAGTGACCCACCCGCCACCAGCGTGCATATGCCCGGACGTACGCCTCTTGGGCGGCGTCGTGGGCGTCGTCGTTGCGAGTGCCGTCGAGCTCCAGCCCGCGGACCGTGAGGTCGTAGGACTCTCGGAAGAAGTCGTCGAAGTTTCGGGCCATGCCCTACCTATCTGCCTGATGTTGCTGTCGCACATCGCCGCCGCCTCCCACGCATCTCACGTGTGAGGACGACGAAATGTTTGGCCACGCAGAAAAAATCCGCGATGGCCCACAATCGGCAGAACGGGGCGGCCGCTGAATGGCCGCCGGGCTCAGTGGGGGTGCATGCCCCCGTCGACCACGAGCACCTGGCCGGTCATGTAACTCGAGGCGGGGCCCGCCAGGTACAACACCGGCCCGACCATCTCGTCGGGATCGGCGGCCCGACCGAGCAGGGTGCCGGCGCCCATCGCGGCCGGTGCACCTTCACCCAGGTTTCGGGTCATGTCGGTGTCGACCGGTCCCGGGGCCAGCGCGTTGACGCGGATCCCCTGGCCTGCGAGCTCACCGGCGAAGGAGCGGGTGACCGAGAGCAGTGCGGCCTTCATGGCGGCATACATCGACACCCCGCGGGCGAACTGGAACGCCCCCACGCTGATCACGTTGACCACCGCCGGGTGCGACGAGGCCTCGAGGTGGGGGACGGCAGCCTGGGTGAGCAGGGCCGGTCCGCGCAGGTTCACTTCGAACGACTTCTGCCAGGTCGCATCGGTCTGCTGACCGACGGGCGCGGCCAGTGCGTTCGCGGCGTTGTTGACCAGGATGTCGAGACCGCCGAAGCGTTCGACCGCGGCCCCGACCAGCCGGTCCGCCGCGTCGACATCGCCCATGTTGATCGCCACACCGAGCGCCGCCGCGCCCATCGACTCGAGGTGCGCCTGGGTCTCGGCGCAGGCATCGGCCTTGCGACTCGCGACGACGACGTTGGCCCCGGCTGCGGCGAAGCCCTCGGCCACCGACCGACCGATGCCGCGCGTTCCGCCGGTCACGATGACCGTCCGGCCGGTGAAGTCGAGCAGCGTCTGCAGTGTCGTGGCGTCCATACGTCGGACGATAGTCCGGGGACCGGCGTCGAGACCCAAGGCCGCGTGTCCAGACGCGTAGCAGCGCAACCACTCCGCGTGATAGACCCGGTGGGTGTTCACACGGCTCGGAAACCTGGCGGTCCGGCGTCGTGGTCCGCTGCTCGTGGCGAGCCTCCTGGTGATCGCGGTGTCGGTCGTCCTCGGGCCGGGGGTGATCGACCGTCTCGCCGGCTCGGGTTTCGACGACCCCGATTCCGATTCGGTGGCCGCGCGCCGCGAGCTCGACGCGCGGTTCGACACCGGCTTCACCGACGCGGCGTTCCTGCTCACCGTCCGAGACGCGGGCCCGGGCACCGACGCCGTCGACCGGGCCGACGCCGTCCGCGACGGTCTCGCGTTCACCGACGAGATCGCGGCACTCGCCGGCACCGACGACGTCGTGTCGTACTGGTCGGCCGGATCGCCGCCCGCGCTCCGGTCCGACGACGGACGCAACGCCCTCCTCCTCCTGCGCTTCCCCGGCGATGCCGACGACCCGATCCGCGAGGAGCTGTCGATCCGGCTGACCGAGGAGTTCGTGCAGGTCGACCGGGGCTCCCTCGACGTGCGCATCGGCGGACGCGACCCGTCGTTCGAACGCATCGGCATGACCGCCCAGTCCAACCTGGCGACGGCGGAGATCATCGCCGTGCCACTCACCCTCCTGCTGCTGGTGATCGTCTTCCGCTC
Source organism: Acidimicrobiia bacterium (assembly GCA_030432715.1). GTDB lineage: Bacteria > Actinomycetota > Acidimicrobiia > Acidimicrobiales > Aldehydirespiratoraceae > JAJRXC01. The sequence goes on along the minus strand of JAUIML010000006.1, from coordinate 5,648 downwards.
GGTCGTCGCGGCACTGGTCCCCGCCCTGGTCGGGGTGGCCACCATGGTCGGAGCCCTGCTCGTGCTCTTCCTGGTGACCCAGTTCGCCGACGTCTCGATCTTCTCGATCAATCTGGTGACCACGCTCGGGCTCGGCCTGGCCATCGACTACTCGCTTCTCGTCGTCACCAGATTCCGGGAGGAACGAGCGAAGGGCCTCGATGTCGACACCGCGGTCATCGCGACGGTGCGCACTGCGGGACGGACCGTGGCCTTCAGCGGGTTGACGGTGGCCGTCTCACTGTCGGCCCTGTTGGTGTTCCCGATCTACTTCCTGCGGTCGTTCGCCTACGCGGGCATCGGCGTGATCCTCTTCGCCGTCGCGTTGTCGGTGGTGGTCGTGCCCGCCGTACTCAGCCTGCTCGGCGATCGACTCGAAGCCGGCGCCATCCGCCGTCGGCCGGCCCGTCTCCACGGCATCAGCATGTGGCGGGCCCAGGCCGACCGGGTGGTCGATCACCCGTGGCGCTACCTCGTGGTGGGCACAGTGGCTCTGGCTGCGCTCGCCGCACCCTTCCTGGGCGTGCAGTGGGGCGAGTCGGATCACCGGTCGTTGCCGCCGGGCGATCCGATCCGCGAGACCACCGAACAGATGACCGAGTCGTTCTCCTCGGCCGAGGCCAATGCCTTCCCCGTCGTCGCCATCGGCGGCGTGGACGCCGGGGCGATCACGGACTACGCCCTCGCCGTCTCGCAGCTCGACGGCGTCGCCCGCGTCGACACGGCGAACGGCGCGTTCCGGGCGGGCGCGTCGATCGATCCCGGTGACGACGCGACCGAGGCGCGGTTCCTCCGGGCCGACGCGACCTGGTTCAACGTGGTGCCCGAGGTCGAACCCATCAGTGCCGAGGGAGAGCGGCTCGTCGCCCGGCTCCGGGCGGCCGATTCCCCCTTCGACCAGCTGCTGGTGGGCGGCGCGACGGCAGCGTTCATCGACACCAAGGCCGCGATCATCGACAACCTCGCGCTGGCGGCGGCGCTGCTGTTCGCGGCGACGTTCGTCCTGCTGTTCCTGATGTTCGGGAGCGTGCTCGTGCCGCTGAAGGCCATCGTGCTCAACCTGCTCAGCCTCGGGGCGACCTTCGGGGTGATGGTGGTCGTGTTCCAGGACGGGTTGGGCGAATCGCTGCTCGGCTTCACCGCGACCGGCTTCACCGACATCAGCACACCGGTGCTGATCTTCGGCATCGCCTTCGGTCTGAGCATGGACTACGAGGTGTTCCTCCTCTCGCGGATCAAGGAGGAATACGACCGCTGCGGCCACAACGACGACGCGATCGTGGAGGGCATCGACCGCACCGGTCCCCTGGTCAGCGCGGCGGCGATCCTGTTGACCATCACGTTCCTGGCCACGGCGACCTCGAGCCTGAGCTTCCTGAAGCTGTTCGGCCTCGGCCTCGCGGTGGCCGTGCTCGTCGACGCCTTCGTCGTGCGCATCACGATCGTGCCGGCGATGATGACGGTCGCCGGACGGTCGAACTGGTGGGCGCCGGCACCGTTGCGTCGCATCCACGATCGCTGGGGCGTGCACGAACGCGACGACGGTGTGGTCATCGACCTGACCGAGAACGACCTCAGCGACGAGATCGACCTGCGTGATCCGGCACCGACACCGACCCCGGCAGCCGAACCCGGTGCGGTGCGCCCCCGCCGGGACGTTTCGTCGTAGGCGAAGCGCTGCCGCAGGCGAAACTCCAAGCAGCGCGAAGCGCTGCCGGTAGCCTGATCAGCCATGACTGCCACCGAGAATGCCGGCGCCGAGGCGCCCTATCCGCACGTCGAGAGTCCGGATCTCCCGGCCATCGAAGCGCGCATTCTCGAGCGGTGGGAGACCGCATCGACGTTCGAGGAATCGGTCGAGCGGCGACCGGTCGACAACGAGTACGTCTTCTACGACGGTCCCCCGTTCGCCAACGGCCTCCCCCATCACGGGCATCTCCTCACCGGCTACGTGAAGGACGTCGTCCCCCGCTACCAGACGATGAAGGGCAAGCGGGTCGAGCGCCGCTTCGGCTGGGACTGTCACGGTCTCCCCGCGGAGATGGAGGCCGAGAAGGATCTCCCGGTCTCCGGGCGGGCGTCGATCATCGACTACGGGATCGAACGCTTCAACGAGTACTGCCGCACCTCGGTGCTCAAGTACACGCAGGAGTGGGAGCAGACGGTCCGCCGACAGGCTCGCTGGGTCGACTTCGTGAACGACTACAAGACCATGGATCTCCCCTACATGGAGTCGGTCATGTGGGCGTTCAAGCAACTGTGGGACAAGGGCCTGATCTATCAGGCCAACCGGGTGCTGCCCTACAGCTGGGGGGCCGAGACCCCGCTGTCCAACCACGAGATCCGCCTCGACGATGCGACCCGCCCCCGCCAGGACCCGGCCGTCACCGTGGCCTTCACGCTCGACGACACCGACGGCATCCCCGGCGAGGGGCCCGCGGCGATCCTGGCGTGGACCACCACACCGTGGACCCTGCCGTCCAACCTGGCCCTCGCGGTCGGCCCCGACCTCGACTACGCGGTGATGCTCGACGCCGACGGTACCCGCTACATCCTCGGCGAGGCGGTGCTCGACAAGTACGACAAGCAGCTCGCGAACGCCACGCAGGTGGGCACGGTCAAGGGGTCGGAGCTCGTCGGCCGCACCTACGAGCCGCTGCTCCCCTACTTCGCCGACATGGCCGAGGTCGACCCGACCAAGCCACACCACGGCACGAACCGTGCCTTCGTCGTGCTCGCCGGCGACTTCATCGACACCACCGAGGGCACCGGCGTCGTCCACATGGCCCCTGGTTTCGGTGAGGACGATCAGCGCATCGTGGGCGAGGCGGGCATCGGCATGGTCGTGCCGGTCGACGATTCGGGACGCTTCACCGACGACGTCGTCGAGTGGGCCGGCCAGAACGTGCTCGAGGCGAACAGCGGGATCATCAAGCACCTCCGCGAGACCGGGCAGCTCGTCCGCCACGACAGCTACACCCACAACTATCCGCACTGCTGGCGGACCGACACGCCGATCATCTACAAGGCGATGCCGAGCTGGTACGTGAAGGTGACCGACATCCGCGACCGGATGCTCGAGACCAACCAGGAGATCAACTGGGTGCCGTCACACATCCGCGACGGCCGTTTCGGCATGTGGCTCGAAGGCGCCCGCGACTGGTCGATCAGCCGCAACCGCTTCTGGGGGTCGCCCATCCCCGTCTGGGTGAGCGACGACCCCGACTACCCCCGCACCGACGTCTACGGGTCGCTCGACGAGCTCGAGGCCGATTTCGGCGTGCGCCCCGACAACCTCCACCGGCCGTTCATCGACGAGCTGACGCGCCCGAATCCCGACGATCCGACCGGCAAGTCGACGATGCGTCGCGTCCCCGAAGTGCTCGACTGCTGGTTCGAATCGGGCTCGATGCCGTTTGCCCAGGTGCACTACCCGTTCGAGAACAAGGAATGGTTCGACGAGCACTTCCCGGCCGACTTCATCGTCGAATACATCAACCAGTCGCGCGGCTGGTTCTACACGATGCACGTGCTGTCGACCGCGATCTTCGACCGGCCGGGCTTCAAGAACGCGATCTGTCACGGCATCCTGCTGGCCGACGACGGGGCCAAGCTGTCCAAGAAGCTGCGCAACTACACCGAGCCGTCGGAGATCTTCGAGAAGCAGGGCGCCGACGCCCTGCGGTGGTACTTCATGTCCACCAACATCGTGCGAGGCGGCGACACCCGCATCTCCGACCAGGCGATCGACGATGTCGTGCGTCAGGTCATCCTGCCGATCTGGAACGCCTATTCGTTCTTCACCCTCTACGCGAACGTCGAGGGGCACCGGGCGAGCTTTCGCACCGACTCGACCGAGCTGCTCGACCGCTACGTCCTCGCCAAGACCAGGGCACTCGTCGAACAGGTCGAGGCGCGCATGGATGCCTACGACCTGCCCGGCGCGGCGATGGAGATCCAGTCGTTCATCGACGCGCTGAACAACTGGTACATCCGTCGATCCCGCGACCGCTTCTGGGGCACCGGCGATACCGGCGGTGCCGACAGGGCCGGACTCGACACGCTCTATACCGTGCTGACCACGCTGGTGCAGGTCGCCGCGCCGCTGCTGCCGATGATCACCGAGGAGATCTGGTCGGGCCTCACCGGTGGCGACGCAGACCAGCCGGCCAGTGTGCATCTGACCGACTGGCCGGATGCCGCGGACTATCCGTCCGACCCGATGCTGGTCGCCGCCATGGACCGCCTCCGCGACGTGGCCTCGACCGGCCTGCGGCTCCGCGAGGACCAGGGTCTCCGGGTCCGGCTCCCGCTGGCCTCGGTGACGGTCGCCGGCCGCGACGCGGCGACACTCGAGCCGTTCGCCGACCTCCTGGCCGACGAGCTCAACGTCAAGGCCGTCCATGTCACCGAGGAGATCGGCTCGCTGGCGACCTTCGTCCTGCGCCCCGACGGCAAGGCCCTCGGGCCGCGCCTGGGCAAGGACGTGCAGACGGTGTTCGCCGCCGCGAAGCAGGGAGACTGGATCGCCGACGACGACGGCACCGTCACGGTCGCCGGCCACACCCTCGCCGAGGACGAGTACGAGCTCGCGCTCGAGTCGCCCGACGACGTGGTCGCCGCCGCGCTGCCGTCCAACGACGCGGTGGTCACGCTCGACACCGACGTCACACCGGAGCTGGCGGCCGAAGGCTTGGCCCGCGACATCGTCCGGGAGATCCAGAACGCCCGCAAGGCCGAGGACCTGGTGGTCACCGACCGGATCGACGTGTGGGTCGAGGTCGCCTCCTCCGACGCGGCCGCCGCGCTCGACACCCACCGGACCTACGTCGCCGAACAGGTCCTCGCGACCTCGATCGTCACCGGACCCGGCGACGACCACCTCCACATCCACGAGGCCAGGGTCGACAACGAACCCTTCCGCTTCACCCTCGCCGTCACACGGGTGTCAGACACTCGTCACGGCCTCGGCGACTAGCGTCGACGGCCATGGTGAAGCGAATGCGAACCGTGCTGTTCTCGGCTGCCCTGGTTGTCGTCGCGGCATCCTCGTGCGGTGGAACCGACGGAGCCGAAACGAGCACGACGACGACCACGGCCGCCCCCGACGTGACCACCACCGTCGCTCCGCCAACGACGGCGGCCCCGACGACCACCACGACCGAAGCGCCGCCACCCGAGCCGACGACTCTGCCCCTCGCCGACATCCCCGACCTCGTCGTGGCGTGGGGCGAGGGCACCGGCGACCCGCTCGAGCTCGCGCAGGACATCATCGGATTCCCCTTGCCGATCCCGACGCCGGCCAACACGTCACCGCTGCACATCTCGGTCGACCTGTTCGGCGGCGACCCGGAGTCGCCGTGGGAATGGGACTGGACCTACGAGGTCCTGTCGAGCGACCCGATGCCCGACATCGACATCTACGCCGACGAGCCCAGTCCCGGCAACGTCGCCCTGCGAGAGTTCTACGACCCGATCATGGCCGACCTGGGATGGACCTACTCCAACTCGACGGGAAGCGACCCGAGCGGCGGAGCCCAGTCCATCAACCACGTCTACCAGAGCGACACGGACTCGCTCGTGGTCAACGGCCTGCCCGCCCCCATGGC
>JAUIML010000187.1 GCA_030432715.1 Acidimicrobiia bacterium | reverse complement strand
GATCCCGACGACTTCCGACCCGTGGCCGGCGACCACGACATCTTCGACATCGAGGTCAACGTGCCGCAGTCGGTCCTCGACATGGGACCCGAGGAGGTCGAGCGCTACGTCCGCCAGGTCCAGGCCGACGTGCTCCAGGACCTCTCGGGTCCCCCGCTCAACGTGCAGCACGGCGCTCACATGCAGTGGTCGGTACCGTCCACTCGCCAGGCGCAGGGCATCAACGTCCGGATCCTCGACAGCCACCGACCGCCGGCGCCGGGCCAGACCGGCGACGCGCTCCTTCGGGTGGCCCGCGACCAGCCCGCCCACATCAGCTACTTCCAGGGTGCATCATTGACCCTCGACGAGGTCCACCGGATCTTCCGTTGACCGACGACCGCATCCTCCTCGATCTGGGAGCGCCCATCGCCGACGCGCTCGACCTGCCCCGTCGTGTTCCGGTCCGGCGGGGTGCACTGCCCGAGCTGCGAGGAACCGACGGACTCGATCTCGACGTGCTCGCGCGTGAGCTCCGTGCCGCCGCGGCCGCCGACCCGGCGCTCGCCCGCTCGCTGGGCCACGGGATCGCCCATCTCGACCTCCTTTCGACGACACCCGCACCCTCACCGGTGCCGTCACCGGCTCCGGCCGTGCCTTCGGATGTGTCGCCGAGAAGGGAACGCCGACACCCGCTCGTCCTGCTGGCGGTGCTCCTCTTCCTCGGTGGTCTGGGCGCAGCGGCCTACCTGCTGCTGACGAACGACGACGACGAACCGACCACGGCCGGAGCGGCCACCTCGAGCACGGCCCCGTCGACCAGTGCCGCGTCCACCACGGAGGCAACCACGAGCACCTCGACCACCACTGCGAGCACGACGACGACCACGACGACCACGACGACCACGACGGCTCCGGCCGTGACGGTGCCCTCGGTGATCGGCGAGCGCCGAGAGGCAACGGTCGCCGCGCTCGAGGCGCTCGGCTTCGCCGTCGAGGTCGAACAGACCGACAGCTACGACGCCGAGGCGGGCGTCGTGCTCTCGGTCGAGCCGGCGGAGGGGACGGACCTCACCGCCGGCGCCACGGTGACGTTGACGGTCGCTCGTCGCCCGTCGGAGTGCAACGACCGACCCGGCACCGTCCCACCCACCGGCTTTGCCGACATCGACGGTCTCGGCGATGAGGCCACCGACGCGATCGCATGGGCGGTGGCCGTCGGGCTGGTCACCGACGGCTCGACATTCGGCCCGAACGGCCCGATGTCGCGGGCCGCGGCGATCACGGTGCTGCACCGCTACATGTGCGAGCCGCTGGCCCAGGGCCTGCCGGTGTCGTTCACCGACGTCGCTGCCGGTGCCTTCTACGCCGATGCCGTCGCCTGGGCCGCGGCCAGCGGCACCGTCACCGGCACCTCGGCAACCACGTTCAGCCCCGACGAGCCGATCACGCGTGCCGCGTTCATGACCGTGGTCTGGCGCGCGCTCGGCGAACCGCGATCCACCGCCGACCTGCCGTTCGCCGACGTCCCGCGTGGCGCCTTCTACGAAGACGCTCTCCGGTGGGCGTTCGGCGAGGGCCTGATCAACGGAACGACCCCCACCACGTTCTCCCCCGACGACACGCTCAGCCGGATCACGACGATCGTTCTCTTCAGCCGGATCGAAGTCGGGCCGAATCCGCTCGTCGGCTGAATTACGCTCGGCCCATGACCGACGCCCATGCCGCTGCGCCAGACGAGGCCGCCCACCGGGCGGAAGCGGTGCTCACCGACCCGACCCTCCAGCGCGAGGTCGACTCGGTGCTGCGCCGCACCCCGACCGGCTACCGGGCCGCGAGCGCGCGCGGGTCGGTCGAGTTCACCCGCACGGACGACGACACCATCGTCGTCATCGACGACCGGGGCGACCATCCGCTGGCCGACCAGCGAACCGACCAGCGGGCGAGCGTCGGCCACGAGATCGACGATCCCTGGTCCCTGCTCGGCGATCACCCGACCCCGCACGCGATGGCGAGCGTCGCCCAGTACTTCGACTCCCCTCACGCCCCGGATCTCGTCGTGCTCCACGCGCCGACCCACCGGTTCCACGGCAATGTCGGCGAGCACGGTTCGCTCGCCACCACGCAAGCGCGGGCCCCGTTCATCGCCGCGGGCCCGGGGGTGCTCGCCCGGGGCATCGTCGACGAACACCTCCGCACCGTCGACATCGCGCCCACGCTGGCCGCCCTGCTCGGATGCGACCCGATCGACGGCGTCGACGGTCTCGGTCGGCCCCGCGCCGGAGTTCGCCTCCTGGTGCAGGACGGTGACGAATGCACGGCCGTGCTCGATCCCGACGCCCGGCCCGAGCATGTCGTGCTGTTCCTGTGGGACGGCTGCAACCCGCAAGCTCTCCACGAGGCGGCCGCGAGCGGTGACGCGCCGCACACCGCGGCGCTCATCGAGCGGGGCACCTCGTTTCGCCATGGCGCCTACGCCAGCCTCCCCACGGCGACGCTCGCGAACCACACCGCGGCCACGACCGGCGTGCTACCCGGCCGTTCGGGCATCCTCCACAACACGTGGTACGACCGATCCGCCGACCATGTGGTGGACCTCCTCGACTACCGGCAGATGATCACCGCCCGTGACCACCTCAGGACCGACATCGAGACGATCCACGAAGCCCTGCACCGCAACGAGCCCGACGCCGTTTCGGTTGCGACCTACGAGTACGGCGACCGGGGCGCGAACTGGTCGAGCTACATGCAGATGACCACGGGAGGGCCCCACGGGGTGCTCTCCGACGACGACCGGCGCCGGCACCGCACCCCGGAGTTCATGGAGGTGCCCGCGTACCGCCACTACAGCACCTTCGATGCTCGGAGCGTCGCCGACGCCCGGCACTGCTGGTCGGGGGCGCTCGGAGCACTCCCCCGCTTCTCGTGGTTCACGCTCAACCTCACCGATTCGATCGGGCACTATGGCGGCCCGCACAGCGAGATCGGGCGGGCCGCGATCCGCGAGACCGATGCCCGCATGGGCGAGATCATCGACGAGATCGACCGGCGAGGTGTCCTCGACCGCACCGCCATCGTCATGTGCGCCGACCACGGCATGCAGACCACCGCAGAGGGCGACGCGTTCGATCTCTCGGTTCCCCTCCGCGACGCGGGCGTCGATCACCGGATGGTCGACGCCCAATACGTCTACCTGCGGTGATGCTCAATCGAGCCCGTCGAGGAAGCCGACGACGGCGTCGGTGAAGGCGTCGTTGCGGTCGCCGGCGACCATGTGGCCGGCCTCGCTGACGTCGACGAACTCCGCGCTCGGCACCTCTTCGACGAATGCCGCCGCGCCCTCAGGCGACACCACGTCGCTCATGCGGCCCCGCACGAGCATGATCGGCTCGGCTATCGCCTTCGAGCAGTCCATGAGCAGGCTCGGGTCGTTGATCTCCGACGGACCCCGCTCGGCGACCGGCGAGATGAACTTCGGGTCCCAGTGCCAGTACCAGCGGCCGTCGCGCTCGCGCAGGTTCTTGCGCAGGCCGTCGACCGAGGGCGGCCGGTCACGGTGGTGGTTGTAGGCAGCGACGGCGTCGGCGGCCTCCTCGAGGCTCGCGAATCCGGTCTCGGCGTTGGCCATCATGAACTCGGCGATGCGGTCGGCGCCCCGCTTCTCCATGTTGGGGACGATGTCGACGAGCACGAGACCACTGGCTGCGCCCGGTGCGTCACGTCCCAGCAGCAACAGGGACGTGAGTCCGCCGAGCGAAGCCCCGACGATCGCCGGCCGGGCACCGATCTCTTCGATCACGTGGGCGACGTCGGCCGCGAACTCGGCCAGGCGGTAGTCGCCGTCGGGATGCCAGTCGCTCTCCCCGTGACCGCGAGCGTCGACCGTCCACGATGTCCAACCGCGGGCGGCAACCGCAGCGGCGGTCCCGCCCCACGAGTGACGGGTCTGACCGCCACCGTGCAGGAAGACGACGTGCCGTTCGGCGTCGTCGCCGCGGCGATCGGCGACGAGGGTCAGCCCCTCGGCGGTGCGGAACGTCTCTCGGGAAACCATTGCCGCGGACCGTACCCGTTAGGGTCTGCCCATGGGTACTGAGGGCAACGGATTTCCTGACGGCATCGGTGTCATCGACACGATGATGGGCACGACGGCCGGCACGACCGGCAAGGATCGCTACAAGTTCCTCGACCGGGCGTTGAAGGACGCCGAGTCGGCCAACATGAACTTTCCGGCCCAGTACATGTTCAAGGACGTGCCGTTCTCGGATCAGGCCCGCGACGCCGAGGGGGATCTCGAGGAACCGCCGCAGGGATCCGAACTGCTGTTGCCCTTCATGGACCGGGCCGGCGTCGAGATCGCCATGGTCGGCTGCAAACCCGAGGGCGACGGCTACGGCAATCAGTGTGTGCGTGACCATCCCGATCGGTTCATCGCGGCGTACGAGCCCGACCCCAACGAGGGGGTCGATGCCCTCCGCAAGATCCGGGCGATGCACGCCGATCTCGGCCTCAGGGCCGTGACCGCGTTCCCGTCGGGTCGCAACCCCCAGGTGCCGATCGACGCACCGCTGATGTACCCGATCTACGCCCTCTGCGTGGAGCTCGACATCCCCATCTTCTGCTGCGCCGGTATCCCCGGCCCGCGGGTGCCGGCCGACGCCCAACACGTCGAGCGCATCGACCAGGTCATGTACGACTTCCCCGAACTCACCTTCGTCACCCGCCACGGCTGCGAACCCTGGGAAGACCTCGCCGTCAAACTCATGCTCAAGTGGCCCGGCCTGCACTACTCCACCTCCGCCTTCGCCCCCAAGCACTACCCCAAGGCCATCATCGACTACGCCAACACCCGCGGCGCCGACAAGATCATCTACGCCGGCTACTTCCCCATGGGCCTGTCGATCGAGCGCATCATGACCGAGATGAAGGACGTGCCGTTCCGCGACCACGTCTGGCCGAAGTTCCTGCGCGACAACGCCCGCCGGGTGCTCAAGCTCGACTGACGAGACGGCTCAGCCGTCGAAGCCCCGGATGATCGGGGCGTCCTCCGGGTTGATCTCCTCGAGCTCGCGGTTCGCCGTCTCGGGATAGAGCAGCGCGATCATCACGACCACGACGAGCGGACCGATGCCGAGCAGGGTGATACCGCGCCCGAGCCCGCCGTAGCGCTCGTCGAGCTGGCCCGCGATGACCAGTCCCGTGGCCGATCCGGCCACCGTGATGGTGGTGATGACTGCGTTGGCGCGTCCCCGCAGCGAGGTCGGGAAGAGCTCCGGGCCGTAGACACCGAGCGCAGGGACCGTGGCCGCGCTGAACACGATCGACACGACCGCGACGAGCCACATGACCGCCCCGTCCGTGTTGTAGGTGAGCACGGTGGTCGCGCCCCCGAGCAGGACGGCGATGGCACCCACCATTCGCCGCCCGTGGATCTCCGCGAGCTTGCCGCCGACGACGATCCCCAGAATCCCCGGCAGCGACGTCGCCATCCGGAAACCCGAGATGCTCGACGCCGAGAACCCGCGTTCGTCCTTGAGGAAGTCGTTGAGCAGTTGATTGGTCGGTGCCTGGAACGACGCGTGGATGAAGCCGGCCACGGCCAGGAGCAGCAGCCGGTTGCGGAACGTTCGACGTGCCGCGGGCTGCCGACGGAGCTCGTCGTCTGCCGACTCGGCCGCGGTGAACCGGCGCGACTCGGGCAACACGCGGGCCACCGATCGGCACATGGGCAGGAACAACAGCGGGACGAGGAAGAGGAGCCGCCACGTCCACTCGTCGATGCCGGCGATCGGCAACAGCATGATGGACAAGAACGCGCCGGCGCCGCCCATCATCACGAGCATCGACACTGCGTAGGCACGGCTCCGAGGACCCACCTCCTCCGCCGCCACCACCCCCAGGAGGATGCTGGCGGTGGTCGCCAGGCCCCGGGTGATCGTCTGCGTGCCCGCGAGGAGTTCGATGTTGGGCACCACCGCACCGGCCGCCGCGGCCACACACGCGGCCGCCACGGTCGCGAGGAGCACGCCCCGGCGACCGCGCCGGTCGGCGACGACCAGGAGTCCCAGCGACATGAGCACGCCGATACGGACCGAGGCCAGGGCGTTGCCCTGCGCGGCGTCGGACACACCGAACTCGTCGACCGCGAACGTCATCGTCTGGGTGGTGACACTGATGGCGTAGCCGACGACGAAGGCGAGCGCGCACAACAGCGCCACCATCTCCGAGACGCGCGCACTCTGCCGTTCCGGTGGGGACCACCAGGGCCAGGGGCGCTCACCGGACAGGTCGGCCATCTGTCGGCGGATCGGACGGGCGAACATGACCCCGAATCCCCCCATTGCGGCCTGGTATTCGAGGGTCTGCACGACTTCGATGCCCGCATCGGTCTCGTCGCCGATCTGCACCGTTCTGGCGTAGTGGTGGAACGGTCCCTCCACCAGACCGAACCGACCCGGCGCGTCCTCGTGTTCGAGGACCATGTCGTCTCGCGGGTTCAGCAGCCGGTCACGCGTGGCGGCGTCCACCACCCGCGTCGTGACGACCACCTCCCTGCGCATCGCAGCAGCCTGCCAGACCCCACCGATCGACACGAACGGGTCGACCGAAATGCATGACACTCCCGGGGGTGAGCACCCCCGGGAGTGTCCCAAGCACAGAACGCACCTCGCTGGACAGGAAGGGTCGGAGCGTTCCAGAGGACCCATCGGCCGTTGCCGGCCCGATGTGAGCGCTCGCGTGGGTCAGATCGTGCGACCCGCGTCGGCCCAGTACTCGTCCTTCAGCAACCGCTTGTAGAGCTTCCCGGTCGGGTGCCTGGGCAGTTCTTCGCGGAAGTCGATGGTGCGCGGGCACTTCACGTCGGCCAGGTGCTCCCGGCAGTACGCGATCAGTTCACGCTCGAGCAGCCTCGCCGCCTCGTCGTCGGCGGGCATCTCGAAGGGCTGTACGACACCCTTCACCTCTTCGCCGAAGTCGTCGTTGGGCACACCGATCACGGCGATGTCCTCGACGGCGGGATGCATCGTGAGAAGGTTCTCGGCCTCCTGGGGATACACGTTCACGCCGCCGGTGATGATCATGTAGGCCTTGCGGTCGGTGAGATAGAGGAAGCCGTCCTCGTCCACACGACCGACGTCGCCCAGAGTCGACCAGCCGTTCGGGTGGCGGGAGTCGGCGGTCTTCTCCGGGTCGCCGTGGTATTCGAACTGGGCGTCGCTCTCGAAGTAGATCGTGCCGGCCTCGCCGACGGGCACCTCCTCGCCGTCCTCACCGACGATGTGGAGGATGCCGAGGATGGCCGTCCCGACCGTGCCGGGGTGCTCGAGCCACTGCTCGCTGTTGCAGTAGACGAACCCGTTCCCCTCGGTGCCGGCGTAGTACTCGTGGATGACCGGCCCCCACCATTCGATCATGTGCCGCTTCACATCGACCGGACAGGGCGCAGCCGCGTGGATGCAGGCTTGGAGCGACGACACGTCGTACTTGTTCCGGGTCTCCTCGGGGAGCTTGAGCATGCGCACGAACATCGTGGGCACGACCTGCGACACCGTGATCTGGTACTCGCCGATGAGCCGGAGATACTCCTCGGCGTCGAAGTGCTCCATGACGACGACCGTGCCTCCCGACATGTGGATGCCCATGCAGAACCGCAACGGGGCGGCGTGATACAGCGGCGCCGGCGACAGGTAGCGGGAGTCCTCCCCGAAACCGAACAGCATGGCGCCGAGGCCGCCCACACCGGATCCTGCTTCCTCGAGCGGGACCTGACCCGCCGCCGGGATGATCCCCTTGGGCCGTCCGGTCGTGCCGGAGCTGTAGAGCATGTCGGTGCCGGCGACCCGATTCGGCAGCGGCTCGGGCGACGCCTGTGCGATGGCCGCCTCGTAGCTGTCGTAGCCGTCGATGGTGCGGTCGACCATGAGCCGCATCTCGACGTCGGG
>JAUIML010000005.1 GCA_030432715.1 Acidimicrobiia bacterium | reverse complement strand
CGGGGCGATCAGTCGACGAGGCGCCAGACCTCGGTGACGAACATCCCGACCGAGGCCACGATCCCGAACCACGGCACCCAACCCGGGACCATGAAACTCGTCGTCGGTCCGTCCTTGCGTTTGATGGCGATGAGCGACGCGTTGACGCTGATGAAGATGGACATGGTCACGGCCGACGTGATCCGGGCCAGCCACTCGATGTCGAGACTCAGCGTGAGCCCGATGATCACTGCGGCGGCGATGAGCGTGGCCCGCACCGGCGTGTTGGTTCGCGGCGACACCGCGCCGATCGCGGCGGGGGCGAGACCGAGGCGGCTGAGGCCGTAGACCACCCGGGGGACCATCACGAGTTGCACGAGCGCACCGTTGACCATCGCGAGGGCGGCGATGGATGCCATCACGTCGCGGTTGCCGCCGGCCTCCTCGTAGATCAGGGCCAGGGGCGCATCCGACAGGGCCAGACGCTCGGGGGCGACCTCGAGCACGGCGACGGCCGCGACCGTGAGGTAGACGACCGTGGTGACGCCGAGGGTGATGAGGATGGCCCGAGGGAGATTGACCCGGGCGTTCTCGGTCTCCTCCGCCACCGAATCGAGGTCCTCGAATCCGAGGAACGCGAAGTAGGCGAGGAAGGCCCCGCCGAGCACCCCCGACCAGCCCGAGAAGCTCGTCGGCGGTCCGAGTAGATCGTCGGCCCGGGTGATCAGCTCCCCGACACTGTCGCGCCCCGCCCACAGCACGAGGGCGAGGCCACCGACCTCGATGATGGTGAAGGTCGCCGCCGCGGTGACCGATTCCTTGGCTCCGCTGATGGCCAGGCCGGTCAGGGCGACGATCAGGCCGACGCTGAGCAGCCACTTGGGGCCGTCGGTGATGTCGGCCACGTAGCCCGCGAACGCGTCGGTGACCGCCGCACACGCCACGACGCCGGCCAGCAACACCCCGCTGCCGACCGCCGCGGTGAGCGGGCGTCGTCCGAAGGCTCGCGAGACGAACACGGCCTCGCCCGCCGCCTTCGGGAGCCGTCCGGCGAGTTCGGCGAAACCGATGGCGGTGGAGCCGGCCAAGAGGGCCGAGACCACGAAGGCCAGCGGGGCCTTCATCCCGGCGGAGTCGGCGACCTCGCCCATGAGCGCGTAGATCCCGGCGCCGACCGTCGTGCCCAGCCCGTAGAGCACGAGCATGGGGAGCGACACTTCGCGGCGGAGGTCTGCCTCCTGAGACTCCGACGGGAGAGGGGCGGCGTTCAGCTGTCGTCCTCGATCGCGGCCAGGGCCGATGAGCGGATCTTGTCGACCGGGGCCCCGGTGTCGATGGCGATCGCCTCGGGCCAGTGTTCGCGGGACGCAGCCATGTGGTCGACGAGATCGGGGGTCGCATCGGACGGATAGTCGGGGTTGGCCAGACGACGGGCGATCCGCTCCTTGGCGATGGCCCGATCGAGCACGCATTCGACCTCGACGAGCTCGGCGCCCGTCTCGCGGGCGAGCTCGCGGATGAGGCGGCGGTCACGGTCGCGCGACCAGGTCGCGTCGAGCACGACGCCGGTCCCGCCCCGCAGCAGAAGCTCGGCCTCGCGGCGGAGTTCGTCGTAGGTGGCTGCCTTCGACGCGGGGTCGTAGATGCCCGCGTCGGGATCGGCGAAGTGGTGTTCGTCGTGGGCTGTCATCGTCACGTCCTTGCGTACCTCGTCGGAGGCCAGGACGGGATAGCCGTAGTGGGCGCCGAGGTTCTGCGCGAGCGTCGACTTGCCCACACCGGGGCCGCCGCCGACGACGATGACCCGCAGCCGGGCCCGTTCGAGATGGTTGAGGGTCAGGTCGTGGTAGCGGCGGGCCAACAGGGCGCTGCGTTCGTCGCCCTGGGTGAAGCGGAAGCAGGCGACCTTGGCCCGGACGTGGGCCCGGTAGGCCACATAGTGATGGGCCAATGACGACGGATGGTGTTCGTTGCTGAACTCCTGATACCAGCGCATCAGTTGCTCGGCGGCCTTCCATCCCGCCAACCGATGGATGTCCATGATCAGGAAGCCGATGTCGGACAGCACGTCGACGATCCGCCAACGGTCGTTGAAGGCCAGACAGTCGATGATGCGAGCACCGTCGTCGAGGCAGAAGATGTCGTCGGCGGTGAGGTCGCCGTGGGCGTCGCGCACGAATCCGTCGTCGATGCGGTCCTGCAACAGCGACTCGCGGCCGGTCAGGTAGCGCTCGGCCAACCGCTCGACCCGGTGGAAATCGTGTTCGTCGATCACGGTGCCCACATAGGGCCGCAGTCCCTCGAAGTTCTCGCGCCAGTTCCCGAGAAGCGCCGCGTGCCCGGCCATGGGCGCGTCGGTGACCGGCTCGCGACGGGCGTGGAGGCTCGCCACCGCCTTGGCCACCGACCGCAGGTGCCGGTCGAACCCGGGCCGGCCGACCAGCCCCGACAGGCGGCGATCGTCGGGCAGGCGCTGCATCACCAGCATGCGGTCGACCACTTCGCCGTTCTCGACCACATCGGCGGTACCGAGGTAGACGTCGGGGGAGATCTCGTGGTTGAGCTCGTATTCGCGGCTGATCGATTCGAGACGATTCCCGACATCGGTGTGGTCGATGAACGGCATCGCGACCGGCTTCAGGAGCTTGTAGGCGCGATCAGGGGTGAAGAACACCCACGACAGGTGCGTCTCGGTCGCTGTGGGAGGAGAGAGTTCGCTCACTGGACCCTCGGGGGAGCGGCGTTGGGGCCGAGGATGAGCACCGGTGTGGTGGCATGGGGGATCACCGCCGCGCCCACGCTGCCCGCGATCAGCCGGTGGAAGCCGGTTCGGCCGTGGCTGCCCATGGCGAGCAGACCGCCGTGGGCCTCCGCCACGAGGCGGTCGGCGACGGTTTCGCCGTCGGCGAGGCCCAGCGACCGGACCTTGGGGCCGAGATCGGGCGGCGCGGCGTGGGCGACGTGTACGAACTCGACCGGTACCCGGAGGTGATAGCCGATCCAGGTCGCCCAGGTCACGAGCCCGTCCTGCTCGTGGTCGGGATCGATCGCGACGACGACGCGGTCGATCCCCGCCTCCGCAGGGCACTCCGGACCGACCACGATGACCGGTGCGGTCGCAGCGGCGACGAGGCCATCGGTCACCGTGTGACGGATGCCCTCGGCATCGAACGGCTCGGCCGTGGTGGCGATGCAGACCAGGCCGTCGGTTGACTCCTCGGCGATCGTCGCCGCCACGGAGCGGGCCTGCACGATGCGGCGCTCAACGCTCGCCGGAAGCCCGCTGAGAACGTCGTCGAGCCAGGCCATACGAGCCGGCGCCTCCGAACGGAAGTCCTCGATCACGCTCACGACCACGAGCTCGCTCTCGAGCCATTCGGCGAGTCGACCGGCCAGCGACAGCGACCGGGCCGACGACCGCGTGCCGTCCACGGGCACGACGACACGATCGGGCGATGGTGCAGGAACGGCGGATGCCATGCGGACAGAATCCCGCCTGCTGCGACATCCATGCAGTGTCGAAAGTCCCGGATGGCGGACCTTCGGCCCTGCGTGCGGGAGGCGATCGGTGTCACCATGGCGCCATGGAAACGATCATTGTCGGTATCGACGACTCTGCCAACGCTCGGCGGGCGCTCCGCTGGGCCCTCGACCATGCGGTGGAGGGCGACGAGGTGGTGGCGCTTCACGTGTGGCACATGCCCCCGGCCGGCGGGTTCGATGCCACGTTCCTCGACCCCGCAGTGTTCGAGGAGGGTGCCCGTCAGGTGGCCCAGGACGTGGTCGACGACGTGCTCACCGACGAGGAGGCCGCTGCCGGGCGGGTCACGGTTCGGGTCGTGAGTGGCCATGCCTCGGGCGTGCTCGTCGACCAGGGCAGGGACGCCGACATGCTCGTCATGGGGTCACGTGGCCACGGAGGGTTCGTGGGCATGGTCCTCGGTTCGGTCACCAACGGTGTGGTCAACCACGCCCCGTGCCCGGTGGTCGTGGTCCCTCCGACGAGCGACTGATCCCGCTAGCGACCGATCCCGGCTCGGCGCAGCGCCAGCACCGCCATCGCCAGCAGGATCGCACCGCTGACCGCGGTGCCGGGCAGCGCCGACGGCAGCGCGGTCAGCGTCATGATCACCGACAGCACCAGCGGCACGGTGATCTGGATACGGGTGACCGGACGCCGAGACGCCAGCCGCGCGCCGACCAGCATGAGCGCGACCGCGGTCACCAGCCACAGCACCCCGGCGCCGCGACCGGGCCACGACCCCGCCGCCGGCCACACGTCCTCGTACTCGAAGTTGTGGATCTCGAACATGCGCCACGCGATGGCGACGCCGAGAAGATGCACCGCGCCGTGGAGCGCGAGCAGGAAGCCGAACACCTGCTCGTTCTCGGTCAGATCGTCGACTTCGGCGCGGCTCGACTGCGTCATCGCGACCATCGTGACAGGTCGCCCGAAGCCGCGCCGGGTCCTACGTCCCGCAAGCCTCAGACGCGTTCGATGATGATGGCGGGGGCCATCCCGCCGCCGGCGCACATGGTGATGAGGCCGATCTGGAGGTCGCGGCGTTCGAGTTCGTCGAGCACGGTGCCGATGAGGATGGCGCCCGTGGCCCCGATGGGGTGGCCGAGCGCCATCGCGCCGCCGTTGACGTTGACCTTGTCGCGATCGAGGTCGAGGTCGCGCTGGAACTTCTCCGACACCACGGCGAAGGCCTCGTTGACCTCGAACAGGTCGATGTCGTCGAGGGTCATGCCGGCCCGTTCGAGCACCTTGTGCGCGGCGGGCACCGGGGCGTTGAGCATCAGCGTCGGGTCATCGCCCATGTTGGCGGTGGCGACCACCCGGGCCCGCGGCGTGAGGCCGTGCGCCTTGGCGTAGCGGTCGCTGGCCATCAGGATCGCCGCGGCGCCGTCGACCACGCCCGAGGAGTTGCCGGCGTGGTGGACGTGCTGGATGTCGACGTCGGGGTACTTGCGGTTGATGAGCTCGCGGAAGGTGGGGGAGTCCTCCGAGTGGCGATAGTCGGCCACGGCCGGAAAGCTCGGGGGGAGTGCCGCCAGGGACTCGACGGTTGTCTGGGGCCGGGGGAACTCCTCGTGGTCGAGCGCGACCGTGCCGTCGAGGTTGAGCACGGGGATCAGGCTCTTGTCGAAGCGCCCTTCCTTGATCGCGACGTCGGCGCGGCGCTGCGACTCGGCTGCGTGGGCATCGAGGGCCTCGCGGGGGATTCCCTCGATCGTGGCGATGGCATCGGCGCAGACGCCCTGGTGGCTCTGCGGGTGGAGTTCCTGGAGGTGGGCGTTGTTGGCGCCCATGGGGAGGAGCCCTTTCTTGGGCAGCGACATCATCTCGGTGCCGCCCGAGACCACGAGGTCCTCCATGCCGGCCATCACCGCGTTGGCCGCGAAGTTGGTGGCGGTGATGCCCGAGCCGCAGAAGCGGTCGAGGGTCACGCCGCTGGCGGTCACGTCGTAGCCCGCGTCGAGTGCGGCCATGCGGCCGAGGTCGCCGGACTGTTCCACCACCTGGCTGCTGGTGCCCCAGACGACGTCGTCCACGTCGGCGGTGTCGAAGCCGTTGCGGTCACGGAGGGCCTCGAGCACGGTGCGGCCCAGGTGTTGCGGATGCAGATGTGACAGGGCGCCCTTGCCCTGCTTGCCGATCCCTCGCGGGGTGCGGCACGCATCGATGATGTAGGCGTCGGCCATGGTTGGTAGCTCCTGTACTGATTTCGGAGAAGATGCGGGTGCCTGACCCCGGGGTCAGGCACCCGCATCTTCTGTCAGTCGATGTTGGTGAAGTCGGGGGGGCGTTTTTCGGCGAAGGCGGTCATCGCCTCGATGTTGGCGGGGGCGCCCATGAGCACGGCGAACTCGCCGTTCTCCCGCTCGTGGGCGTCGTGGAGGAGCGGCCGGATCGGGTCGACGATCGTGCGCTTGCAGGCCATCAGCGAGCTGATCGGGCGGGAGGCGAGGGTGCGGGCGTGGTCCATCGTGACGTCCATGAGGTCGCCCGGGTCGCAGACCTTGTAGGCGAGGCCCATCTCCTTGCACTCCTCGGCCGAGAGCCACTCGGCGCTCATCAGCGCCCAGGTGGCGTTCTGGCGGCCGATCAGGGCGGGGAACGTGGCGCTGCTGGCCAGCTCGGGCGCCACACCGAGGGTCGTGAACGGGCACTTGAGGCGGGCCTCGGACGACATGAACACCAGGTCGGCCACACCGAGGATGGTGGCGCCGAAGCCGAGGCCCATGCCGTTGACGGCGAGCACCAGCGGCTTCGGGAAGTCGATCAGGATCCGGGTGAGACCGGCGAAGCCGTGGGTGGACTCGATCGTCTCGCCCATGGCCAGGCGGCCCATCTCGATCACGTCCTGGCCGGCGGAGAACGAGTCGCCGCTGCCGGTGAACACCACGACGGCGACCGACGGATCGTCCTGCGCCTCGAGCAGGGCCTCGGCCGCGCCGTCCCACATCGCGATGTTCATGGCGTTCTTCGCCTCGGGCCGGCGCAGCGTGATGATGCGGACCCGGCCGTCGTTGGTGACGTCGATCATGGCGTCACCCTAGGGCGCGGCCTCAGGCCGCAGGAACCTGGAACGATCCGGTCATGCCGAGTTCGACGTGTTCCTTGTCGGTCGCCGGGTCGATGAGCACACACACGTAGGTGTAGGTACCGGGTTCGGTGAACGTGATCGTCGCGCCCCCGACCGCGCCGGGTTTTGTGGCCCCGACCTCACCGATGCCCTCTCCCCGCGGGTCGAGCACCTCGAACTCGTGGTCCTGGCCGCCGCGGTTCGTCATCTCGAACCGGATGGTCTCGCCGACCACGACATCGGAGAGGTCGAGGTCGTTGTAGGTGAAGTCGACGGCTTCGAACTCGATCGTGCGGTCGGCGTCGGCCACCTCCTCACCGCCGGCGCCCACGACGGTGAAGGTCGAGGCGAAGCCCTCACCGACCTGACCCGGCTTGCACACGAGTCGATACTCGCCGGCGGACAGGTCGAGCGTGAGCGATCGCTGGGTCCCGGTCGTGACGTTCTCGACCTCGTTCACCACGTCGCCGTTCTCGCGCAGGACGTAGAGTTCGTTCACGTCGCTCGCCTCGTTGACGAACCCGAACTCGATGCGGCCGGCCGGGAGCTCGGAGTCGGCGATCAGGCACCCGTCGTCGGTGCCGCGGACGCTGGTCACGGTGTCGGCGCTGTCGGTCGAGCAGGCGACGGCGGAGAGGGTCAGGGCGACGAGGACGCTTGTGAGCAGGCGGTTGTGGCGGGGCATGGGGGTTCTCCGGGAGCGTCAGGCGGCCGAGGTCGCGGCGACGGGCGCAGGGCGGACGACCGGCCGCAGGAACAGGGCCATGGTCGGGATCAGGTAGACGAGATACGTGCCGACCTCGAGCGTGGTCATCTGTGGGCCGAGGTTGAAGATGCCCTTGACCAGGGTGCCGTACCAGCTGGTCACGCGATAGCCGCCGATGTTCCAGGCCAGGCTGTCGAGGCCGGGCAGGATGTCGGCCTCCTGCAGGTCGTGGATCCCATAGGCCAGCACGCCGGCGGCGATCACGATGAGGGCCGCGCCGGTGAAGCGGAAGAAGGTCGCGAGGTTCAGGTTGACCACACCGCGATAGATCAGCAATCCGGCCGCGATCGATGTGGCGATGCCCAGGACGGCTCCGATCGCCGGACCCGCACCCGAGCCCTGTGCCTGGAAGGTGGGATAGAGGAACAGTGCGGTTTCGAGACCCTCCCGCCCGACGGCGAGCATTGCCGCGACGAACACGCCACCGGCCCCGAGGGCGACGGCGGCTTCCATCCGGTTGTGGAGTTCGCCCTTGAGCGTGTGGGCGGCCCGCCGCATCCAGAAGACCATCCAGGTGACGAAGCCGACGGCGACGATCGAAAGGATGCCCCCGAACGCCTCCTGGGCCTCGAAGGTGAGGCTCGCCGAGGTGAAATGGAGCACCGCACCGAAGGCGAACGAGATGACGACTGCGAAGGCGACCCCGCCCCACAGCATCGGAATCCGGTCGCGGTGACCGCCCCGCACGAGGAACGAGTAGAGGATGCTGACGACCAGTGAGGCCTCGAGGCCTTCTCTCAGCCCGGTCAGGAATGTCTGGAACATGACGCCCCGATTGCGGAAGGGTCGGCGACGGGCTCGGTGCCCATCGCGATGATGATAGGCAACCCTAACAACGCCGCTGGTGGCAACCTCGGCGCGGAGAAATCTTTTTCGACGAGGTCCGATGCGCTTGCGTGGCGAGATCGAGGCCAACAAGATGCCGCGGCGATCGCGATCAGTCGGGCACAGGGGGTCCTGCGTGAGTACAGAGCCGGTGCGGGTCTCGTTCGCCGCTGCGTCCGACATCGAGACCGAACGACGCATCGCCCTGCTCGGGGGGAAGGGCGCCGCCCTGGTTCGGATGGTCGAGCTGGGGCTGCCCGTGCCGCCCGGGTTCGTCCTCACGACCGTTGCGTGTCGAGAGGCGCTCGTCGGCGACGGCAGCCGCTTCGAGGCAGAGTTGTTCGCGGGGCTGTCGGAGCTGGAGGCCACGGTCGGGCGACGGCTTGCCGATCCGGCATCGCCGCTGCTCGTGAGCGTGCGTTCGAGTGGGCCGGTCTCGATGCCCGGGATGATGGACACGGTGCTCGACATCGGCGCCACCGACGCGGTCCTGGCGGCCATGGGCGAGCGGGCCGGCGACGAGCGGTTCGCTCCCGACGTTCGCAACCGCTTCATCCGTTCGTACACCGCCGCCACATCGGTGCCCGAGGTGGACGTGCCGGCGGATTCCGCAACACAGCTCCGGTCGGCGGCACGCGCCGTCGTCGCGTCATGGATGTCCGACCGGGCGCAGACGTTCCGCCGCGTCGAGGACCTCGGCGACGAAGCCTGCACGGCGGTGATCGTCCAGGCCATGGTCCTCGGCAATCTCGGCCCCGCGGCGGGGACAGGGGTGGTCTTCTCCCGGGACCCGTCCACCGGTGCTCCCGGCCTGGTGGGGGACTTCCTCGTCGGCGCGCAGGGGGACGACGTCGCCGGAGGCACGCACGCGACCCGACCCGTTCGGGAAATGCGAGACCTGTGGCCGTCGATGGCCGAAGAGCTGGAAGCGGCGGCGACGGTGCTCGAGCGCGACCTCGCCGACCTCGTGGAGATCGAGTTCACCATCGAGGCCGGCAGTCTCTGGCTCCTTCAGGCGCGCCGAGCGACCCGCAGCGCCGCCGCGGCCATGCGCATTGCCGTCGACATGGCCGAGGATCCCGCATTCCCGCTGACGCGGGCCGAGGCGGTCGGTCGCGTGCGCGACCTCATCGACGGCTCGCCCCGCGGCCCTGACGGCGACCCTGATGACGACCCTACGGATGTCGAGGTCCTGGCCTTCGGGTTGGCGGCCTCGCCGGGCCGGGCTGTCGGCGCCGTGTGCACGTCGGTCGACGACGTATTGGCATCTGCGAGGCGAGGCGATGCCGTGGTGCTGTTCCGACGGGACACGGCGCCCGCCGATGTCGCCGGGATCGCCGCCGCCGAGGGCCTCGTCACCACTCGGGGCGGCATCGCGAGCCATGCTGCGGTCGTCGCCCGCGGGTGGGGGGTGCCCGCAGTCGTCGGCGTTGCCTCGTTGGAGATCGACGCATCGGGGATCCGTGTGGATGGCCGAAGTCTCGCCGTCGGCGAGGTCGTCACCGTCGACGGCGACGGCGGCCGAGTGCTCCGCGGTGCGCATCCGGCGGCGGTCCGGGAGGCCGCCGATGCCCGCGTGCTGCGGGCCTGGCGCGCCGACGTCGGCGGACCAACGCCACCGGCTGCGTCCGAGCTGGCTTCGTCTGCGCCGCTCGTGGTCGAATCGGCGACGCCCGAGGCCTGCGAACGCGTGCTGGCCCTGAAGGGCGTCGCCACGGCCGCAGCGATCGCCGCTGCCCTCGGTTGCGCGATCGACGATGTCGAGGAAACGGTCGCCGGCCTCCTCGCCGCGGGCGAGATCGACGAACTCGCCGGGGGAGGGCTCCGGCTGCGCCCCGCCGGGACTGCGCAAGTCGACAGGCGCTACGCCCTCGCTGCCGTACGCCTCGCGCCGAGGATCTCCCACCTGCTTGTCGACTTCCGTGGCGTGAACGGACGGTTCGCCCGCCTTGTGACGCAGTGGCAGGCGAGCGGTCCTTCACCGGACCTGGTCGCGAGGCTGCGCGACGAGATCCATGCCGAGATCGAACCGATCATCGAGGCCGTGGCCGTCGACGAGGCTCGGTTCGCCCGGTACCGCGACCGACTCTCGGCCGCGCTCGGTGCGATCGACGACGGCGATGTGGAGATGGTCGCCGATCCGCTTCGCGACAGCTACCACACGGTCTGGTTCGAGCTGCACGAGGAGCTCATCCGCCTGTCCGGGCGCACTCGCGCCGACGAGGCCGCAGCAGGCCGGGCCTGAGCCGGGAGCGCGCCGATCCCGGGGAACTAGGGTCGCGTTGTGAGTAGGGACTGGTTCGATCCTTTCGGCATCCGCGGCAGTCGACTCGACCCGGTCGTCGTCTTCACCAACGCGCTCAGGGGCCAGGGGCCGGCCGGCCAGTCGGCGGAGTTCGTCTCGACCGCGATCGCTCGGCGGATCGTCGGCCGCACGGTGCGTATCGATGCCGGTGTGGAGATCACCGCGACGATCGAGGCGGTCGACGAAGCCCGGCCGCCGGCGCCGCTCGCCGCGGTTCCCACCGGCGCGGTCGAGGTCCCGATGTGGGAACGGGTCCGGGTCCGGCTGCATTCGATCAGCGTGGGGGACCGGCATGTCGAGCATGCGTCGCTCGATGCCCACGACATCCGTGTCGTCGGCGTCAACGGGCAGGCGATGCGGGTTGCATCGACCGGTTTCTCCGCAACGGTCCGTTTCGAGGAGGTGGTGCGATGGGCCCGCGAGATCGAGGGCGACCATCGCGTCCGCGTGCATGCGGGTCGCCTCGAAGTGACCGATCGCCGCTTCCGACGCTGGATCTGGGTGGAGGTCGGGCTGGCCGCACACGACCAGAAGGTGTTCGTGTCGCCGATGTCGCTCCGGGCGTTCGGCCGGGCCATCCCGCTCCCGGGGTGGTTGCGGCGAACGATCGAACGCCCGGCGCCCTGGTTGCCGTCGGCGCTGCGGGTCGAACGGGTCGACGTCGGCGCAAACGATGTAGTCGTCACGGGGACGATGGCGAACAGCGTCGTGCCGGTCGACCTGGCCCGAGTACTCGCCGATCTCGGAGCCGAGCGCACGATGTCGGTGCTGCGCATCGTCACCGGCGAGTGGTGATCAGCGATCGTCGTTCTCCAGCAGGAACGACTCGTAGACCCGGATGAGCACCTGCTTCTGGTCGGTGGAAAGGTCGGCCTGGGCTCTGATGGTGGCGACGAGGTCGCTCTCGCGCTCCTCGTCGAGGATGCCGGCCCGCACGTAGAGCGACTCCGAGGAGACCTCGAGCGCTCGGGCGATCTGCTGGAGGATCTCGGCGGAGGGGCGCTTGAGGCCGCGCTCGATCTGTGACAGGTAGGGGTTGGAGACGTTGGCGAGGTCGGCGAGCTTGCGCACGCTGAGCTCGGCCTGCCGACGCTGCTCGCGGATGTAGTCGCCGAGGTCGCTCCAGGCTTCTCGTGGGTCCTTGTCAGGCATGGCGGGTCTCCGGTACCTCTCCAGTGTGGACGCGAAACGACCGGGTCACCCAATGGTGACCCGGTCGCTCGGGGGATCATTCCGGGGGGAGGAAGATCGACCCCGAGGGGGGAATTCAGGCCTTCTTGGCGGCCGACTTCTTGGTGCCGGCCTTCTTGGCGGCCGGCTTCTTCGCGGCGGGCTTCTCGGCCGCTGCGGGAGCGTCGATGCCGATGAAGTCCCAGGCCTTGGTGCGGTTGGTGGCGAGCCGCTCGGCGACCTGCTCCGGCAGACGGCCCTCGAACTCGACGGCGCGGGGCTCGAAGCGGGCCCGGAACTCCGTGAGCGTCTCGGTGGCCTGCTTGCGGGCGAGGGCGGTGTGCTCCTCGGCGAACTCCGGGGCGGGGATCTCGCGACCGACGATGGCGTCGGTGACGAGGAGGTTCACGCCGACAGCGGCGTAGGCGGCGTCCTTGACCTGATCGAGTACTGCAGTCATTGTTTCGGCTCCTGAGATGGTTGGAAGATCTTGGGGGATGGAATCCGTGCGCTGTCTCGAGCGATCGGATGTGCTAACTCTAGCAAGCAGACGATCGATGTCAACCACCTTTGCTAACAAAAGTTTGCAGTCGGGATGATCGGCGACATCCATGTGATGGGTCCGTACTGGTTCGACCACGACGACCGTCCGACGCCGCTCGGTGAGTTGCTGTCGGGGGCCAAGGACCGGCGGGACCCCGAGGCCCTCCGCAGCCTCGAGGTGCTGCTGCGCGAGTTCACGCGAACGCTCGACATCCCCGGGTCGCCACTCGTGGCCGCGGTGCCGCCGGGACCCGACCGTCACGCCCATCCCGTCCCCGCGCTGGCCGCGGTCGTGGCCGAAGCCCTCGCACTGCCGGTGGCCGAGATCCTGCGCCGCGGGCCGGCGCCCACCCGGCTCAGGGGCACGCCGGTGGCCAGGCGACGTGCCGTCGTCGAGACCGTCGGTTACGCGGTCGACGGGGACGTCGACGGTCGCCGGGTCCTGCTCGTCGACGACGTGATACTCACCGGCACGACGCTCCACTATCTGGCGGAGCTGCTGATGGCGGCCGGGGCCGAACGCGTCGACGCGGTCGTCGCCTGTCGCACCCGCCTCGCAGCGGCGCGCTAGTCGGGCCGGGCCGCGAGCGCGTCGAGTCCGGTGCGTACCGCGTCGAGCGCGGGATTCGGGGCCGACGGCTCGATGACCAGTTCGTCGATCACCGCGACGACGCCCGGCCGGTCGGCCACCGCGTCGACCAGCGCATCGGCGACGGCGGCCGACGGGACCGGTCCCGAGAGCGTGACGGTCGACCGGTCGAGGGTCACGGTCACCTCGGCGACCATGAAGCGCTCACCCGAGGCGGGCTGCTCGTCGGCGACGGTGAGGGCGATCAGCAAGGCGATGACCGTCGATCCGACCACGGCCAGCGCGACGAGGGCGGTCCTCCACCCGATCCAGTTGCTCATGACGCCTCCGACGGTGGGCCGACGGCGTTCAGGTTCCGCCGGCGCGACGCTCGAGGAGCCGCTCGATCCACCGGGCGATGGTGTCGACCTCCTGGGCCCCCTGGACCGGGAGCACCTCGTCGATCACCATCGTGGGCACTGCGGTGATGCCCTGCTGCACCGCCTCGTTGTGCTCGGCGATCACCTCCTCGGCCAGCACCCGCTCCCGCTCGGCGGAGAAGGCGAGGAACTCGTCGCGGTCGAGCCCGACATCGGCGGCCAGCTCGCACAGAACCGCCCAATCGGAGATCGTGCGGTTCTCGGTGAAGTAGGCCCGCAGTAGGCGGTGGTGATAGGCGTCGGCCGCCTCGGGGTCGAGCAGCGCCACCGACTTGGCCGCGACGTGGGCCGGCACGCTGCTGATCGGCTGGGGCTCGTCGGTCGACCACACGGTGAACTCGGCGGCGGGTTCGACCGACGCGGGACGGAGCCACGACCGGGTGTAGGCGACGAACTTCTCCTGATCCGTCGCCTTCGACTCGGTGCGCAGCAGGAAGGCCTTCCACGTCACGTCGATCCGGTCGCCGAAACGGCGCTGCAACTCGTCGAGACGGACCGTCCCGACATAGCACCAGGGTCAAAGGAAGTCGGACCAGGCGACGATGCGGACGGGAGCGGACACACATCGACCCTAGCGACGTTTTCAGGCCAGACTCGGCGCATGAAATGTGCATTCATCGGTCTCGGCGTCATGGGCTACCCCATGGCCGGTCATCTCGTGGCGGCCGGTCACGAGGTCACCGTCTTCAACCGCACCCCGGCCCGAGCCGAGGCGTGGGTGGCAGCGCACGGAGGGGCGTCGGCGCCGACGCCGGCGGCTGCGGCCGAGGGGGCGGACTTCGTCTTCCTCTGTGTCGGTGACGACCCCGACGTGCGGGCGGTGACCACCGGCCCGAACGGGGTACTCGAGACGATGGTCGCGGGCGCGGTGCTGGTCGACCACACGACCGCGTCGGCCGATGTCGCACGGGAGGTCCACGAGGCCGCCGACGCCCGCGGTGTCGGATTCGTCGACGCGCCGAGCTCGGGCGGGCAGGCGGGTGCCGAGAACGGCGTGCTCACGGTCATGTGCGGCGGCGAGTCGGTCGACTTCGACCGGGCCGCGCCGGTGATCGACGCCTACAGCCGCGCCTGCACGCTGCTGGGCCCGGCGGGGTCCGGCCAGCTCTGCAAGATGGTCAACCAGATCGCCATCGCCGGCTTGCTCCAGGGGCTCGCCGAGGGCATCGACTTCGCGATGCGGGCCGGGCTCGACGTGTCCACGGTGGTCGACACGATCTCGAAGGGTGCCGCCGGCTCCTGGCAGATGGAGAACCGGGCGACGACGATGGCGGCGGGCGAGTTCGACTTCGGTTTCGCCCTCGACTGGATGCGCAAGGATCTCGGGATCTGCCTCACCGAAGGCGACCGGATCGGTGCCTCGTTGCCGGTGACCGCGCTCGTCGACCAGTTCTACGCCCGGCTCCAACGCGACGGCCACGGGCGGTGGGACACCAGCTCGCTGATCGCGCTCTTGCAGGGGTAGTCGGTCGGCCCTGCCTCAGCGAGGGGCCGCGGCCCTAGTCGAGCAGCTCCCACGCCCCGGCGGCGGCGTCGAAACGAGCCAGACGGAGACCCTTCGCGGCGCCGAGGTCGTCCGCATCGAGCGAGGCCTCGAAGTACCCCGCGAGGTCGAGCTCGCCCAGCCCGCCCAGTGCGGCGGCGAACGAGTCGTTGGTGAGTTCGGGGCCGGCCGCGGTCAGGGCCGCCTCGAGGATCCGCGTGATCGCGCAGGCATAGAGACCCGACGCGAGGTCGCTCACCTCTGCATCGATCTCGTAGGCGAGTTCGTGGTCGCTCGTCGCTTCCAGCATGTCGATGCAGGCGGCGACGTCGGCGTCGTCGGCCATCGACTCCTGGGCGGAGGTCGCGACCGGCGTGTTGACCACGGCGAGCGCGCCGTCGAGGTAGGGGAGGTCGACACCGGCGTCGCGGAGACCGGCCGGGCTCATGACGACCGTGAGGAGCCATTGGTCGGTGCGATAGTTCTCCGCCTGGGCGTTGAAGATCTCCAGCGGCACACCGGTGGTCGAGACGGTGAGGTCGACCCCCGCCTCCTTGAGTCGTTCGTAGACCAGCGCCTGGTCGCGGGCGGTCTCGCCGAGGTCGTTCGCGTTGCCGCCGACAAGCCCCTCGACCACGTCGTAGCCGGCGTCGCGGAAAGCTTCGACGGTCGCGGCGTACTCGAGGGCTCCGGCGTCGACGGAGCCGACCACGCCGATCGTCGCGCCGGCGAGCACACCCTGGTCCTCGGCCAGCGCAACGAGGTTGGCCGCCTGGGTCTCGTAGCTGGCCCAGAGGGTGGCGTAGGGCGCGGTGCTGCGGTCGAGGAGCGAGTCGGTCATTCCGGCGACGACGACCGCGGCCGTGTCGTTGAGCTCGGTGAAGCACAGGACCTGCTCGTCGAGCGCCTGGCCGATGACGACGAAGACCTCTTCGTCCTGGGTCAGTTCGACACAGGCCTCGTCGAAGCTGGTGCTGCCGAGCGGGAGGAACTCCCGACCGTGGATCTCGATCATCCGGCCGTTGACCCCGCCGCGCCGGTTGATGTCCTCGAGGGCGGCGGTCCAGAGGTCGAGGGCGTTGGTTCGTCCGAAGTCGACCCCGAGCTCGGACAGGGTGTCCCAGTCGATCGCGGTGATCCCGACCCTGATCGTGTCCGGAGTGACCCCGCGGAACGAGGCCGTGAGCTCGGGGGTCGGCTCGGCGGTGGGCTCGGTGGTCGGGCTCGTGGTGGTGGCGGTGGTGTCCTCGACCTCCCGTTGCGCTCCGGGGGCGGGGGAGGGGTCGGCAGACGCGCACGCGGCACAGGCCAGTGCGAGAGCAAGGAGGGTCGCCGCGAAGGGCAGGGAGCGTCGTCGAGCCATGTCTCCCAATCGGAGGCGAGGACGTCAACGTGAGGGTGACGTCCGACTCAGTGAGGGTTCAGCCGTCGACGAGATTCCAGAGGCCGGTCGCGGCGTCGAACTCCACGAGCGTGAGGCCCTTGACCGCGCCCATGTCACCCGGACCGAGCGAGGCGTCGGTGTAGCCCGGCAGGTCGATCGGGCCGATCGCCTCGAGTCCGGCCTGGAGCGAATCGTTGGTCAGGACCGGACCGGCGTTGAGGAGGGCCTGCTCGAGGATCGCGACGTTGGCGCAGGCGCCGAGGGCCTGCGCGAGGTCGTTGACCTCCGCGTCGAGGTCGTAGAACACCTCGTGACCGCTGCGGGCGACGAGATCGTCGACGCATCCGGCGACGAGCGGGTCATCGGCCATGTCCGGCTGGTCGGGGGTGCCGATCGGGGTGTTCATCACGGCGAGCGCGCCGTCGAGGTACTCGTGGGGCACTCCGGCGTCGGTCAACCCCCGGCCCGACATGGCGGTCGAGAGCACCCACTGGGGCGACTCGTACCCCGCGTCGATGGCGTTGGCGATCGTCAACGGCACGCCGCTGGTCGACACGGTCACGTCGACGCCGGCGTCGTCCATGCGCTGGTAGATGAGCGCCTGCTCCCGGGCCGATGCGCTGAGGTCGTCGGCGTTTCCTCCGATCAGACCCTCGATCGGGTCGATCCCGATCCCGCGCAGGGCTTCGAGGACCGACTCGTAGCCGGTCAGGCTCACGTCGACCGCGCCGGTCACGCCCACCGTGGCGTCGTCGAAGACACCGGTGGCCTCCATGATCTCGGCGAACCGCGCCGCCCGCCCTTCGGCGGTGTCGACGACCGTGGCATAGGGGGCCTTGGCCTTCGCCTGGCGTTCCTCGGTGATGCCCGAGGTGACGATCGCGGCGGTCTCGTTGAGCTCGGTGAAACACAGGATCTGTTCCTGCAGCGTGGTGCCGATGACGACGAACACCATCTCGTCCTCGGTCAGCTCCACACAGACGGCGTCGACGGGAGCGGTGCCCTGCACGGGCAGGAACTCCTTGAGCACCGGTTCGAGCATGCGGCCGTGGACGCCGCCCCGGTCGTTGACGCTCTCGATGGCGGCGAGATACAGGTCGCCGGCATTCGACAGGCCGAAGTTGACCCCGAGTGCGGCCAGTCCGTCGAAGTCGTAGGTGAGGATGCCGACCTTGATGGTCTCGGGGGTCACGCCTCGGAAGCTGGCGGTCAGTTCGACCGGTTCGGTGGTGGTCGTGGCGGCTTCGTCGGGTTCGGCCGCACCGGTCGTCGTGGTGTCGGCGGCGGTGGACGTGGGGGCCGCCGTTTCGTCCGCGTCGTCTCCGCAGGCGGCGGCGAGGAGGCACAGAGCGGTGAGGACGGCGAGGGCGGGTCGGCGGCGCATCGCCGACCATCTTGGTGGCGGCCGACCGGGCTAGCCAGCCGGCTCAGACGTGCCGACCCTGATTCCGTGCACGAACAGCGCGATCAGGTACTCGAAGCTGGCGTCGTGGCGACCTCGTCCGAGGGCGTCGGCCGCCTCGAGCGTGCTGAAGCCGTGGAGGGCGGCCCGAAGCGTGCGCCCCGCCGACCGGGCTTCGGTCGAGGACAAGCCGAAGCCGGCGAGGACCCGGTCCATGGTCTCGATCGCGCCGCGCCCCACCTCGCGCTTGTCGGCGCTGTCGACCTTGCGCAGCGACAGTTCGTAGCGGCCGGGATGATCGGTCGCCCAGCGTCGGTAGGCCCGGGCGAAGGCCCCGACGGCGTCGTCGCCGGAGACTCCGATCACCGAGTCGCGCAGGGTCTCGCCGAACTCGGCGGTGACGGCGATGGCGAGGTCGTCGAGTAGCCCGGTCAGTCCGTCGACATGGCTGTAGAGGGACGGCGACTGTACGGCCAGGGCGTCGGCCACCGCCTTGAGGCTGAGGGCATCGAGGCCGTCACGGTCGACGATCTCGAGAGCCGCATCGATCACGTCGTGCTTTTCGAGTCCTCGTCGTCGCGCCATGTCCACGAGTGTAGTGGTTGAAGTGGCATAGGTCTGTGTCTAAGATACTTAGACACCTCCGACCAGTGAAGGCACCACCCATGGCTGAGCAAGCAACCGAGCGCTACACGATCATCTCCGCCGACAGTCATGCCGGCGGCAACATGGCGATGTACGAGGAGTACCTGGCCGACGAATGGAAGGACGCGTTCGCCGAATGGCGGGGCGCCTACTCCAATCCGTATCGAGACCTCCAGGACGACGGGCGGACCCGCAACTGGGACAACGAGCGACGGGTCACGGAGCAGTACGACGACGGTGTCGTGGCGGAGATCACCTTCCCCAACACGGTGCCGCCCTTCTACCCGACCGGAATGCTCATCGCCTATCCGCCCAAGGACGGGGAGGAGTACCGTCGGCGCCGGGCCGGTATCGACGCGCACAACCGTTGGTTGAAGGATTGGTGCGACGAGTACCCCGCCCAACGCTGCGGATTGCCGCAGATCTTCCTGGAGGACATCGACGATGCCATCGCCACCCTGGAGTGGGCGGCCGCCGAGGGGTTCCGTTCGTTCATGCTGCCTCACGTGGCGCCGGACGTGGACCTTCCCGGCCTGTGGTCGCCCCACTGGGACCGGCTGTGGGCCGCGATCCAGGATCTCGACCTGGTCATGACCCAGCACGGCGGCAACGGCACGCCCAACTACGGCGACGACCCCGCGTCCGGCCTCATCTTCCTCATGGAGGTGCCGTTCTTCGCCCACCGCAACCTGTCACACCTGATCATGAGCGGCGTGTTCGAACGCTTCCCGAACTTGAAGTACGTCATGACCGAGCAGGGCACCGCATGGGCCATCGAGGAGCTGCGGCGCATGGACATGTACCACATGCAGATCTCGGGTGGCCGCGTCGGTGAGCTCGGGTTCTCCGCCGACGTCGTGCTCCCGATGAAGCCGAGCGAGTACTTCGATCGCAATGTCTGGATCGGGGCGTCGTTTCCGTCACCGGCCGAGGCCGAGGCGATCAAGACGCTCGGCGTCCACAAGGTCATGTGGGGCTCGGACTATCCGCACCACGAGGGGACCTACCCGTATTCGGTCGAGTCGCTCCAGCGCGCGTTCCACGAGTGGGACCCCGCCGACCTTCGTCGGGTGCTGAGCGAGAACGCCGCCGAGCTGTATCGCTTCGACCTCGAGGCGCTGGCGCCGATCGCGGCCGAGCACGGTCCGACGGTCGAGACCGTCGCGACGCCGCTGGCCGAGATCCCGAAGAAGGCGACGAGCCCCGCGTTCTTCAAGAAGTGAATCGACCGCGGGGTGCGGTAGTGTGACCACATAGCTCAGCTGCCCGGGAGTTTCCGGGGTCCGCCGCATGGCGGCAAGTGATCCGCCGCATGGCGGCAAGTGAGATGTCCGATTGGGGGATCGGACGTCGATGGCGCTTCCCACGGGGGGCGCCATCGTCGTGTCCGGGCGCGGGTCGCGCTCCTAGGCTGTGGCATGCCCTGGACCGCGAACGACATCCCCGACCAGACCGGACGTGTTGCGGTGGTCACCGGTGCGAACGGTGGGCTCGGGCTCGAGACCGCCCGGGCCTTGGCCGGCGCCGGGGCCCTGGTGGTCATGGCCGCCCGCAACCAGGACAAGGCGGCGGCCGCGGCCGATGACATCCGTGGCTCGCACCCCGAGGCTGCGCTCGAGATCGTCGCCCTCGACCTGGGGTCGCAGGAGCAGACGAAGGAGGCGGCCGGCGCGATCGTCTCGGCCCACCCTGCGATCGACGTGCTCGTCAACAACGCCGGGGTGATGGGCATCCCCCGGACCCTCACGGCCGATGGCCACGAGATGCAGTTCGGCGTGAACCATCTCGGTCACTGGACGTTCACCGCCCGACTCCTGCCCGCACTCCGCGCGGCCGGCGACGCCCGGGTCGTCACCGTCACCTCGACCGCCCACCATGTCGGGCGCGCCGTCGACCCCGACGATGTCGAGATGGAGAGGGGTTACGGCGACTGGAAGGCCTACGGCCGCTCGAAGCTTGCGAACTGGCACTTCGGCATCGGACTCGACCGGCTGCTGCGCGCCGAGGGGTGGCCGGTCGAGAGTCTGATCGCTCACCCCGGTCTGAGTGACACCGACCTCCAGGCCACCAGTGTCGAGAACTCCGACGGGAAGATCCTGGCCAGGGTGTTCCACGCGATGGCGAGCAGCACCGGCATGAGTGCGGCGCGTGGTGCGCTTCCCCAGCTGCGGGCGGCCACCGATCCGAGCGCGGCCGGCGGCGAGTTCTACGGGCCGCGTTGGATGAACACGGGCAACCCGGTGCGTCTCCCGATCCTGCGGCGACTGGGGATGGACCGGGCCATCGAGACCCTGTGGGCCGTGAGCGAAGACCTCACCGGCGAGACCATCCTGCCGCGGTGAGCGACCCCCACGATCGCTTCCCGGCCGGCTTCTTCGACCGCCAGGACCCCGACGATCCCGCGTTCTACGAGCCGGCTCGCCTCGTCACCCACATCGACGATGCGGCCATCGCCGCGGTGGGTGCGCTCTACACCGAGTTGGGCATCGACGGTGAGGTCCTCGACCTCATGTCGTCGTGGGTGTCGCACTTCGAGACGCCGCCGCAGCGGCTCCACGTGCTGGGGATGAACCCGGCCGAGCTCGACGCCAACCCGGTCGCGGCGGCACGCACCGTCCACGACCTCAACGCCGATCCGGTGCTGCCCTTCGCCGACGGTTCGTTCGACGACGCGGTCTGCTGCGTGTCGATCGACTATCTCGTCCGGCCCATCGACGTGGTGCGTGACGTGGCCCGCGTGCTGCGCCCGGGCGGCCGGTTCGTTTGCACGTTCTCCAACCGGTGTTTCCCGACCAAGGCGATCCGGGGCTGGCTGGCCAACAGCGACGAGGCCCACACGAGGATCGTTGCCGAGTACTTTCGCCTCGCGGACGTGTGGCACGAACCCGCGGTGGAGCGCCGAACCCCGGTGACGCATCGCGGCGACCCCCTCTTCGCCGTCTGGGCGGTGCGGGCCTGACCGAGTAGAAACGGGCGCGTGAGCAGCGAGCGCCCCGACGACCCGACCGCCCCCTACGCCGGCTTCGGCGGCACCGTCGGGAAGATCTTCTCGACCTCGGAGCCCGACTGGCCCGCCCAACCGACAGCACCCCCCGGTGCCCCCAACATCATCGTGATGCTGGCCGACGACCTCGGCTTCGCCGACCTCGGGTGCTACGGCAGCGAGATCGACACGCCCGAACTCGATGCGTTGGCGGCCGGAGGCGTGCGCTACACGAACTTCCACGTGAACCCGATGTGTTCGCCGACCCGTGCGTCGATGCTGACGGGGCTCAACCACCATCTGGCCGGCATGGGCCACGTCGCCCACAGCGACCCGGGCTTTCCCGGCTACGCCCACGAGATCCGCGACAACGCGGTCACGATGGCCGAGCTCTACCGCGACAACGGGTGGGCGTCGTTGATGGTCGGCAAGTGGCACCTGTGCAAGGACTCGAGCCTGAGCGAGGCCGGCCCGCGCCACAGCTGGCCGCTGCAGAAGGGGTTCGACCGCTACTACGGGATCCTCGACGGCTTCACCAACTTCCATCAGCCCCACCGGCTCTACGAGGACAACCACCATGTCCCGGTCGACCAGTACCCGGACGACTACTACTTCACCGATGATCTGACCGAGCACGCGATCACGATGATCGACGAGGTCCGTTCCTCGCACCCGACCAAGCCCTTCTTCCTCTACTACGCGCACGGTGCCGTCCACGCCCCGCTCCAGGCCAAGCAGGAGGACATGGAGAAGTACCGGGGCATGTACGACGCCGGCTGGGACCGGATCCGCGAGCAGCGGTTCGCCCGTCAAAAGAAGCTGGGCGTCGTGCCGGACGACACGGTGCTGCCGCCGCGCAACTCCGAGGTGCTCCACGAGGTCACCGCGTGGGACGAACTCACCGACGTGCAGCGGGAGACGTTCGCCCGCTACATGGAGATCTTCGCGGGCATGGTCGACTCGATCGACCAGAGCGTCGGCCGCCTCCGCGCCCACCTCGAGGCGATGGGGGAGTGGGACAACACCATCATCGTGTTCACCTCCGACAACGGCGGCTCACGAGAGGGCCAGTACGACGGCACCAGCCAGTACTTCCGGACCCTCCTCGCCCAGACCCGCGAAAGCGGCCTCGAAGACATCGACAAGGACCACTCGCGGCTGGACATCATGGGCGGGCCGCAGACCCTGCCCCACTACCCGATGGGCTGGGCGATGGTGTCGAACACGCCGCTGCGGATGTACAAGATCAACACCTTCCAGGGTGGCCATCAGGTGCCGTTCATCGTCCACTGGCCCGATGGCCTGGCGTCAGCCGGCGAGATCCGGCGGCAGTACCAGCACATCACCGACCTTCTGCCCACCCTCGCCGAGATGACGGGCGTGGAGATCCCGACCGTGAAGGACGGTCAGCCGCTCCCGGCGCCGGCCGGCGCCAGCTTCGTGGCGACGATGGGCGACGCCGAGGCGGCGTCGACCCACCCCGAGCAGTACTACGAGATGATCGGCAACCGCGGGTTCTACCGCGAGGGATGGTCGGCGGTGACCCTCCGTCAACCCCGCACCCCCTTCTCCGAGGAGCAGTGGGAGCTCCATCATCTGGCCGAGGATCCGTCGGAATCGCGAGACCTGGCCGCCGAGCACCCGGAGAAGCTCGCCGAACTCCAGGAGGCCTTCGACGAGGCGGCGTGGGCCAATCAGGTGTACCCCCTCGACGAGGGCAACTTCGTCAAGATGATCCAGAAGCCGCCCAGCGACGACGACTTCGTCGCCGACGTTCGCATCCGACCGGGCATGCCGACCCTCGAGCGGTGGCGCGCCCTCCAGCTCATCTACGCGCGCGACTTCGTGGTCGACGTCGACCTCGACTACGCCGTGGGCGATCAGGGCATGCTCGTCGCCCACGGCGACCAGGGCGGCGGCTACGCGCTCTACATCGAGGACGGCCGACTTTTCTTTGCGTTCAACGGCTATGGCGACATGACGGTGGTCGACGGCGGTGAGGTCGCGGCCGGCACCGAACTGATCTCGTTGCGGATGGAGTGGGCCGGCGACTTCCGGTGCAACGCGGTGATCTCCGTCGGCGGTGTGCAAGTGGGCGAGGCCGCGGACCTGCCCGTCCTCATGGCGATGGCGCCGTTCGAGGGCATCGACGTCGGCATCGATCGTCGCTCGCCCGTCAGCTGGGAGGTCTACGAGCGCCATGGCGTGTTCCCCTACTCGGGCACGCTCCACGGTGCGACCTACCGGCCGGGGGAGCTCGCGGCCGACGCGGGGGTCCGTTTCCTCGAGTTCATGCGCGAGACCGGCACCCGGTACGAGTGAGCCGGCGTCGGGCCCCCGAAGGCGAATGAACGCGGTTCGGTCCGGTTTTCTTTTTCGTGGCGATTCGCGCCGTCAACGAGTCCGAACGCCACGCGATCGTTCGATCGGAAACGGCGTTTTGGCTGTACTGGTGGGGAAAGCGGATCCCTCGCCCGGGCCCGGTGGGTGCGAGGGTGGCCTGCTCGCTTTGTGAACCCGACGTTTCGGTTTCCCGCCGATCGTTCTCGCGGGCGAATTTGCCAACTATCTTCCTCTGCCTACGACGTAAGTGACTTCTGCGTGCCGTGCTGAGTCAGTTGTCCGAGAGGACACTGTCTGGAGGGGCTCGGTGACGGGAAGCGACAAAGGAGAAACATGTCCAAGAAGCTCGCCGGCCTGCTGGCGATTCTCATGGCGTTCTCGCTGATCGCCGCCGCCTGTGGCGACGACGACAGCGACGACGCAACCGACACCGGCCAGACCGATGGTGATGGCGATGGTGACGGCGAAGGTGACGGCGAGGGTGAAGGCGAAGGCGAAGGCGAGGGTGAAGGCACCGGTGGCGAGACCACCGCTGGCGGATCCGTCTCCTACGGCATCGTCGAGCCCTCGTGGATCGACTCGTTCAACACGCAGGACTCCGAGGGCTTCGAAGTCGCTCGTCTGCTGTTCGACGGTCTGACCGACTACTCGGAGGACCTCAGCCCCGTTCCCGCCGTGGCCACCGAATGGTCGGCCAACGACGACAAGACGGAGTGGACCTTCACCCTGCGCGACGACGTCACGTTCCACAACGGAAACCCGGTGACCGCCCAGTCGTTCATCGACGCGTTCAACCGTGTGGCCAACCCCGACAACCTGTCCGACGTCTCGTACCACGGCTACTACGTGGCCCAGATCGAGGGCTGGACCGAGGTCGACGCGGGTGAAGCTCCGGAGATCACCGGTCTCGCCGCGCCCGACGACACCACCCTGGTGATCACCCTGGCGGCGCCCAACCCGATCATCCCGAAGATCATGGCCCACCCCGTGTTCTCGCCGGTCGACCTCTCGGCCGTCGAAGCCGGCGGTGACGGCTACTCCGACGCCCCCGTGGGCAACGGTCCCTACATGATGGACGGGACCTGGCAGCACGACGTGGGCATCGACCTGGTGCGCTACGACGGCTACTACGGCACCCCGGGCATCGCCGACGAGATCAACTTCCAGATCTTCGACTCGGTCGAGACCATGTACCTGACCGCCCAGGACGGTGCGCTCGACATCTCCGACGTCCCGCCGGAGAACATCACCACCGCGGAGGACGACTTCAACGGCAACTACATCGACGTCGCCGTCGGCTCGTTCACCTACCTCGGCTTCCCGAACAACACGCCGCCGTTCGACAATGTCGACATCCGTCGTGCCCTGTCGCTCGCCATCGATCGTCCCACGATCATGGAAGAGATCTTCGCGGGCACCCGTGCTCCGGCGACCGGCTTCGTGCCGCCGCTGGCCCCGGGCGCCATCGGCGAATGCGCCAACGCGACCTACGATCCGGATCTCGCCAAGGAGCTGTTCGACGGTGCCGGTGGCATCGAGGGCAACCAGGTGACCATCTACTTCAACAGTGGTGGCGGTCACGAGGACTGGACCCAGGCCGTGGCCAATGGCTGGCTCCAGATCCTCGGCATCGAGGCTGACTTCGTCGCCCAGGAGTTCTCGCCGTACCTCGACGTGCTCCAGAGCGATGAGGGCGTCGATGGTCCGTTCCGCCTCGGTTGGGGTTGGGATGCGCCGTCGGCCTCCAACTTCCTGGCGCCGCTCTACGGCAGCGATTCGAGCGACAACTACACCGGCTACGCCAGCGAGGCATTCGACGCCGCGATCGTCGAGTTCAACTCGGCTCAGACCGAAGAAGAGGGCTTCCCGGCCCTGGCCACCGCCCAGGAGGTCCTCTGCGAGGACGTCCCGGTCGCGCCGATCTACTTCGGTCGTGGTCAGCGGGTCTACAACGACTCCGTTGACAACGTCGTCTACTCGGTGTTCGGCTTCACGCTCCTCGAGCAGGTGCAGCCGACGGCCTGAGGCCTGATGTGATGTGATGGCGGCCGGGGCGAGGGTTTCCCCTCGCCCCGGCCGCCCCACTTTTCACGGACTCCTCAACCGGTGTTGTCCACCCAATGTTTCGCTACTTCATCCGACGGGTGCTCCAGCTCATCCCGGTCTTCTTCATCACGACGCTGCTGATCTTCCTGGTGATCCGTCTGATCCCGGGCGATCCCGTGCAGGCCCAGTTCGGCGAGCGCCGTATCCCCGACACGTTGCGGGCCAACTACGAAGAGCGCTACCACCTCAACGAGCCGATCTTCAAGCAGTACTTCCTCTACATGGGCGACGTGCTGCGCTTCGACCTCGGCGACTCGATCGCCACCCAGCGCCCCATCAACGACATCTTCCGCGAGGCGCTGCCCCGCACCCTGCGCCTCGCCGGCCTGTCGGTGCTGTTCCAGGCCGTCCTGGCCATCCCTCTCGGCGTCATGATGGCCCGCAAGAAGGACACCTGGTTCGACAACGGCTTCCTCGTGGTCACCCTGATCATGCTGTCGGTCCCGCCCTTCGTGCTCGGCCTCCTCGCTCAGGTGTATCTGGGGGTGAAGTGGGACATCTTCCCGGTGCAGGGCATCAACGACGGCCTGTGGAGCTACGTCCTGCCCTCGCTCGTCATCGCGACCTCGATCATGGCGGTGACGGCGAGACTCATGAGAGCGACCCTGCTCGATGTGGGTCGTGAGGACTTCCTGCGCACGGCTCGGGCCAAGGGCCTGGGCGAACGTCGGGTGTTCGCCGTGCACGGCATGCGCAATGCGATGATCCCCGTGCTCACGGTGCTCGCGATCGACCTCGGAGCCCTGCTCGGGGGCACGATCGTCACCGAGTCGGTGTTCAACATCCCGGGGATCGGCTTTCAGATCACCCGGGCGGTGATCCAACGCGACAACACCATCATCACCGGCATCTCGATCTTCCTGGTGATGGCCTATCTGGTCATCAACCTGATCGTCGACATGCTCTATGCATGGCTCGACCCGAGGATCCGCTATGAGTGACACCGGCATGGTCGACGGCAGGTACGAGGCCGAGGCGGTGGGCGATCCGCGCACCTTCTGGAACGACGCCTGGAAGATCCTTCGCAAGAAGAAGCTGTTCTGGATCAGCGGCGTCCTGATCTTCGTCTTCGTGACGATGGCCATCTTCCCCGCCGTCTACGTGTGGCCCTCCCCCTCGCCCGACGACCCGAGCGGGCTCTACTGCTTCCTCAGCGACAACCGGATGCCACCGTCGGCGGAGCACTGGTACGGCACCGACGTGCAGGGCTGCGACTATTTCGCCCAGGTCACGCACGGGGCACGGGTGAGTCTCACCGTGGCCCTGTTCGCGACGATGATCACGGTCGGGCTCGGCATTCTCCTCGGGGGGCTGGCCGGCTACTACGGCGGCTGGATCGATGCCGTCATCTCCCGCACGGCCGACGGCTTCTTCGCCCTGCCCTACCTGGTCGGCGCCATCATCGTCCTGAGCGCGCTCACCACCCAGGCGGGCCGCCAGACCTGGCACGTGGCCGTCGCCATCGGTTCGCTCGGGTGGCCGGCCGTCGTGCGCCTGTACCGATCGACCGTGCTCCAGGTGAAGGGTCTCGAGTACGTGCAGGCCGCCCGCGCCCTCGGAGCGTCCGACTTCCGTATCCTCACCCGCCACATCCTCCCCAACGCCGTCGCTCCCACCCTCGTCTACGCCACGATCTCCATGGGTTCGGTGATCTCGGTCGAGGCGACGTTGTCGTTCCTGGGCATCGGGCTGCCGATCGACTCGATCTCGTGGGGGATCATGATCAACGAGGCGGGCAACAAGGTGCAGCAGTCGCCCCACCTGCTGATGTTCCCGGGCCTGTACCTCGTGCTCGCCAGCCTGGCATTCGTACTGATGGGTGAGCAGCTCCGCGAAGCCTTCGATCCGAGGTTCCGCTGATGACCATGACCGATCCTCAGTTCGCCACCGCTCCCGGCCTCGACGAGACGCTGTTGGAGGTGCAGAACCTGACGGTGGAGTTCCACACCGAGGACGGCGTCGTCCGGGCGGTGAGCGACGTGTCGTGGGACCTTCAGGCCGGCGAGACCCTCGCCATCCTCGGCGAATCGGGATCGGGCAAGTCGGTCTCGGTCCAGGCCGTCATGGGGCTCATCCCGATGCCTCCCGGCGTGATCGCCGGCGGCAGCATCCGCTATCGCGGCACCGAGCTCGTCGGTGCCCGTCCGGCCATGCTCAACACCATCCGCGGCGTCGAGATCGCGATGATCTTCCAGGATCCCCTGAGCGCGCTCAACCCCGTCTACAAGGTCGGCTGGCAGATCGCCGAGTCGTTCCGGGTCCACCGGGGCGCCTCTCGCCGGGACGCGAAGGACCAGGCGATCGCCCTGATGGACCGGGTGGGGATCCCCAACCCGGCCGTCCGGGCCCGTCAGTACCCCCACGAGTTCTCCGGCGGGATGCGCCAGCGGGCGATGATCGCGATGGCCCTGGCCCTCGACCCCAAGGTGCTGATCGCCGACGAGCCGACCACGGCCCTCGACGTGACGGTGCAGGCCCAGATCATGGACCTGCTGAAGGAGATCCAGGCCGACACGAAGATGGGGCTGGTGCTCATCACCCACGATCTCGGTGTGGTCGCATCGGTGGCCGACCGGGTCCTGATGATGTACGCCGGGCGCGCCGTCGAGACCGGCACGGCCGACGCGTTCTACGCAGCGCCCGCTCACCCGTACTCGCAGGGTCTCATGCAGTCCGTGCCCCGCCTGACCGGACCGCTCGAGCGGCTCGAGTCGATCCCCGGCACCCCGCCGAGCGTGGTCAACCTGCCCGGCGGGTGCGCGTTCAGCCCGCGTTGTCCGTACACGATCGACCGGTGCCGCGACGAGCGACCCCACCTGCGCGATCTGCCCGATCGCGACGGACAGTCCGCCTGCCACCGCACGGAGGAGCTGCCGTGACGGTCCCGACCGCACCGGCCACCGCCGGTGCCCTCCTCGACGTCCGTGGTCTGGTCAAGGAGTTCCCCCAGCGCGGCGGGCTGCCCGGTCGGCCGTTGCCGCCGGTGCAGGCCGTCACGGATGTCGACTTCGCGGTCATGCCCGGGCAGACCCACGGACTCGTCGGCGAGTCCGGCTGCGGCAAATCGACCGTCGCCCGGACGATCCTGCGGCTCGAGAAGCCGACCGCCGGCGTGGCCGAGTTCGGCGGCGCCGACCTCTTCTCCTTGGGTCGTCGCGAGCTGCGCCGGGCCCGGCGTGAGATCCAGATCGTCTTCCAGGACCCGTTCGCGTCGCTCAACCCCCGAATGACGGTCGAGTCGATCATCGAGGAGCCCTTCGTCATCCACGGCGAACTCTCGCAGGCCGAACGTCGCGAGCGGGTCGGACGACTCCTCGAACGCGTCGGTCTGAGCCCCGAGCACGCGAACCGGTACCCCCACCAGTTCTCGGGCGGCCAGCGCCAGCGGGTCGGCATCGCTCGCGCCCTGGCCCTCGAGCCGAAACTGATCGTCGCCGACGAGCCGGTCTCGGCGCTCGACGTGTCGATCCAGGCCCAGGTCGTCAACCTGCTGCGCGACATCCAGGAGGAGTCGGGCGTCGGCTATCTGTTCATCGCCCACGATCTGGCCGTCGTGCGCAACATCTCCCACATGGTGTCGGTCATGTACCTCGGCCGCATCGTCGAGACGGGCACCCGTGATCAGGTCTTCGACCACCCGTCCCACCCCTACACCCGCGCCCTCCTGTCGGCGGTGCCCGAGCCCGATCCGGTT
This sequence comes from Acidimicrobiia bacterium, assembly GCA_030432715.1. Taxonomy (GTDB): domain Bacteria; phylum Actinomycetota; class Acidimicrobiia; order Acidimicrobiales; family Aldehydirespiratoraceae; genus JAJRXC01. The sequence goes on along the minus strand of JAUIML010000005.1, from coordinate 18,291 downwards.
CGGGAGCGGGTCCGCCAGCGCATCGTGCTCGAGGGTGACGTCCCGTCGCCGGTCGACCCTCCCTCCGGCTGCCGGTTCCGCACACGGTGCTGGAAGGCGCAGGACCAGTGCGGGTCCGAGGTGCCGGCACTGATCGACCGCGGGGCCGGGCACCCCGTCGCCTGCCACTTCCCCGACTGACGCAAGCCGCTAGCGGAGGTGCTTGAGCGCCTCCCGTTTCGACAGGCCCGACAAGCGGTCGTCGTGGCGGTCGACGAAGGCGAGCACCTCGTCAGGGTCCGTCTTCGCGTACTCGCGCAGGGCCCAGCCGATCGCCTTGCGGAGGAAGAACTCCGTCGAGTCCATCGACGCCTCGATGGCGTGGAAGAGCAGATCGAGGTCGGTCTCGTCCCGGTGCTTCAGCTGGCACAGGATCGCCGTGCGCCGCCGCCACAGGGCACCGTCGCGCTCGAGCGGGTCCGTCGCCCACGACCACATGACCGGTCCGACCACGTCGGGATCGTTGCGCAGCATCGCCCCCATGTGATCGGTGGCCAGCGCATCGACATGGTCCCACCAGGCGCCGGTGACGATCATCTCCTCGACCATCGGCAGGGCCCGGCCGTCGAGCCAGTGCCGGCAGTGGGCGTGCGACGCCAGCTGGGTCGCCGCGTACATCTGCTCGCGGTGGGTGGCGCCTCGCCAGATCTCGAGGACGCCGGCCTCCCAGTCGTCGCGGGTCTCGAACGGGTGCTCGCGGGCCACCGCCTTGGTGATGCGCCGCACGTCGGGCATCGCCACGCCGTGGTAGGGCATCTCCGACTTCATGTAGTCCTGCTGGCCGGGCGCGCGCCCCGGATCGGCCGCCTGCTCGAGCCGGGTGAGCAGGTCGTCGCGGCGAGCGCTCACTCGCCGGACGCGGCCGCCACGGCGAGGGCGGCGAGGTCCTTCAGGGCCTCGAACTCCTCCATGTGGAGTTCGGCCAGGCGATCGAGATCGGGCACGAGCTCGCGGCACGACACCAGTCCGAGGTCGAGCGTGTCCCGATAGCTCTGGACCGTGATGTTGAGGCCCTGGCCGTCGACGATCGTCGACACCGGCACATAGTGGCGCACCGGGGCCGCCCCGAGGGACAGGAGGTCGCGGGGGCCGGGCACGTTGCTGATGGTCACGTTGGCCACGGTGCGGCCGGTGTTGGCGACCCGAGGGTTCATGGCGATGCGGGCCGCGGTGTGGGCGACGAGGCCCGGGGCGATCGAGGCCGCTTCGACGATGAGGTCGGCCGGTAGGAGGTCGTGGCGGTGCTTTCCCTCGGCCATCGTGGCCCCGATGGCGGCGATGCGCTCCGCGGGATCCTCGACGTCGGTGGGGATCGTCACGAAGATGCTCGACACCCGGTTGGTCCACGGGTCGACCTCGTCGCCGGTGCGGATCGAGACGGGAACCATGGCGACCAGCGGGTCGTCGGGCAGGGCATCGTGCTCGAGCAGGTAGCGGCGGAGCGCGCCGGTGCACATCGACATCACGACGTCGTTGACCGTGCAGCCGAGCGCCGACTTGACGGCCTTGACCTCGGCCAGCGGGATGGATCGCCAGGTGAAGCGACGATTCGGCGTGATCGCGGCGTTGAACGGGGTGCGGGGCACGCCGGGCAGGGTCCCGGCGAGCTCGTGGCGATCCGCCGCCGATCGTCCTACTCGAAACAGCTCCTTGGCCAGCTGGCGCTGCCACCGGATCGCCCGGCGTGGACGACGGGCGAGGTCGAGCATCGCCTTGTTGAAGACGGTGTTGGGCTGGGGGAGTGGCGAGGCCTTCGGCAGTGGCGGTGGCTCCTCACGGAGGTCGACGTCGGCGGTGTCGGAGAACAACTGCTGGGTCAGCATGGCGCCGGCCGCCCCGTCGATCGTCGCGTGGTGCATCTTCGAGAAGATCGCGAAACGGTCGTGCTCGAGCCCCTCGATGACGTAGGCCTCCCACAGGGGCTTGTTGCGGTCGAGCGGGCGGCCGATCAAGCGGGCGACGAGCGAGTCGAGCTCGGCTGGGTCACCCGGCGGGGGCACCGCCACGTGACGTATGTGGAAGTCGAGATCGAAGTCGGGGTCCTCGGCCCAGTACGGATGGTCGAGACCGAAGGGCACCTCGACGAGGCGGCGCCGCAACGGCACGTAGTCGACCACGGCGCGGGCCATACGGGCCCGGTACTCGTGGTACGGGTCGAAATCCGGATCGTCGGGCCGGTCGAGGATGAGGATGCTGCTGACATGGCCGAAGCTGCGGCCCGTCTCGAGATAGAGGAAGCTGGCGTCGAGTCCGGAGAGTTGGGTGAGAGCCATGGCGCCCCTTTCGGGAGGAAGATCCCGAGAGTAGCGGTCAGCTCGTGAACTCGCCGATGAGGTCGGTCCACCCCGCGACGTCGGACTGCTCGTCGGCGATCACGAGCTCGGCGTTGGGGAGGGCACGGGCCACGCGCACGGCTGTGCCGACCGGTCGCAGCGGGTCGCCCGGGTAGGCGAGGACGAGCGTGGGCACCTCGAGGTTGGCGAGCTCCTCCGGCGCGGGAAGATTGCTCCGCGCCGCGCCCACCAGCGCCGCGACGTATCGCTGGCGTGGCGTCGTCACGATGCGACGGAAATGGGCGGCCTGGTAGGCGCCGACGGACGGCGCGGGGGGCGACGGGATGGGGAGGTACCGGGCCAGGAAGCGAATCGGCTCGGTGATGCCCGTGAGGGCGCTTGCCCCCAGCAGGCCCTGGATGCCGGCGGCCGGGGCCCGCCAGGTCCACCCGTTGGGCAGGGCGGCCAGGACGAGGCGATCCACGCGGTCGGGGGCCATGTGCGCGGCCCAGAGGGCCGTCGCCGCACCGGTCGAGAACCCGCCCAGGGTGACGTGGGGGAGTCGGAGGCGTTCGCACAACTGGAGGAGATCGTCGGCCCGGGAGTCCCACGTGTGGTCGCCCGGATGTGCCACCCCGGCCGACCGGCCGTGGCCGACGGCGTCGTAGCGGATCACTCGATGGGCCGCAGCCAGCTTGCGGAAGTCGACCAGGGAGTGGAGGTCGTCGTCGTCGATGCTGAAGAACGCGTCGTGGGCCCACACGAAGGGGTCGCCCCAGCCCCGCGACACGACGCGGAGGCCGTAGCCGTGCACCAGCGCGACCCGGTCTTCGGTCAGACCGCCACCGTCGACGGCCGCGAGCTCAGGCATCGACCGGACCCTTGGCGGTCACGGTGCTCGCCCACCGCTCCATCGCTTGGATGACGCCCTGGGCGCGGGGCCCGTTGATGACGTCGAACGCGTGGTGGGCGTGGGGGAGCTCGACATAGCGGGCCGACGACGACGCGTCGGTCATGGACTGTCCGAAGTCGCGGGCCTCCTCGACGGGTACGAGTGTGTCGTAGGCGCAGCTCACGATGAGCATCGGTGGACCGTCGGGCCGCACGCGACACACCGGGGAGAGCGCTTCCCAGCCCGCGCGGTCGTCGGCGAGCGTGGTGCTCAAGACCATGCGCTGGAGAAACGGCGTCATGGCCTTGCGGCCACGATGCCGGTTGCGGTCGGTGAGGTCGAACACGCCGTACATCGGTGCGGCCGCGGCCACGGAACAGTCGGCGTCCTCGAAGCCGGGCTGGAGCGCGACGTCGTCGGCGGTGAGTGCACAGAGGGCGGTGAGGTGGCCGCCTGCGCTCCCCCCGGTGAGCAGGATCCGATCGGCGTCACCGCCCCACTCCGGGGCGTTGGCCCGCACCCACGCGATGGTCTGTTTCACGTCGTGCACCGCGGCGGGGAGCCGGTGTCGCGGCCCCATGCGGTAGTTGATGGCCACACCGATCCACCCGGCCCGCGTGAAGTGCGACAGCAGGGGCTGGCCCTGTTGCCTCTTGTTGCCGCTGACCCAGCCACCGCCGTGGACCTGGATCACGATCGGGGCGCCGACCGGATCGGAGGGGAGGTAGAGGTCGGCGTGGTTGCGGGGGTGCGGTCCGTAGACGAGGTCGCGGCGGATGTCGACGCCCGGGTACGTCGGTCGGACGACCCCGAGCAGTGGCGTGTCGGGCGGGTCGCCGCGGTGTTCGGGCAGGGCCTCGGCCATCACGCGTGCGGCGGCGACCCCGCGACGATGGGCGAGCTCGAGCAGGCTCACCGACGTGACCACCATCGCGGCGGCCACCCACCCGATCCGTTCGTCGAGGCCCCCGAACGCGATCCAGATCGCTGCCGCGGCGGTCTGCACGACCATCTGCACGCGCGCCAGTTCGGCCATGAAGAAGCCGGTGATCGTGCTGGGCAGGCCGATGATCACGGGCCAGGGGCGGACGTTCGCGACGATCGAGGCGAGGAGCCCGATCGTCGCCGCCGCGGTGAACAGTTCGGGGATCACGAGACGCCGACGGCCCGTGCCGGGGCGGGACGCAGGTCGATCACGTCGGTGTCGGGCACGAGCAGGCCCGCACGCGTGGCCACGTCGGTGACGGCGTCGGTCAACATCAGCCCGAACTCGGTCTCGACGCAGCTGACGTGTCCGCCGTCGTAGCGGTGGATGCGGGCGTCGGGGATCTGTGCGGCCAACCCGTATTGGGCGGCCGGCGGAACGGCCCGGTCGCGTTGGGTCACGACGACCGACGTGGGCACGTCGATGTCGCCGATCCAGTCGCTCGAGGTGTAGGTGCCGATGGCGAGTCCGGCTTCGGCGACGACCCGCCACGAATGCCGCTGCATCTCGGCGCGGGCCCACTTGGCGAGGGTCTGGGGGCGGTTCGCCCCGCGTGCGTCGCGGGTCAGTTGGCGGGCGAGGGCACTGGGAAACGCCCCCGGTATCGCCCCGGCCCGCAGACCGGCCGCCGCCATCGACGCAGCCCCCGCCATCGCCATGCGGGCGCCGCCGTGTTGCACGAGGTCGAAACCGGTCGCGCAGAACACCAGGCCGGCGACACGATCCGGGTGATGACGCCACAACATCTGGGCGATCGGTCCGCCGAGCGAGTAGCCGACCACGATCGCATCATCGATGTGGAGCACGTCGAGCAGGGCGGCGAGGTCGTCGGCGGCGTCGGCGATGCGGAAGCGGGACCGTGAGCGAATGCCCCGCCCGTGGCCGCGATTGTCGGCGGCGAGCACGTGGAACCGGTCGCCGAGCGGCTCGAAGGCCGTCAGCCAGTTGAGGCCGCCTGACGCGATCCACCCATGGACCAACACGACATGGGGCCCGTGGTCGGGCTCGTTGAGCTCGCGCACGAAAGTCGTTCCGCGCTCCGGCAGCAGCACTCTGTGGCCGGCCGGAATCGGCAGCCGACCGTCGTCGCCCTCACGCATGCTCGTCACCTCACCACTCACGGTAGTGGGTGGTCGGAGGCGGGTCGATGGACCGTTCGGGCCAGTTGTGGTCATCGGGTCGCAGGCGCGGCCTCGAGGAGGCGGACGACATCGCGGCGCAGGATCTTGCCCGTCGCGTTGCGAGGGATCTGGTCCACCACGACGAGCCGTTTCGGGGCTTTGAAGTTGGCCAGACCGTCGCGCACGCTCGCCCGGATCGCGGCCAGATCGAGGGGCGTCCCACCCTCGGCCACGACCGCCGCACCGACGACCTGGCCGAACTCGTCGTCGTCGAGCCCGACGGCCGCCGCGTCGACGATCCCGTCGAGGGTCAGGAGATACTCCTCGACCTCGCCCGGGAAGAGGTTCTCGCCGCCGCTGATGATCATGTCGTCGACCCGGCCGGTGATGTGCAGCAGTCCGTGTTCGTCGAACGAGCCGAGATCTCCGGTCTCCATGAAGCCGTCGATCAGCAGCTTGGAGCCGCCCCCGGTGTACCCGTCGAAGTGGGCGCCGTTGCGGACGATGATGCGGCCGGTGGCGGCCCCGTCGACATCGCGTCCGGCGTCGTCGACGATGCGCACGGTCGCACCGGGCACCGGCCGTCCGGCGGTGCCCGGCGAGCGGCGCAGTTCGGCCGGTGTCGCGATGGCGACATGGCCGACCTCGGTCGACCCGTAGAAGTTGTAGAGGTTGTCGCCGAACGCGTCCATCCATCGCACGGCGAGGCTGCCGGACAGGGCCGAGCCGCTCGTCGCCGTCATCCGCAGGTTGGCCGCCACGAAGGCGTCGCCGTCGGGCGCGGCCTCGAGCATGCGTTCGAGCATGACCGGCACCGCGATGAGGATCTCGGTGCGCTGATGGCCGAGATCGGCCACCGCGCGGCGGGCGTCGAAGTGCCGACGGAGCCGCACGGACTGGGCGTAGACGGCGGCGAGGGTGAGTTGGCTGAGGCCCCAGGCATGGAACAACGGGGCCGGGATCGACGTCCGGGCGCCCCGTCGATGGGGGAGCGCGAAGAGGGGACCGAGGGCCGAGAGGTCGACATTGCCACCGGTGCGCTGCGCTCCCTTGGGGGTGCCGGTGGTGCCCGAGGTCATCAGGACGCTCTGCACCGAGGGCGACAGAACCGGCAGACTCCAGGTGGGTGACGACGGCAGGCCGGGCACGCTCCAGTCGGGATCCGCCTCGGGGGCGACGAGGTAGGAGTCGACGCGGGCCTCGGCGACGATGTCGGCGAACTCCTCGTCGTGGAAGACGGTGACCACGCCTTCCCGGGCGACCACCTCGCGCAGCTGGTCGGTGCCGAATCCGGTGTTGAGATACACCGGCACGCCCCGGGCGCGGCTGATCGCCGCGTTGAGTTCGACGAAGCCGCGATGGTTGCGGCACAGGATCCCGACCCGGTCGTCGGCCTCGATGCCGATGCGACGCAGGGCGCCCGCGAGGCGCTCGATGCGGCGGGCCAGCTCGAAGTAGCTCAGCGAGCCGTGGTCGTCGGTGATGGCGGTGCGGCGGGGGAAGCGCAACCCGGCGACGGCGTAGGGAAGGGCGAGCGAGGGTCCGGTGGTGGCCAGTCCTCCGGCGGCGGCCAGCGGCGTCGTGGGGTCGAGCAGGCCGAGATTCCACGTGGTGCGCAGCAGCGCTCCCGGTGAGAGTCGAGTGGTCATCGGACTGGGCATGGGTGCTCCGTGGGGGTCCCCGTGTCGATCCGTGGGGGTCCCCGTGTTTCGGAGCGTATGCCCCGGCTGCCCGACGGGCACAGCTCGCCGCTGCCGCTTCGACCCGGCCCGGCCCGTCGAGTAGAACGTGTTGCATGTACATCGGGTACGACGACGAACAAGAGGCACTGCGAGCCGAGCTCCGGGCCTATTACGCCCACCTTCTCACCGACGACGTCCGCGAGGCGCTCGGTCGGGAAGATGGTTGTGGCCCCGTCCATCGCGAGATCGTGGGCCGAATGGGCCGCGACGGCTGGCTGACGGTGGGATGGCCCGAGGAATACGGCGGCCGTGGCTACAGCGCGGTGGAGCAGTTCGTGATGTTCGACGAATCGGTCGCCATCGGTGCGCCGATCCCGATGCTCACCATCAACACCGTGGGCCCCACCCTCATGCAGTACGGCACCGAGGAGCAGAAGCAGTTCTTCCTGCCGAAGATCTCCAAGGGCGAGATCACGTTCTGCATCGGCTACTCCGAACCCGATGCAGGCACCGACCTCGCGGCCCTCCAGTGCCGGGCCGTCAAGGACGGCGACGAATACATCATCAACGGCCAGAAGACCTGGACCTCGCTGGCCGCCGACGCCGACTACATCTGGCTCGCCGCCCGGACGAACACCGAGGTGAAGAAGCACAAGGGCATCTCGCTGTTCTGCATCCCGATGGACACCCCGGGGCTGTCGATCGAGCCGCTCGACCTCACCTCGAGCCACAACATCAACCACACGTTCTTCGACGACGTGCGGGTCCCGGCCTCGACCATGATCGGTGAGGAGAACGGCGGCTGGGGCCTCATCACCAGCCAGCTCAACCGGGAGCGGGTGACCATCTGCTCCTCGGGCATGGTCACGACGGCGCTCGAGGAGACGATCGATTTCGCCAAGAACACCAAACGGGCCGACGGCACCCGGGTCATCGATCAGCCGTGGGTCCAGCGCAACCTGGCCGAGGTGAAGGCCGGGCTCGAGTACCTGCGCCTCGCCAACTGGAAGGTGGCGTGGACGGTCGCCACCAAGATCGACGACCAGACACCCGACATGGACACCATCACGGGCTTCATCGCCGATTCGTCGGGGGTGAAGGTCTATGGCACCGAGTTCTACCTGCGGGCCTATCGCAAGCTGATGGAGGTCTACGGACCCCAGGCCGCGATCAGCAAGGGCCAGATCGGCCATCTCACCCGCCTGGAGATGCAGTACCGGTCGAGCGTCATCCTCACGTTCGGCGGCGGCACCAACGAGATGCAGCGGGACCTGATCTCGCAGTTCGGTCTCGGGTATCCCAAGGCCGATCGGTAGGAGACCTCATGGATTTCAACCTGAACGACGAAGAACAGGCGATCAGCGATCTGGCCGCCCAGATCCTCGGCGACAAGTCGAGCCACGAGCGCCTCAAGGAGCTCACGGCCGCCGACGACCGCATCGACGACGAGGCCTGGGCGGCGCTGGCCGAGGCCGGTGTGCTCGGGGCAGCGATTCCCGAGGAGTACGGCGGGCTCGGACTCGGCTTTCTCGCCACCGCGGTGGCGCTCCAGCAGGTGGGCGCGACCGCGTCGCCGGTGCCCCTGCTCTCCACTGCGGTCCTGGGCGCGATGCCCATCGCCGAGTTCGGCACCGATGCCCAGAAGGCGGCCCATCTCCCGTCCATCGCCGACGGATCCCTCATCGTGGCCGCCGGCCTCTACGAGGAGGGGACCGTTCCCTCCGAGCCGGAGACCGTCGCGGTGCCCGACGGCGACGGCTATCGACTCGATGGCGTCAAGCCGATGGTGGAAGCGGGGCTCGACGCCGGCCTCCTCCTGATTCCCGCCCGTCTGCCCGACGGTTCCTGTGGCGTCTTCCTCGTCCCGACCGACGCCGACGGGCTGTCGACCCTGCGGGTGGAAGTGACCACCCGCCGCCCGGTCGCCCGGGTCGAGCTCGCCGGTGTGCAGGTGGGCGCGGACGCCCTCCTCGGCGACGGCACGACGTCGGGGGCCGACATCGTGCAGTGGATCGAGCTGCGGGCCCAGGCCGGCATGTGCATGATCATGGCCGGCGCCGCTCGCGCCTCCATCGAACTCGCCGCCGCCTACACCAAGGAGCGCCAGCAGTTCGATCGGCCCATCGCGACCTTCCAGGCGGTCAGCAACCGGGCCGGCGACAGCTACATCGACACCGAGGCGATCACCCTCACCGCCTGGCAGGCCGCGTGGCGCATCGACCAGGGCCTCCCGGCCGACGATGCGGTGGCGATCGCCAAGTGGTGGGCGGCCGACGGCGGCTTCCGGGTCGTGCACGCTGCGGTGCACGTTCACGGTGGCGTGGGCGTCGACCGCGACTACCCCCTGCACCGCTACTTCCTCATGGCCCGCCAGATGGAGCTGACCCTCGGCAACGGTGAGGAACATCTCGCCGCCCTGGGCCGTTCGATCGCCGCGGGGTAGGGCCGGACCGCCGGGGCCCGCCCGCGACGGGCGGGAACCAGCCGACCGGGCGCGACGTCGTAGGGTCATGAGACCTGGGGAGGCGCCGCGTATGCGACGAACGATCACACTGGTGTTGCTGGTTCTGGTCCTGATCGCATCGGCGTGCTCCGGCGACGACGACGCGGGGTCCGACGACGGCCCCGACGACTCGGTGCCTCCGGTCGACGACGGTGGGATCTCCGGACAGGTCGGACGGACGGCGGGGCCGCTGGGCGTACGACTGAGTCAGGGCCAACGGGCCGGCGACCCCACGGCTGACGTCGTGGCCGTGGTCGAGGGCACGCCGCTCGAGGCCGCGGCGGTCGACGGCGTGCTCGATCGGCTCCCCGCGTGGACCGGCGCCGAGGGGGAGCAGGTCGACTTCAACCGTCCGGCCGAATCGCTGCCGCCTCCGGTCAGCGGCGACACGATCGACGTTCCCTTCCCGGCCGACGGTGGCGACCCGCCTCCCGCGGTCGACGAGGGCCCGCTCACCGTCCTGCGTCACCAGCCCGACGGCGCCGTGGGCCTCGCCCCGTTCATGAGCCTCACGTTCAGCCAGCCGATGGTCGCCCTCGGCACGGTCGAGCAGACCGACGCGGCCGACATCCCGGTCACGATGACGCCCGAGCTCCCCGGGCGTTGGCAATGGATCGGCACCCGCACCCTGCGGTTCGAACACGACCCGTCGGTCGTCGATCGGCTCCCGATGGCCACGACCTATTCGGTGACCGTGCCGGCCGGCACGACGTCTGCTGCGGGCAACGAGCTCGCCGACGACCACGTGTTCGGGTTCGAGACGCCGGCCCCCACCGTGCAGTGGCCGACTCCGGCCCACGACTCGCTCGACCTGGAGACGGTGTTCTTCGCCGAGTTCGACCAACGGATCGACGCGGAGGCCGCGCTCGGGGTCACCACGCTCGAGGTGGACGGCCAGGAGGTCGCGGTGCGGCTCGCGACCGACAACGAGATCGCCGGCGACGAACAGCTCGCCGCCCGCATCGAGCAGGCCGTCGACGGCACCTGGATCGCGTTCCGGGCCGTCGAGCCCATGCCCGCGGACTCACCGGTGACGATCCGGATCGGCCCCGAGGTGCCGTCGGCCGAGGGGCCGAACACCACCGACGAGGTGTTCACCGAACAGGCACGGACCTATGCGCCCCTCCGCGTCGATCGACAGTCGTGCCTCCCCGAGGACGACTGCCAGCCCGAGTGGGGGTTCTCGGTCTCCTTCAACAACAGCCTCGACGGCGAGTCGATCGACGCCGACGATCTCGTGTTCGAACCCGAACTCCCGGGCGCGTTCATCCGTGTCCGCAGCAACTCCATCAGCGTCGAGGGTCCGATCGTCGGCGGCACCGTCTACCGCATGACGGTGCCGGGCGGTCTCACCGACGTCTTCGGCCAGACACTCGGCGACGACGAAACGCTCGAGTTCCACATCGACGACGCGTACCCCTTCCTCGATTTCGACCGCGGGCTGCTCGTGACCCTCGATCCGCTGGTCGACACCCAGACCCTGCCCCTGCAGCTCCGCAACCACGACGAGGTCCGGGTACGGGCGTTCGCGGTCGACCCGACGGAGTGGGAGGCCTTCAACGACTACTGGAACCTCCGGTGGGAACTCGGCGAGTTGCCCGACCCGCCCTGGCCGGAGATCTACGACGCGGTGCAGGCCACCGGTGCGCCGGCCAACGAGCGCTTCGAGGCCCGGATCGACCTGGAGCCGGTGTTCGGCGGAGAGCCCGGGATGGCGGTCGTCGTGATCGAGCCGGTGGGGGAGCTGGCGAATCTCGACCGCGACACCGACCGCTTCTACTGGGAGAACCAGCCGGTGGTGCAGTGGGTGCAGTCGACCTCGCTCGGCGTGCACCTGGTGGCCGACAACGAACGCGGCATCGCGTGGATCACCGACCTGACCGACGGAACGCCGGTGGAAGGGGCGTCGGTGCGGTTGACCGGCTCGCCCACCGATGTCCAGACCGACGGTGATGGCATCGCCGAACTCGGTCTCCCGACCGCCGGCCAGGACTCAGGGCCCCTGGTGGTCTCCGTCGGCGACGACGTCGCCCTCGCGGCGGCCGGGCCCACGGCATGGGTCGAGGCCGACCGGGCCCTCTGGTACGTGGTCGACGATCGCGGCCTCTACCGGCCCGGCGAGACGATGCGCGTCAAGGGCTGGGTCCGGATGCTCGATCTGTCCGACGACGCCTCGATCGACGAGCTGCCGGCGGGGGAGACGATCTCCTATGTCGTGCGCGACGCCTTCGGCATCGAGCTCGTCACCGGCGAGGCGACCCTCACCGATGCCGGTGGGTTCGACTTCACCGCCGCGATCCCGCTGGGCGCGAACCTCGGTGACGGCCGGATCGAGCTCCTCCGTCCCGCCACACCGGGGCGCAACGGCTTCACCCACCGGTTCCAGATCCAGGAGTTCCGCCGGCCCGAGTTCGAGGTCACGGCCCGGGCCGAGACGCCGGGTCCGTATCTGGTCGACGCGCCGGCGACCGTCGCCGTCGAGGCCGCCTACTTCTCGGGCGGGCCGCTGCCCGATGCGCCCGTCGAGTGGTGGGTCGAGACCACGCCCACGTCGTATTCGCCACCGGGCTGGGACGACTTCACGTTCGGAATCTGGGTCCCGTGGTGGGGTCGCGACGGCTTCGACCGCGGTTTCGGTGCCTTCGATGGCGACTTCGGTCCGGGCTTCGGTCCCGAGCGCACGACCGAGCGCTTCGCCGGCGTGACCGACGCGACCGGCAGCCACTACCTGCGCATGGACTTCGAGGGCGACGGTGAGGGCCGACCCACCACGGTCTCGGCGACGGCCTCGGTGACCGACGTGAACCGCCAGACCTGGTCGTCGACGACCGACCTGCTCGTCCACGCCGGCGAGCTCTACGTGGGCATCCAGGCGACCCGTCCGTTCGTGAAGGCCGGCGACCCGCTGGCCGTCGACGTCATCGTCACCGACATCGACGGCGAGGCCGTGCCCGGCCGGGTCGCAAACGTCGTGGCCGAGCGGCTGCGCACCGAATACGTCGACGGCGAGTGGACCGACGTCGTCCTCGACAGTGAGCCCTGCGAGGTCACGTCGAGCACGTCCCCCGAGCAGTGCGTCTTCGCGATGGAGCAGGGCGGCCGCTACCGGATCGCCGCATCGGTGATCGACGACGCGGGGCGGGAGAGCAACAGCGAGATGACCCGCTGGGTCAGCGGCGGGGAGTCGCTGCCCAGTCGCCGCCTCGAGCTCCAGTCGGCGACCGTGATCCCCGACCAGGACGAGTACGAGGCAGGGGAGACGGCCGAGATCTACGTCTCGTCGCCGTTCGGGCCGGCCCACGGCCTGATGACGGTCAGCCGCAACGGGCTCCAGGAGATCGTGCCCTTCGAGATCGAGGACAGCGACACGATCCTCGAGATCGACATCGCCGATGCCGACGTGCCCGGCCTGACGGTCGGGATCGAGCTGGTGGGGGTCACCGACCGCGCCGCCGACGACGGCACCGTCCTCCCCGACGTGCCGCCCCGACCGGCCTACGCGACGGGGGAGACGGCGCTGCGGGTGCCGCCCGTCAGCCGCACGCTCTCCGTCGAGGCCGTGCCCGCCGACGACGTGGTGGAGCCCGGCGCGTCGACCTCGGTGACCGTCGAGGTCACCGACGCCGCGGGATCCGCCGTGTCCGGCGCCGAGCTGCTCGTGGTGGCGGTCGACGAGGCGGTGCTCGCGCTCACCGGCTACGAGCTTCTCGACCCGATCGAGCTGTTCTACGGCTCGCTGGCCGAGCGCAACAGCGTGTTCCGTGGCCGCGATTCGATACTGCTCGCCGACCCCCAGGCGCTGGTCGAGCTGGCCGCGCAGCTCGAGGACGAGGTCGAACGGTCACTCGACGCCTACACCGACGGAGCGGGCGGCGTCCTCTCGCCCGATGACGGCGACATGGACGAGAGCGGCGACGGTGCCGACTTCGCAACCGCGGACGTCGCCTTCGCCCGCGACACCGTCACCTCGGGCGGCGCCGACGGGCCGATCGAGGTCCGCTCTGACTTCGACGCCCTCGCCCTGTGGGACCCCGAGGTGGCCACCGACGCCGCCGGTCGGGCAACGGTCGAGTTCGACCTGCCCGACTCGTTGACCCGCTACCGGGTCATGGTCGTGGCGGTGGAAGGGGCCGACCGCTTCGGTTCGGCTGAAGCCAACCTCACGGCGCGGTTGCCGTTGCAGGTGCGACCGTCCGCACCCCGCTTCCTCAACTTCGGCGACGAGTTCGAGCTTCCTGTCGTCGTGCAGAACCTCACCGACGAGGTGATGGACGTCGACGTCGTGCTCCAGACCGCCAACCTCGACGCGACCGGCCCGGCCGGCCAGCGGGTCTCCGTGCCGGCCAACGACCGCGTCGAGGTGCGGTTCCCGGTCACCACCGAGTCGGCGGGCACCGCAAGGTTCCGCGCTGCGGTTGCGAGCGGCGACCACGCCGATGCCGCGACCATCGCCCTGCCGGTCTACACACCGGCCACGGCCGAGGCCTTCGCCACCTACGGCGTGGTCGATGCCGGAGCCACGATCCAGCCGATGCTGGCTCCCGAGGGGGTCATTCCCCAGTTCGGCGGGCTCGAGGTGACGACGTCGTCGACCGCCGTGCAGGCCCTCACCGACGCGGTCCTGTACCTGGCCGAGTTCGAGTACACCAGCTCCGATGCCTACGCGTCGCGCATCCTCGCCATCTCGGCGCTGCGTGACGTGCTCGAGGCCTTCGAGGCCGAGGGAATCCCCACCCCGGCCGAGTTCGACCGGATCGTGGCCGAGGACATCGCGGCCCTCGCCGCCCTCCAGAACTGGGACGGGGGCTGGTCGACCTGGCGGCGCAACTTCGAGACGTCGCCCTACCGGTCCGTCCACGTGATGCATGCGCTGTTCGAGGCCGAGGCCAACGGCTACTCCGTGCCCGCGAACGTGCTCGAACAGGGGCGCCAGTTCCTACGCCGGATCGAGGACTTCATCCCCCAGGAGTGGAGCGTCGACTCCCGCGACACGCTCGTGGCCTACTCGCTGTTCGTGCGCCGTCTCGACGGCGACATCGACGCCGACAAGGCCGATGAGATCTGGCTCCGCCACGGGCTCGACTTCGGTCTCGATGCGCTGGCCTGGCTGTGGCCCGTGATCGGCGACGAGGCGAAGGCGACCGAGATCCGGATCAACTTCCAGAACCGGGTGACCGAGACACCGAGCGCAGCGACGTTCGCGACCGGCTTCGACGAGGACGAGGGCCACCTGTTGCTCCGCTCGGACCGACGGACGGACGGGATCATCCTCGACGCCATGCTGCTGATGGACCCGGGATCGGACCTGATCCCGAAGATCGTCGCCGGCCTCATCGGCAATCAGCGCCAGGGCCGCTGGAACAACAGCCAGGAGAACGCGTTCATCCTCCTCGCCCTCAACAACTACTTCGACACCTTCGAGGCGACGACCCCCGACTTCGTCGCCCGGGTCTGGTTGGGTGACCTCTACGCGGCCGAGCACACCTTCGCGGGGCGCAGCGTCGACAGTCAGGAGACGGTCGTCCCGATGCAGGACCTGCTGGAGGGCGACAACACCGACCTGGTGCTGAGCAAGGACGGCGACGGCCGGCTCTACTACCGCCTCGGGTTGCGGTACGCCCCCGACGACTTCGCCTTGGATCCGCTGGACCGCGGCTTCGTGGTGCAACGCTCCTACGAGTCGTTGGGGGAGGAGGACGACGTCCGCCTCGACGACGACGGGACCTGGCGTATCGCCGCCGGCGCCGAGGTGCGGGTCACCCTCACGATGGTGAACGACTCGCGGCGCACGAACATGGCCCTGATCGATCCGCTGCCGGCCGGCCTCGAACCCTCGAACCCCACGTTGGCGGTGACCGCCGATGCCTTGGACCGCATCGTCGACGGCGACGAGGGGGAGCGTGACGGCCCGGGCGACAGCTGGTGGTTCTGGACCTGGTACGACCACCAGAACCTGCGAGACGACCGGGCCGAAGCCTTCTCCGCCTCCCTCTGGGCCGGCACCCACGAGTACTCCTATGTCGCTCGGGCCACCACGCCCGGCACGTTCGTGGTCCCGCCGGCGCGGGCCGAGGAGATCTACGCCCCCGAGGTCTTCGGCCGCTCCGCCTCCGACCTCGTCATCATCGAGTAACCCGTCACACCGGTGTCAGACACTCGTCACGGCGATCGCCTCGGCCGCGGCCGGGCCGAAGAGCCGACCGGTCAGGCGAAGAGTCGGTCGCACCCTGTGCCGGCGAGGAGGGCGTCGGCCGCGGCGCGGTCGACGTCGGTGAGCGCCTGATAGTCGTCGCGCAGCCAGTCGAGGCACTTGCGCTGGTACCCGAACCGGCCCTGGGTGTAGGTCGCCCCGTCGATCGTGCACGTCATCGTCTCGTCGTCGCCATCGAAGGCCGCGTGGTTGCCCAGCATGAATGGTGCGTAAGTCCGCCCGGCCTCGGTCAGGAGCGCGAGCGTGGTGGCCGGGATGGTGTCGCGGTCACACCAACCCTCGTCGCCGTCGACGGACAGGCCGGAGAGGTCTTCCATGCGTTCGACCCACACGACGGTACGGCTGCTCTCGCGCACGGCCACCGCTGCTGCCTCCGGGTCCCACCACGTCAGCTGGGAGAGCTGGCCGAAGAGCCCGAAGTCGGCTCGCCCCGGACGAGGGCCGAACAGATGGTCGTGGTGGTGCAGGTGGGCGTCGAGGAGCCGAAGGAGGCGGACGTAGCTGTCCTCGATGATCGGCCGGTTCTCCTCGGTCGAGCCGACGAGGGCTCGCCGCGTGATCTGCCGTTCGGTGATGAAGTCCTTCGCCGCGAGCCATTGGTCGTCGGTGACCGTGAGATCGGCCTGGAGGGGGAGCATGCGGCCGGCCTTGTCGATGGCCTCGTCGTGGTACCAGCGGTAGTGGTACATCATCTTCGTGACCCACTCGTCGGCGTAGTCCTCGAGCAGCGTGTCGACGAAGGCGACGACCGGGTCGGTGGGCACGAGGCTGCGTCCGTCGTACATGCCCTCGAGCCGCATGATCTGCGGACTGCTGTCGGTCATCACCTCGCGGCATTCGCCGTCGTCGTCGACGAATCCGATGACCGGGATGACCGGCACCTTCGGCTTCGGGAGTCGCCGGGACTCGGCGCTGTTCTGCAGCACCCAGTCGAAGGGGATGTGTCGGTAGCGGAGCACGGCGCGCATCTTGCGTGAGTACGGCGACGCCGGCGCGCCGACCAGCTTGAGCGGTGAGGGCATGGGGACTCCGGTCTGCGAAACTATTGGCACCCTAACCGTCAATAGTTTCCCGGCAAAGCTGACTAGCGTCCGTCCCATGGCCGAGTTCTTCCATGGAGTCGACGAGATCACCTTCGGTGGACCCGAGAGCGACAATCCGCTCCAGTACCGCTGGTACGACAAGGACCGGGTGGTCGGCGACAAGACACTGGCCGAACACCTCCGTCTGGCTGTCTGTTACTGGCACTCGTTCAACTGGCCCGGCAACGACGTGTTCGGCGACGGCACGTTCGATCGGCCCTGGCTCGATCCGTCACTCGATCCCATGGACGCGGCCCGCATGAAGATGGCGGCGGCCTTCGAGTTCGTCGAGAAGCTCGGCGTGCCGTTCTTCTCGTTCCACGACCACGACATGTGTCCCTATGGCGGCACCTTCGCCGAGGAGACGGCAGCGCTCCACACCCTGACCGACGAGGCGATGGCTCACATGGAGCGCACCGGCATCCGTCTCCTCTGGGGGACCGCCCGGCTGTTCCACCACCCGCGCTACATGGCCGGCGCGGCTACGAACCCGGATCCCGAGGTGTTCGCCCGGGCGGCAGCACAGGTGGCCAACTGCCTCGACGTCACCCACCGGATGGGCGGCGCCAACTATGTGCTCTGGGGTGGCCGCGAGGGCTACGAGACCCTGCTCAACACCGACCTTCCCCGCGAGATGGACCAGTTCGGCCGGTTTCTCTCGATGGTCGTCGAGCACAAGCACGCGATCGGTTTCGAGGGCACGCTCCTGATCGAGCCGAAGCCGCAGGAACCGACCAAGCACCAGTACGACTACGACACGGCGACCGTCTTCGGGTTCCTCCAGAAGTACGGTCTCGAGAACGAGATCAAGGTCAACATCGAGGTCAACCACGCCACCCTGTCGGGCCACGACTTCGCCCACGAGGTCGCCGTCGCCCAGTCGCTCGGCATCTTCGGCTCGGTCGACGCCAACCGGGGCGACGATCGGCTGGGTTGGGACACCGACCAGTTCCCCAACTCCGTCGATTCGTTGGTGCCGGCCGTCTACGAGATCATCCGGGGTGGGGGGTTCGACACGGGCGGCTTCATGTTCGACACCAAGCTGCGCCGGATGTCGATCGACCGCAGCGATCTCTTCCACGGCCACGTCGGCGGCATCGACACGCTGGCCAAGGCCTTCCTGGTCGCCCACGCCATGCACGAAGACCGGGCGCTCGAGGACCTCCGCGATGCCCGGTACGCGGGCTGGAGCGACCCCGACGGCCGGGCCATCCTCGCCGGAGAGCGGTCGCTCGACGACCTCCGTGCCCGGGTCACCGCCGACAATCTCGACCCGGCGCCCGTGTCGGGGGCACAGGAGGCGCTGGAGACCGTCGTCAACCGTTACATCGAACGGGTGCGCTGATGCCGTTGGTCGCCGGGGTCGACTCGTCGACCCAGTCGACGAAGGTCGAGCTCCGCGACGTGGAGACCGGGGCCGTCGTGGCCGCCGCACGCGCGGCGCATCCGGCGACCGAGCCGCCCCGCAGCGAACAGGACCCCGGGGCCTGGTGGGAGGCGCTC
>JAUIML010000186.1 GCA_030432715.1 Acidimicrobiia bacterium | reverse complement strand
TCATCGAAGCCGGCTACCTGTTCGCGCTGGCCGGTGGAGAACTCACATCGTCCAACGCCGAGTACCTGCGGCAGGTCGCCGACCTCGCCGCGGAGGCCTGGCAGCGCCCCGACCACGGCATCTGGGAGATCCGGGACGACCCCCGACACTTCGTGCACTCGAAGCTCAACTGCTGGGTCGCCCTCGACCGCGCCACACGGATGGCGAGCGCCGGTCAGCTTCAGGGCCGGGTCGACGTGTGGGAGCGGGAGCGGGATCTCCTGGCCGCCTGGCTGCGATCCGAAGCGGCGCCCGACGGCTGGTTCGTGCAGGCCGCCGGACGACCCATGGCCGATGCCGCCACCCTCCTGGTCCCCGCGCTCGGCTTCATGCCGGTCGCCCATCCGACCGTCGCCAAGACGATGGAGGTCGTCGCCCGCGACCTGGGCAGCGGTCCGCTCCTGCGCCGCTACCTGAACCCCGACGGCCTCCCGGGTGAGGAAGGGGCCTTCCTGCTCTGCTCCTTCTGGCTGCTCGACTGCCTCATCCACTCGCGCCGACTCGACGAAGCCGACGAGATGCTGGAAACACTCCTCGCGTTGTCCAACGACGTCGGCGTCTTCTCGGAGATGGCCGATCCGGCGACGGGCGAGCCGTTGGGCAACACCCCGCAGGCCTTCACCCACATGGCCGTCGTCGCCTCGTGTGCTGCGCTGACCGCCGCCCGCCAGGGGCGCCTGCCCTCCCCCGAGGAGCCCTACGTGTTCGCAGAGGCCGTTCTGAACCAGCTGCGCTGAACGACCGGGCGATCAGTCGTGGCCCGTGAACTCGACGTCGACGAGTCGCGGCGAGGCGAGCAGGGCGTCGCGGAGCGCGGCGACCACGCCGGCTCGCAGGTCGCGATCCTTGCCACCGAGCATCCTGGCCAACGGCATCGTGCCGCTGCCGACGCTCACGAACCACCGGCCCAGGTCGGGTGAGTCGGACGCGGTCGGGCCGATGAACGCCGGCACCGTGCGCCGGCCGACCCGCAGCTCGACGCGAACCCCCGTTCCGATCGGTGTCGCGCGGCGCCATTCGATTGCGGGGGGCATGTGCGCGGCGATCAGATCGGCGACCGCCGGTGCGCCGTCGGTGTGGTCGCCTCCGTCCACGGTGAAGGTGGCGATCGCTTCTGCCGACATCTCGACCCCCTCGGCCCGCCGACAGGCTATCGACACCGATCGGCACCTCCGGGTTGCCTCCGACTCAGGTGAGGATCCAACGCCGCACGCGAGGGACGAGCACCGCCATGGCACAGGTTCCGGCGACGATCGCAGACAGGCCGAGACCGGCGCTCTCGCCGTAGAGCGCGGCGACGAGCCCACCGCCGACCAGCGCGACCGCGGAGAGCCCGAGCAGCCCACGAGCCGAGCGGTTGTCATCGATCTGGTCCGTGATCTGCTTCGTGCGCTCCTTGGCCCGGTCGAGCGTGCGTTCGGCCCAGGCGAACTCGGTGGCGAGGATCGCCAGACCGAGGATCGCGACGATGAGACCGGGGCCGGGCAGCACCAGCATGGCGACTCCCGCGCCGAGCACCGTGACCCCGAACAGGAACACCACCAGGCGCCGAAGGTTCGACGCGATCAGTTCGAGCCAGGTGAGCGGATGGTGCAGTCCGCGGCGGGACCAGCCGCTCTCGTCACGGTTCGTCATCGGCCCAGCATGGCCGAAGGCGGGGCGGAGGATGCGGCGGTCGCGCCGGCAGCCCGACGCCGCCGCCCCGAGAGATGGGGGGACTCCCGCATCCGGCCGCCCCGACGGGCGACAATCGGGAGATGCGCCCTGTCGTCGATGCCGTGAGTCGCGGGCTCACTTGGGCCGACTCCCACGAGGAGTCGGCGCGGGCCGAGGACGGGCGATGACCTCGCCGTCGAGCCACGAAGCCGCCGACGCGGAGCAGAATCGGCGCCGAGGTCTCGTCGCCGCCGTGGTGAGCCGACTCAGCCCGGCCGTCATCCGAGGAATCGATCTCGACGCGGTGGTCGCCGATCTCGATGTCGACGCCATCGCCGACGGCCTCGACATCAACGCGATCGTCGAACGACTCGACGTCGACACCGTCGCCGAACGTCTCGACCTCGACCGCCTCCTCGCCCGCCTCGACATGGACGCGATCGTCGAACGACTCGACGTCGATGCCGTCGCCAATCGGCTCGACCTCGACCGGCTGGTCGGCCGGCTCGACATGGCCCAGCTGACCGCCGGCGCGACTCAGGACGTGGCGCTGTCGGGACTCGACCTGCTCCGCCGCCAGTTGATCCGGGCCGATCGGACGGTCGACGGCACCGTCCAGCGCTTCATGGGACGACGCGCCGCCGACCGCCCCACGGCTCCGGGTGACCTCGACGTCACGATCCCGGCGGCGGTGGACGCCGTCGTGCTCGAGCCCGAGAGCGAAGACACCCCCCGACGTCAGACGGTGAGCGGCCACTACGCGGGACCGGTCACCAGAGTTCTCGCACTGGCCACCGACCTGCTGGCCGGGTTCGGGACGTACGGCTTCGTCGGCGCCGCAACGATCTATCTCCTCTCGACGATCACCGGCATCGACCTCACCATCGCGTCCGGCGGCTGGTTGACGCTGGCCCTCCTGTCGAGCTGGATGCTCCTGTGGTTCTGGCTGCCGGTGACCTACTTCGGACGAACGGCGGCCATGGCGCTCTTCGGGATCGCGGTGGTCCGCCGCGACGGCGGCGTCGTGAGCGGCCGCCGAGCATTGGTTCGAGCCCTGGCAGTACCGCTGTCACTCGTCACCGCCGGGCTCGGCCTCGTCGGGATGGCGATCGGTCGGGAACGGCGGGCACTCCACGACGTCGTCGGCGGCACCGTGGTCGTCTACGACTGGGGCGCCCGACAGGCCGAGCAACCCGCCACCATCCGCGCTCAGCTGCAAGCCCGCGTCCGACGCCGCCCGGACTGAGTGACCGAGCGCGGCGCTCTGCGACACGCCGGGGAACGGGGCCGTTGGTCCCTACCGGCCGACGGGCCGGACAACCGGCGCTACCAGAAGTACCTCGCGGAAGAACGGGCCCGAGAAGCCCGGAACCCCGAGGTCTGACCCGCGCGAGGATGACGGCATGAGCATCGTCGCCATCGCCACTCGCTACCTCGACGCGCTGATGAGTCACGACGCCGACACCGTGCCCCTCGCCGACGGCGTCCGACGGATCAACAACGGGAAGGTCATGGCGGAGGGGGCCGACGAACTACGGGCCCTCATCCGCCGTGAACCCGCCCTCACGACCCACGGGTTTCGCTGGCTCGTCGACGGCGACCACGCGATCACGTTCTACGACCTCGACGCCGAGATGGGCGGAGACGCACCCATCCCCGCCTACATCGGCGAGCGCTTCGCCGTGCGCGACGGACTGATCGAGGAGATCGAGGTCGTCTTCACGGCGCGACCGGCCGAGCCCCGACCGGCGAGACCCGAGCGTCATCCAGGGGCTTCCGGTGCCGGCGCCGAGACCCTGGCCGCCGCGCAGCGCTATGTCGCGGCCCTGGTCAGCCACGACGCGACCGACGTGCCGGCCGCGGCCGACGTCTGGCGGGTGGAGAACGGGCAGATCACGGCCGACGGTGGCGACGATCTCCGCCGCTCGCTCGAGTCCGAGGTCATGCACACCGTGCGGGCGATCACCGACGAGCGCTGGTTCGTCGACGGGCCCGAAGCCGCCGTCTTCTACGACCTGCAGGCCCGCATCGGCGACGGCCCCGCCGATGAGATGACCGTCCGGGTCGCCGAACGGTTCCGGGTGATCGACGGCGAGATCGTCGAGATCGAGGCCGTCTTCGCGCCCGTGCCCGCCTGACGCCGAGCCGGGGCCGAGACATCGGCCGAACCCGGCCCCGCCGGGACTACGTTCGGGCGATGGCAAAGACGCAGCGGAAGCAGTTCCCGTTCACCTGGCTCGCGGCGATGCTCGTCGTCGGCGCGGTCACGCTCGGCGCATGCGGCGACGACGGCGACGCCGCCGGACCCGGCGACACCGGCGACACGTCCGACCCCACCGGCGACGCCGCCACGGGCACGCCGTGGACCGACGCCGATCTCGAACGACTGGTGATGCTCGAGGTCGACGGCTACACGCTCGAGAACGGCAACGTCTCGGAGTTCGGCAACGCCACCGCCCAGTACCTCGAGGACGCGCCGGCGGGGCCGGTGGCGCTGTCCGCGCTCGTCACCTTCCAGGCGTGCGACCCGTTCATCTGCACCGACCTCTCTGCGGAGATCGACGAGCAGCGCCGGGAGAACACCCGCAGCCTTCTCCCGAGCATCCACATCGAGAACCCCGACCTCGTCGAGGAGATCGGTCCGACCGAACTCGCCGGACGGACCGTGTTGGCCATCTACTTCCGCAGCTTCGTGGAGCAAGACGACGGCCAGGCAACTGCGCTCTCCTATCGGGCCATCACCCACGACGGCACCAACCTGGTCACCGTGCAGGTCTCTCCGGACTTCATGTCCGCCGGTGGCCTGGCCGACAGTGCCGAAGAGCTCGAGCAGCGGATGGACGCCGCCGCCGGCGCCGCCGTCGCGGCGGACATCCTCACCGCCCTGTCCTCCGAACTCGGCTGACGAGTCATGACCCGAGGGGTGTAGCGGCTGTCGCCGGTGGCGTCCAGGGTCTTCGCGGAGTTCGGGAACTTCGTAGGCGCCCACGCGGTTACCACTGCATGCTCACCGAAACCCCCACTCCCCTCGAGGGCGATCGCGAGACCGCAGTCGATCGCGCGCCTCGCAACCTGCTCGCCCGGATCAGTCGACTCGAGCGCGGCATCGGCGCCGTCATCGCCGCCGTGATGTTGCTGCTCGTCGCGATCGAGCCGGAGATCCTCGAGGCCCCGTTCGAGAACTCGAACACGATCCTCTTCACCGTCGGCGGCACGGTGCTCGCAGCCGTCGCGTTCGCCCTGATGCTGTGGTTCCGGGTGCCGGTGCTGCTGCGGGTCGTGGTGTTGGTCGTCCCGTTCGTGGCCGTCAACTGGTGGCTGCTGTCGCCCTACTTCGTCGACGACGTGGTCGACGAGACGTTCGCCACCTCGATCGCCGCCCAGCTCGACGCCGACGACGCCGCCACCGAGACGCCTGCCGAAGACGCGGCCACACCCCCCACGGGGCCGGCCGGCGAGGCCGGCGAGGCCGTCGACGCGGTCGACGCTCCGGTCGAGCCGGCGGCGCCGGTCGAACCCAGCGGGCCCGTCCTGCTCGGCGCCGGCCAGTTCGTCGGCTTGACCGGCCACGACGGCGGCGGCGACGCGGGCATCTTCGAGAATCCCGACGGATCGTTCACCATCCGTTTCGAGAACTTCGAAACCGACAACGGCCCCGACCTCGAGGTGTATCTCGTGCCGGGGGCCGACCAGAGGGACTTGGCTCCGGGTTCGATCCACCTCGGCGAACTCCGCGGCAACATCGGCAATCAGAACTACGAGCTGCCGGCCGGCACCGAGCTCCCCCCGGGCGACTACACCGTGCTCGTGTGGTGCGAGGCGTTCAGCGTCGAGTTCACCGCCGCCACCGTCTCGGTCTGAGCGACACCGAGTGCCTGACCCCCGACCCTGCCATCGAGAGATCCTGCGGGCTACGCCGAGTCAGAAGCCCAGGTGGTCGCGGCCCTGGTCGAACTCGATGTCGGCCCAGTGGGCGGTGGCCTCGGCCAGCTCCTCGACGGTCCAACGACCGTCCTTGGCCACGTGATCGACGGCGGTGTAGGGCTGGAACAGGCTCACATTGCCCGCCCGCACGAAGAACACCTTGCCGGTGATCCGACAGGCCGATGACGCGAGATGCGCGACCCACGGCGCCACGTTCGCCGGGTCCTGCGGCGACCACTCGTCGGGCAGGTCGATGCTGCCGTCGCGATCCCCCAGATCAGCCGTCAACCGGGTGAGCGCCGCCGGGCAGATCGCATTGACCCGCACCCCGTAGCCGCCGAGCTCCTTGGCCGCGATCTCCGTCAGCGTGGCGATCCCGGTCTTGGCCGCCCCGTAGTTGGTCTGCCCGACATTCGACAGGAGCCCCGAGGTCGACGACGTGTTCACCACCGAGGCATCGAAGGTCTCGCCCTGTTTGGCCCGGGCCCGCCAGTGCACCGCCGCGTGGTGCAGCATCGCGGCGTGGCCCTTGAGGTGCACGTCGACCACGGCGTCCCACTCGTCCTCGGCCATGTTGAACAGCATCCGGTCGCGGAGGATCCCGGCGTTGTTCACCAACACGTCGAGTCGGCCGTAGGTGTCGACGGCCTGCGCGACCAGCTCACCGGCCGCCGTCCAGTCCGACACGCCCGCGCCGTTGGCGATGGCCTCGCCGCCGTCGGCTCGGATCTCCTCGACCACCGCATCGGCCGCCCCGGCGTCGGCCCCTGAGCCGTCCCTGGCGCCGCCGAGATCGTTGACCACAACCGACGCGCCCTCGCGGGCGAACAGCAGGGCGTACTCGCGCCCCAACCCACGGGCCGCCCCCGTGACGATCGCAACCCGTCCCTCCAGCGCGCCAGCCATGCCCCGGTTCTACGCGATGTCGCGGTCGCGTGCGAGTCGAAGCCGACGCCGACCCCGCATCACCAGCCTGGGCATCGCGGATCCTGTTCAGCCGGAGAGCACGCCGGTTTCGTACGCGACCGCAACGGCGGCGGCTCGGTCGGAGACCCCGAGCTTCGTGTAGATGTGCAGCAGATGGGTCTTGACGGTGGCTTCGCTGATGTGGAGCTCGGCGGCCAGGGCGGCATTGGTGTTGCCCGAAGCGACGCCGCGGAGCACCTCGATCTCGCGAAGTGACAGCGCCCGTGCTCGGGGGTCGCGGACTCGGTCGACGAGGCGCTTCGCGACCGGCGGGGCGAGGACCGTCTCTCCCGCAGCAGCGCGTCGCACCGCATCGATCAGGTCGTCCGACGGGGCATCCTTGAGGAGGTAGCCGGTCGCGCCTGCTTCGATTGCTCGCACGATGGCTTCGTCGGTGTCGTAGGTGGTGAGCACGACGATGGCCGCGTCGGGCCATTCGGCGCGGATGGCTTCGATCGCTCCGACGCCGTCGAGTTCAGGCATGCGCAGATCCATGAGCACCGCTGACGGGCGGTGCTCGAGGGCCGCGTCGATCGCCTCGTGTCCGTTGGCGGCCTCGGCGACGATCTCCATGTCGGGCTCGGCGGCGAGGAGAGCGACGATTCCGCCTCGAACGATGGGGTGGTCGTCGGCGACGACGAGGGTGACGGTCATGAGCGCTGCGTCGGGAGACTGATGGACACGGCGGTGCCGCCGTCTCTGGTCGCCTCGATGTCGAAGACTCCACCGAGCGTCTCGGCTCGTTGTCTGAGCGTTGCGAGACCTTGCCCGCCGGTGAGGGAGCCGCGGTCGGCGACCGCGTCGGGAGTGAGTCCGATCCCGTCGTCGACCACGTCGAGCACGACCGCGGACCCGACATAGCTGAGCGTCACGTGCACGGTCGACGCCTGCGCGTGGGTTCGGACGTTGAGGAGCGCTTCCTGCGCGGCCCGCAGGAGGGCGACCTCGGTTGCGTTGTCGAGCGCGGTCGGCGTGCCCTCGACGGTGAGCGCCACGTCGATACCGTCGAGGGTGTCGACGTGGCGCTGAAGGGCACCGGCGAGGGTGCTGCGATCGAGTTCGGCGGGCCGCATCGCGGCCACCAGGCGTCGAGCCGCGTTGAGGTTCTCCTCTGCGGCCGCTTCGATACTCGCCAACCCCGCATCCCAGTCCTCGTTTCGCCGAGTCGCCCGGCTCAGCAGCACGATCGACGTGAAGCCCTGCGCGAGCGTGTCGTGCACCTCCCCGGCGAACCGGGCGCGTTCCTCGAGCGTGCCCCGCTCCCGCTCGGAGGCCGCCAGCTCGGCTCTCGTCTCCTGGAGCTCGGCGATCAGCGCAGCCTGGGCCTCGTTCTCGTCGCCGACCCGATAGATCATGACCGAGATGACGGCGCCGATCGCGAAGGTGGCGAACGGGAA
>JAUIML010000185.1 GCA_030432715.1 Acidimicrobiia bacterium | reverse complement strand
CGTCATGTGGCGCCCCTCCGAGGAGGGAGAGCCGGCGTGGGAGTCGCGTTGGGGACCCGGCCGCCCCGGGTGGCACGTCGAGTGCAGTGCGTTGGCGCTGCGAGAGCTCGGCCCGACGATCGATCTCCACGGCGGCGGCGTCGACCTCCTCTACCCCCACCACGAATGTGTGCGGGCCCAGAGCGAGGCCGCGACCGGCGAAGCGTTCGTCCGGCACTGGATGCACCAGTCGATGGTGCATCTCGACGGGCGGAAGATGTCGAAGTCGACCGGCAACCTCGTCTTCGTCCACGAGCTGCGGGCCCGCTACGACCCGATGGCGATCCGCCTCGCCCTCGGCGCCCACCACTATCGGCGGCCGTGGCAGTGGAGCGATCAGCTGATCGACGACGCCGCCGAACGACTGGCTCGGTGGCGTCGCGCCGGCGAGGGCGATGCCGGGCTCGACGAGGTCCGTCGCCATCTCGACGACGACCTCGACGTGCCGGCCGCCCTGCGCGTGATCGACGAAGCCGCGGCGAGCGGTGCGGGCGTGTCGCGAACCGCGGGGCTGCTCGGCGTGGACCTGTCATGATGAAGGGGATGGCCAGAGATCACGGTTCGCTCCAGAAGGTCGCTCTGCGCACGCTGCGCCCAGTGTTCTCCGCGTGTTGGCGGATCCGGGCGGTCGGGGTCGACAACATCCCCACCTCGGGTCCGGCGATCCTGGCGCCCAACCACACGTCGGTGATCGACTCCTTCTTCCTCCCGGCCGTGTTGCCCCGGCGGATCACCTTCGTCGGCAAGGCGGAGTACCTCGACGACTGGAAGACCCGGCGACTGTTCCCGGCGCTGGGCATGATCCCGATCGACCGCAGCGGGGGCGACGCCTCGACACGGGCGCTCGACACCGCAGCCCGGCTGCTGGAGGACGGTGAGCTCTTCGGGATCTACCCGGAAGGCACCCGCGCCCGCGACGGCTACCTCCACAAGGGCCACACCGGGGCGGCCCGCCTGTCGATGCGCACCGGCGCGCCGATCGTGCCCGTCGGCATCCTCGGCACCCGCGCGATCCAGCCGCCGGATGCGCCGTTCCCCAAACCGTTCCGCCCGGTCGAGATCCGGTTCGGGCGGCCGATCCGGCCGGCGGCGTCGTCCGATGTCGCCGACACCCGCATGCGGCTCCGTCAGATCACCGACGAGTTGATGTTCGAGATCCGTGCCCTCACGGGCCAGGACTACGTCAACACCTACGCGACCAAGGGCACGCTCGAGGCGGCCGAGACCCTCCAGGCCACCGCCGATCCCGAGATGCCCGCCCGGCGCTCTTCGGCCGATGTGCTGCGGGCCGCGGCCGTCTGAGTCCGCCCGGGCGAAATCCGACGGAGGGCCCAGGGGCGAGCGGTAGCCTTCCCCCCGTATGTCCGCCATCTCCGTCAGCCTGCCCGATGGGTCCTGCCGCGAACTCCCCGCCGGGTCCACCGGCCTGGATCTCGCCGCCGCCATCGGGCCCCGTCTCGCCTCCGATGCACTGATCGCAGTCGTCGACGGGACGGAGCAGGACCTCGCCGCCGAGCTGCCCGACGGCGCCACCGTCGAGATCGTCACCCCCGCCTCCGAGCGAGGCCTGCACACGATCCGCCACTCGACCGCCCACCTGCTCGCCCAGGCGGTGGTCGACCTCTACCCGGGCACCCAGCTGGCCATCGGCCCACCCACCGAGTTCGGCTTCTTCTACGACGTCGAACTTCCCGACGGGCAGACCCTCTCCGACGACGACCTCGAGCGCATCGAGGCACGCATGCACGAGCTGGTCGCCGCCGACCAGCCCTTCGTGCGCCACGAACTCCCCACCGCCGACGCCGTCGAGTTCTTCGCCGACGACGTCTTCAAGGCCGAGATCATCGAACGGGTCACCGGTGGCCAGGCGTCGGGTGAGGACGCCGCCGAGACCGGCGGGGGCGACGTCATCAGCTACTACGCCAACGGCGACATCGACGACCCGGCCACCTTCCGCGACATGTGCACCGGCCCCCACGTGCCGAGCACCGGCCGCCTGGCCCACTTCGCGCTCCAGTCGGTCGCCGGGGCCTACTGGCGCGGCGACGTGTCGCGCCCGATGCTCCAGCGCATCCACGGCACCGCGTGGGACTCCAAGAAGGCGCTCAAGACCCACCTCCAGATGCTCGCCGAGGCCGAGAAGCGAGACCATCGCCGTCTGGCCCAGGAACTCGATCTCGTCAGCTGGCCCGAGGAGCTCGGGCCCGGCCTCGCGGTGTGGCACCCCAAGGGCGCGAAGATCCGCAAGCTGATGGAGGACTACTCGCGCGAGCGCCACGAGCGCGGCGGCTACGAGTTCGTTGTGTCGCCGCACATCGCGAAGTCGGTGCTGTGGGAGACCTCGGGACACCTCGACTTCTACGCCGACGGCATGTACCCGCCCATGGAGATGGACGGGGCGACCTACTACCCGAAGCCGATGAACTGTCCGTTCCACGTGATGGTCTACCGCTCCGGTCAGCGCAGCTATCGCGACCTGCCGCTGCGGCTCTTCGAGCTCGGTGCGGTGTACCGCTACGAGCTGTCGGGCGCCATCCACGGTCTGCTGCGCACCCGTGGCTTCACCCAGGACGACAGCCACATCTTCTGCACCCGCGAAGACATCGAGGACGAGTTGGCCTCCCTGCTCGACTTCGTGCTGAGCGTGCTGCGGGCCTTCGGCTTCGAGGACTTCCAGGCGAAGCTCTCCACCCGCCCGTTGGAGAAGTCGGTGGGCGACGACGCGCTCTGGGACCAGGCCACCGAGGGACTCCGTCGGGCCCTCGACGCGCACGGCCTCGACTATGTGGTCGACGAAGGCGGCGGCGCGTTCTACGGCCCCAAGATCGATGTCGACGTCAAGGACGCGATCGGGCGCGCCTGGCAGCTGTCCACCATCCAGCTCGATTTCACCCTGCCAGAGCGTTTCGGGCTCGAGTACATCGCCAACGACGGCAGCCGGAAGCAGCCGGTGATGATCCACCGGGCCCTGTTCGGCTCTGTCGAGCGGTTCTTCGGCATCCTGATCGAGCACTACGCCGGGGCGTTCCCTGCGTGGCTGGCACCGACGCAGGTGCGGGTCCTGCCGGTCGCCGAGGTGCACGAGGACCACGCCCACGCGGTCGCGGCCCGCCTGCGAGAGGCCGGGTTCCGGGTCGACGTGGTCGGCGCGGTCGAACCGCTCGGCAAGCGGGTGCGCAACGGCAAGGTCGAGAAGCTGCCCTACGTGCTCGTCGTCGGCGACGACGACGTGGCCAACGGCACCGTCGGCGTGAACCAGCGGGGTGAGGACAAGCCGGAGCGCGACGTGACGGTCGACGACTTCATCGAACGGCTGAGCGCCGAGGTCGCGTCGAAGTCGTGAGCCGGTCCTGCTGATGGTCGATCACCTCTGGGCCGGATGGCGGATGCCCTACATCCGCTCGGGGCCCGACGAGCAGGGGATCGAGATCCCCGAGGGGATGACCCTGTTCGAGGCGATCCTCCACAGCGGGCGCCCCGACGAGGAGACGTTCATCCTGTGGCGGGGCGAGCGTTGCTTCGCCCTGCTCAACGCCTACCCCTACACCTCGGGTCACGTGATGGTCCTTCCGCAGCGAGGGGTGCCGCTGCTGAGCGATCTCGACGACGACGAACACACCGAGTTGTGGGAGGGCGTCCGCTCGGCCACCCGGGCGATCACCGCCGCCTACCAACCGCAGGGGATGAACGTGGGCGCCAACCTGGGACGCGGCGCGGGAGCCGGCTTCCCCGACCATCTCCACGTCCACGTCCTGCCCCGTTGGGAGGGCGACACCAACTTCATGACGTCGGTCGCCAACGTCCGCGTGCTGCCCGAAGCGCTGGCCGATTCCTGGCTGCGCATACGCGACGCCTGGCCCGTAGCCTGATCGCCGTGAACGCCGAGGACGACCTGTCACCCGAGGATCTCTCGCCCGAAGAGGTCCGCGACGCCCTGCCGGCCGACCTCGACACCACGGCGATCGAGACGCCGTACCTGTTTCCCAACAACAGTCGCCGGCGCATTCCCGGGGTGCTCTACATCCTGATCGGGATCGCGTGCATCGTCGTGCGCTCTGTCGCCGGCGACGACGCCGTTCTGGTCAACGGTGGGGTCACGGTCGCCGGCATCGTGCTGATCGTCGTCGGGCTCTACCACCTGCAGGGCGGGTGGGATCTCGCGTTCGACGAGGAGCACGCGCTGCAGGCGGCCACCCGCCAGGTCGGGTTCCCGGTGGGCCACGCGTCCGCCCAACTCGGATGGCGCGGTGTCCGTAGCCGTCCCACCTGGCGCATCCTGCTCTACTCCAACGAGCCGACCCCCGAGCAGCGCGGGCTCGTGCTCGTCGACGGTGTCGACGGTGAGATCATCGACCACTTCACGGAGAAGAATCCCGAGGACTGGACGGCCCTGCAGGGTTGAACCGGCCGTCGAGCGCCCGCTGCTACCCTGGGATGGTCCTCGAGGAGTACTCATGTTCGACGGAAACTGGCGCACGACGGTCGACAAGGGCCTGACGCCGATCGGCCACAGTCTGCGACGCACCGGCATCACCGCCGACGTGATCACCGTCATCGGCATCCTCATGGCGACGATCGCCGCCGTCACCATCGGTGCCGGCTACACCCGCGTCGGCTTCCTCTTCCTGCTGCTCACCGGCATCCCCGACGCCCTCGACGGTGCCGTCGCTCGCGCCTCCGGCACCGGTTCGAGCCGGGGCGCGTTCTTCGATTCGGTGTCCGACCGGCTGACCGACGGCCTACTGTTCGGCGGCGTTGCGTGGTACCTGGCCAGCAACGAACCCGGCCGGATCATGATGCTGCCGGTGGCGATCATGGGCCTGGCCATGTTCATCTCGTACCAGCGGGCCAAGGCCGAGTCGCTGGGCTTCGATGCCAAGGGCGGCATCATGGAGCGGGCCGAGCGCATCATCGTGCTCGCCCTGGCCCTGTTGTTCTCCGAACTGTTGATCCCGATTCTCTGGGTGATGCTCGTGCTCACCGCCATCACCGCGGTGCAGCGCTTCGTCAAGGTGTGGCGACAGGCCTCGCAGGACCGCCCCCTGCCGGCCCGCCGCCAGCGCCGCCAGCCGCGGGCGCGGCGGTCGACGGCGGAGTCGGTCTGGCGTCAGCGCATGCGCGAACGTCGGGCCCTTCGCGACGGCTAGATCGGCCGCACGAGTGCCATCCGCCTCCGCCTTTCGGGCGGGGTCGTTCCTCGCCCGTCGGCTTCCGGCATCGGTCGGGACCGCCGCTGCTCGGCTGATCGGGACCGGCGCAGCCGCGTCGCCCGAACGCCGACGGGTCGTCGCCCGCCACCTGTCGCGTGTGCTCGGCCGTGAACTGAGCGGGGTCGAGGAGCGCCGTCGGGTGGCCGAGGTCTTCCGTTGGTACGCCCGCTACTACCACGAGAGCTTCCGTCTCCCGGAGCTGTCGGCGTCGCAGATCGACCGCGAATTCGGCTACGAGGGGTTCGGACAGGTCGAGGCCGCGTGCGCCGGCGGTCAGGGGCCGATCCTCGCGCTGCCGCACCTCGGCACCTGGGAGTGGGCGGCGTTCTGGCTGGCCCTGGTGCCCGAATACAAGGTGACCGCCATCGTCGAGCCGCTCGAGCCACCGGAGCTGTTCGAGTGGTTCGTCGGCTTCCGCGAGTCGCTCGGGATGAACATCGTGCCCCTCGGCCCCGATGCCGGGAAGGCCAGTCTCAACGCCCTCAAGAACGGCGAGGTGCTCTGTCTGCTCGCCGACCGCGATCTCCAGGGCAACGGCATCCCGGTCGAGTTCTTCGGTGAGCGCACGACGCTTCCGGCCGGCCCGGCCACCCTCGCGCTCCGGACCGGGTCGCCGCTGCTGCCCACGGCCGTGTACTGGCGAGACGGCACCCGCTGGGGTCACGTGATGCCGGCGCTCGACACCGAACGGCGCGGCAAGCTCCGCGACGACATCGCCCGGGTCACGCAGGACCTCGCGACCGCGTTCGAGTCGCTCATCTCGGCCGCGCCCGAGCAGTGGCACATGCTCCAGCCGAACTGGCCGAGCGACTACGACGCCCTCGATCTGCCCATGCCCGACCATCTGCGCGCCCTGGTCGACGCGGCCAGTGGCGAGGAGGTCGGCTGATGCGCATCGGGATGATCTGCCCCTACAGCCTGACCGTGCCGGGCGGCGTGCAGACGCAGGTGCTCGGCTTGGCGCGGGCGCTGCGCCGCAAGGGCCATGCCTGTCGTGTGCTCGCGCCCTGCGACGGCCCGCCCCCCGATGCGGGCGTCACCCCGTTGGGCCTCAGTCTCCCCACGGCCGCCAACGGGTCGGTCGCGCCGGTCGCGCCCGACCCCTCGGCCCAGTTGCGCACGATCCGCGCCATGCGCGACGAAGCCTTCGACGTCGTGCACCTCCACGAACCGCTGGCCCCCGGCCCGACCACGACGGCGCTGCTCACCAAGCCGGCACCCCTGCTCGGCACGTTCCACATGGCGGGCCGCTCGCTGTCCTACGAACTCATGCCCAACGTGGTGCGGTACCTCGCCGGTCGGCTCGACGACCGCGTCGCGGTGTCCGAGGACGCCCGCCGCATGGCGAGCGACAGCCTGGGCGGGCACTACGACCTCACGTTCAACGCTGTCGAAGTGCGCCGCTACGACGAGAGCCCCGCGCAGGAGGCCGACGGGCCGACGATCCTGTTCGTGGGGCGGCACGAGGAACGCAAGGGCCTGCGCGTGTTGCTCGACGCGGTCGCCCTCATGCCCGCCGATGTGCGGATCTGGATCGCCGGCGAGGGCCCCGAAACCGAGACGCTCAGGGCGACCTACGCGGGTGACCCCCGACTGGAGTGGCTCGGCGCGATCAGCGAGGGCGAGAAGATCGCTCGTCTGAAGGGGGCCGACGTCTTCTGTGCCCCGTCGCTGCACGGCGAATCGTTCGGTGTGGTGCTGCTCGAGGGCATGGCCGCGGGCACGCCGGTCGTGGCCTCCGACATCCCGGGCTACGCCAACGCGGCCCGGCAGGGCAGCGACGCCCTGCTCTTCGCGCCAGGCGATCACCACGCCTTGGCGTCGGCTCTGCGGGAGGCCCTGACCGACGACGCCACCCGCGACCGTCTCGTGGCGTCGGGCCGGGAGCGGGCCGAGGAGTTCTCGATGTCGACGCTGGCGGACTACTACGTGGCTCGCTACGAGCACATGCTGGAGCCGACTGCACGCCGTCGCTGAGCCGGGGCCGATACGCTGGACGGATGATCGTCTTGCTGATCGTTCTCGCCATCATCGTGGTCCTGGTGATCTTCGTCATCAGTCTCTACAACAACCTCGTCAAGCTGCGGAATCGCATCGAAAACGCCTGGGCGCAGATCGATGTCCAGCTCAAGCGTCGCAGTTCACTCATTCAAAACTTGGTCGACATGGTACGTGAGTATGCCAAGCATAAAGGTATCGGGAATATAAAAGTCGCCATTGAATCTGGAATGAAAGAAAAATCAGAGCAATTTAAAGAAGAAGGTTCTTCAATTTATAAGGCTGTTTAAAATCATTTAAGTGATTTACACATGGCGGGCTCTAAATGGG
Source organism: Acidimicrobiia bacterium (assembly GCA_030432715.1). Taxonomy (GTDB): domain Bacteria; phylum Actinomycetota; class Acidimicrobiia; order Acidimicrobiales; family Aldehydirespiratoraceae; genus JAJRXC01. The sequence goes on along the minus strand of JAUIML010000185.1, from coordinate 407 downwards.
TCGATTGCTGTTTTGAAATCTTTTATGTCTGTAGTTGCTATTTTGATTGCTTAAAGCGCAAGTAAAAATGTTGTGAGTGGAATGTGGGATATTCTTTCTCTAGCACGAGATGTGCGTAAAGTTAACGAAGTGCGTACTATACTTATAGGGCAGATTATATTTGGTTAATTTGAGAGTTGAGTTCTCTGGTCATTTTAGTACAGGTAAAATGGAATTACTGATTACTAAAATTGCAGAGCGGAGAGATGCGCTCTATCAACAACAGCAAGATATCAAAACCATGTTGGTTGAGCTTGATCAGCTCGAAAACAAAATTAACCAATACTAAACCCCCAGAGGAATAACATGTATTCAAGTATGAATTTTAACCTCGGAGAAACGGCCGATATGATCCGAGACTCAGTCCG
>JAUIML010000184.1 GCA_030432715.1 Acidimicrobiia bacterium | reverse complement strand
GAACCGCGACCGGGGCACGACGACGTGGACGCCCTTCGAGAGATGGAGCCGGGTCGCCGGCGGGTCCTCCTCCATCCGCGCGATGTGTTCGACCCACGGTCCGGCGGCATTCACCACGACGTCTGCGAGCACCCGGATCTCACGCCCGGAGGTCGCGCAGCGGGCGACCACCCCGTCGACGCGGTCGCCGTCGAGGATCATCCCGACCACCGGTAGTCGGTTCGCGACAACCGCGTCGGACGCGACCGCGGCCCGGAGCGTGGCCAGGACCAGGCGGGCATCGTCGGTCAGGTACTCGCGATAGGCCACCGCGTAGTCGTAGGGGTCGGTGCGCAGGTGGGGTTCGTGCGCCGTGATCTCGTCGCCCTTCCACACTTCATGGCGGTCGGCACCGTCGATGCCACCCAGCTTCTCGTAGGTGCCGATACCGGCCCGGAACTTCGTGACGGCCGCCCAGTTGCGGGCGGGCACCACCATCCAGCAGGGCTCGGCGAGGTGCGGGGCCATCGCATGCACCGCGGCGCGCTCCCGCGCGGTCTTGCGAACGAGGTCGACCTCGCCGCTGGCCAGGTACCGGAGTCCACCGTGGATGAGCTTCGACGAACGAGACGACGTGCCCGCCGCGAAGTCGTCGGCCTCCAGCACCGCGACGCGCAAACCCCGGGCCGCCGCGTCGCGAGCGACACCCGCCCCCGTGATGCCACCACCCACCACGACGAGATCGAAGCGCGCGGCCTCGAGCTCGTCGAGCTGCGCCGGTCGCGTCGATGGCGTGAGCGAGGGGACCCCGAGGGACGTCATCGCCCCGTTCTAGCGGGTTCGCGCCGCACGGGGCGGGGTCGGCGAGGGCTGCCGCCGGTGCGGCCCGCTACTCTCGCCGGGGTGTGGATCGTGTTGATCGTCGTCCTCATGCTGTTCCTGGCGGCCGCCGGCACGGTCCTGGGCACCCGCCACGCGCTCCGTCGGCGCAACCGCGTCGTCGCCGGGGTCAACTCCCCTGTTCCGCTGACCTGGCTGAACTCCGGCCGACGTGAGGCGAGAGTCCACCGGCGACTCCAGATGAGCGGGCGCCGGCTCGAGCTCGTGCCGCCCACCGAGGACGTCGCGCCGATCATCGCCCGGCTCCGCGTCGAGCTCGTGGAGCTCGACGCCTACCTGCTCACCGTCGCCCGTCGACCGAGCAAGGTCCGCCGGGCCGACCGCCCCGAGATCCTCGAACGGGTCGAACAGATCGAGGAACTCGTGCGCCGGGTGGAGGAACGGGTCCGCACCGAACTCGTGTCGCTCGACGAGCTCAGCGAGCGGCTCGACCTGCTCGAAGCTGCGGATCGCGAGCTCGACGAACTCGGCCCCGCCGGTCAGGACTGATCGACCGGGTCTCGTAACGGCGTGACCTGGATGGCCCGCCTCGCCAAGGGAAGACGGGTCCGCACCCACTCGACGAGATCCCCCTGACGAGCCGCCAGCACCAGCAGCAGGCCGGCGAGCCCCATCAGCACGATCGGCACCAACACGAGTCGCAGGCTCTGGATGAGGGTGCACTGGTTGAAGGAGTCGAGGTCGTTGCAGCCGCCCACCGGCGCATCGTCGACGACGTCATCGCTTTCGAGGATCACCGGGCCGGCGATCCCGCTCGGCTCGATGGTCTCGGCGGCCGGTGCCGCCACGGGCGCGCTGGCGGCTTCACACCGGGCCGTGTCGGACCAGGCATCGGCGCCGAGATGACAGTCGGCCTCGAGGAAATCGATCAGAGCCGCCGAGACGAGTTCGTGACCGCGGCGGGTCGGGTGGAAGGTGTTGTGGATGATCTTCGCCGGGCCCAGACGATCGAGCAGGTCGTCGCCCTCGGTCGGCTGGAAGGCGAGCGCCCGGATCGCGGTCGGATCGACGAGCTCCCCGGAGGAGTCGCGTTCACAGAACCGTTCGCCGTCGTACGCCGCAGTCGCGCCGGCGAAGTGGACCACCTGCCCGCCGCCGGCGTTCTCTATCCCCGCCCCGATGGCGCCGTTGAGCGCGTCGACGAAGTCCTGGAGCGCGACGGTCTCCGACTCGTTGAAGGGCACCTGGCCCGCGCAGTCGTCGACCGCGGGGCCGAACATCTGGGGGTAGGCCACGACGACCATGGGTGAGGTCGGGAACAGCTCCCGAGCCTTGGTGAGCGCGATCTCGACCCGCGTCGTGACCCCGCTGAGGACCGGTGTGGCGCTCGCGTCCAGGGCGTTGTCGCACGACCCGGGGAGGAAGCACGCAGCACCGATCTTCGCGAACAGGGCGTCGTTGCCACCCATCGACAGCAGGACCAGTTCGGGGTCGTTGTCGGTCCCGCGCTCGGCCTCCCACCGCAACAATTGGCCGTAGACGGAGTTCGCGGCGAACTCCTCCGCCACCGACTCGGGGTCGGTCTCGTCGAACCGACCGGTGACCGCCAACGCTCCGGAACACCCGTAGAAGGCGAGGTCGAGCCCCTGGTCGGCCGCCACCAACGGGCTGTACGCGTGTTCGCTGCGGCGGCACTCGTTGATCCCGTCGATCGCGAGATCGTCGGCCCCCGCCGTGTTGGTGCCCGCGTAGAACGACCCGATTCCCTCGCCGGAGAGGTAGGAGTCACCGAACGCCGCGAGGACCGCGTCGGAGGTGAGCGGGGCGACGGGCGCCGCGTCGCCGGTGTGGTCCTGGACCACCCACACCATCAGCAGACCGACGAGCACGACGACGACGAGACCCTCCCCCTGCGTGACGAGCGATGCCCCGAACAACAAGGCGCCGAAGACCCCGGCGAACACGAGCGTGCGGGACACGTCGTCGCCGATGACGATCACCCACCAGGCGAAGCCGACGAGGAGCAGGAGCAGCCCGGCGAGCGCCGTGACCTTCCAGGGGTCGGTGGCCCGGCGAGGCCCGGCCATGCGCACGGGACGGTCGCTGCGCTGGCGAGCCGAGACCAGGGCCAGGCCGACCGGGAACAGCAACAGGATCGGCCATCGGACCCGGTCGGCGTCGGCGAACAGGACGAAGCCGACCGGGAGGAGCAGACAGAACGCACCGACGCCCACCAGCCACGGCCAGACACCGATGAGCCGACGAGCGACCTCGAAGAAGAGCCACACCGCGGCGGCCACTGCACCGAGCACCACGCCCGAGCGTTCCCACCCGGTGAGCAGGCCGGCCGGGAGCACGGTGGCCCCCGCGATCAACAGCAGGTTGAGGCCCCAGGCGACCACGAACGGCACCGCGTCGGCGATGTCGGCCAGCTTGGCTCGCACGACCTGCACCACGGGCACGGTGCCCGCGAGCCACAGCCCCAGCGCGTAGGCGATACCGACCTGGATGTTCTCCGTGGACGACCACGCCATCAACAACGCGGCCACCCCCACCACGGCGATGCCGAGACCGGCCAGCGTGAGATGACTGGACAGCCAGCTCGCGACCTCCCACCGGCCGCGTTCGTTCACCCAGCGGCCGTAGGCGACGTTGATGTTCCAGAGGCACAGGGCCCCGATCAGCGCCGACGGCACGATGACGAGCCACGGCTCGTTCCAGCCCAGGAGCTCCACCACCACCGGAGCGAGGAGGGTGAGCATGAGCCCGAGAAGCCACCGGAACCCGCCGCTGAACCTGTCCGCCATGATCGAAGACTAGATCGTCGATCGGATCCGTTGGCCGGGACGAGGGGAAAGACGGGCGATGACCACCCGGGGTCCGTAGCCTCTCCGGATGTCCGATCGACCAGCTCTGCGAGCCCGTATCTCGCCGGGGTGGGTGTTCTCGGCGCTGTCGGCCGCCCTGGCCTCCGGGTACGGCGTGCTCTTCACGGTGGTCGGCGACTATCGCGACGAGTACGGGATCAGTGAGACGTGGCTCGGCGTCCTGATCGGGGCGGGCTTCATCTCGGCGTTCGTCGCGCAGATCGTCATCGCTCCGCTGGCCGATCGTGGCCACGCCCGCACGCTCATCATCGTCGGCGTGCTGGGCAACGTCGTGGGCCTGCTGATGATGGCGTTCGGCACCTCGCTCGTCCCCTTGCTCGCCGGACGTCTGGTCTCCGGCATCGGTATCGGCGCGTCGCTTCCGGCCATCCGCCGCATCGTGATCCTCGCCGATCCCGAGAACCTCGGGCAGAACCTCGGCCGGCTGCTCAGCGCCGACGTATTCGGCTTCGCCAGTGGACCCGCCATCAGCGCGGCCCTGGTCGGCCCGTTCGGACTGGCATCTCCGTTCCTCGTGGTGAGCGGACTGACGCTCGCCATCATCCCGTTCGCCCTCGCCGTCACCGTCGTGGAGACCCCCGACGAGACCGGCCAGCGGCTGGCGCTCGACCTCCTCCGGAATCGGGTGGTCAGCGGGGCCGTCGTGCTCGGCAGCGCCGTGTTCTTGATGATCGGCGCCTTCGATGCGCTGTGGGACGTCGTCCACGAAGACCTCGAGACCACCGACTGGTTGGCCAACCTGGGCATCACCCTTTTCGCGGTTCCGCTGGTGATCCTCGGCCCGACGAGCGGCCGACTCTCCCAGCGCGTCGGACCCTTCCGCATCGCCGCCGCCGGTCTGGTCGTCGGTGCCTTCTTCATCTTCATGTACGGCCAACTGCCGACGGGCGGCTGGATCTTCGCGTTCGCGATGGGGCACGCCCTCAGCGACGGGATCACGATCGCGGCCTCCGGCGTCGCCATCTCGCTCGCCGTCGCCGAGGATCGTCAGGCGGGGGCGCAGGGCCTGATGGGCGCGGCCCAATCCCTGATGGCCGGCATCGCCGCGCCCGTGGTCGCGGGCCTCTACGAGGGGCCGGGACGGGCGGTGGCCTATGGGGCCGCCGCGGTGGGAATGCTGGTGCTGGTGGTGATCGGCATGGCCCTCGGCTGGCCGTTCATCCGCGATCGCCGACGAAGCCTCATCCCGGCCGCGGAGTGATCGGCGCGGTCAGGCCGGATCGAGGAAGACGAGCGGGATCTCGCGGTCGGTCTTCTTCTGGTAGCCGCCGTAGTTGGAGTAGGCGGCGGTGACGGTCTCCCACAACTCGGCTCGTTCGTCGCCGGCGACGATCCGAGCGGTGTACGGAGACGACTCGGTCCCACCCATCGCCACCTCGACCGAAGGGTCGTCGCGGAGGTTCAGGAACCAGTCGGGGTGCACGTCGTCGCCTCCCCGCGAGGCCACGATCAGGATCGAGTCGCCGTCCTGGTGAGGCGAGGTGAGCATGACCGATCGCTTCTTGCCCGACTTCCGGCCGGTCGTGGTCAATTCGAGCACGGGCATCTTGCCGGCCGTCCACCCGATACGACCGCCGCTGATCTTGAGCAGACCGCGGTGGATGGTGTTCATTCCCTTGAGCATCACGTTGCTGGGCATGCGACGAACCTACCCCGACGCACCACCGGGTCGCTGAGCCGCTCTACGGTGACGGCATGGGCGATCGGACACCGCAGTTCGTGGGCGTCGATCTCGCCTCACAACCCGAGAAGTCGAGCCTGTGTGCGATCGAGTGGGCCGGCAGGCCCCGCGTGACCGACCTCGTGCGACCGGCCACCGACGAGGCGATCGTCGAGCGAGCCCGGATGGCCGATGCCATCGGGATCGACTGCCCGTTGGGCTGGCCCACGCCGTTCGTGGAGACGATCCGCCGCCACCACGAGGGACGCACGACCCGCGATATCGACGCCGAACCGCGAGACCTGCGGCTGCGCACCACCGACCAGTGGCTTCGCCGCCATCACACACCTCGTGATCCCCTGAGCGTGTCGACCGACCGTCTCGGCGTCGTGGCCCTTCGCGGCATCGGCATCCTCGAACAGCTCATCGGACCGGGTGCCGATCGCAGTGGGGCGGCCGGGATCTACGAGGCCTACCCCGGGGGAACCCTCGCCGTCTGGGGCCTGCGGTCGACCGGCTACAAGTCGAGTGGACGGACCGATGTCGTCGCGGCCGACGCCCGACGGGAAATCGTCGACGCGCTCGCTCCCCACATCGACCTCGGCCCGTGGCCGGGCCGACTGGTGGACAACGCCGACGATCTCGACGCGCTCCTCACCGCGGTGGTCGCCGGTCTCGGGCACGCCGGACTCACCACCGTCGCCCCAGTCGAGCATCGGGCCGTGGCCCGCGTCGAGGGTTGGATCCACGTGCCCACCGTGCCGCTCGGCCAGCTCCCGGCCCTCACCACCCCGTGAGCGCCGTCGATACAGTGCGCCCGTGGCCGAGCCGCTGAAGAACCAGTTCGACCGGGCCCTGCTCGAGCGGCTCGCCCGGCGATTCCACGACGTGCACCCCGACTTCGACGAGACGGGCTTCGTCGCCACACTCGCCACCGCGCTCTCGGCGCTCGAGCTCAAGGACCGCATCAACCGAGTGGCCGACGAACTGCGGGCGCTGCTCCCGGACGACTACCCGACCGCCCTGGCGATCGTCGTCGACGCGGCCGACGACCCCGGGATCGAGGGGTTCCCGGCCTGGCCGCTCTGTTCGTTCGTCGAACGCCACGGGCTCGACCACCCCGCGGCGTCGTTGGCCGCGATGGAGTCGCTGACCCGCAGCTTCTCCTGCGAGTTCGCGATCCGCCCGTTCCTCGAACACCATCTCGAGTCGACGCGCACGTCGCTGCGGGGGTGGACCAGATCCCCCGACGAGGCGGTGCGCCGGCTCCCGTCCGAGGGCACCCGCCCGCACCTGCCGTGGGGACCGAAGGTCCAGGCGCTCCTCGATGATCCGGACATCGGCATCGAGCTCCTGGAACTGCTCCGCCACGACCCGAGCGAGACCGTGCGCCGCTCGGTGGCGAACCATCTCAACGACATCGCCCGCAACCACCCCGACCTCGTGGTGGAGATCTGCACCCGCTGGCAATCCGACCCGACCATCGAACCGTCGATGATCCGCCACGCCCTGCGCAGCCTGGTGAAGAAGGGGCACCCCGGCGCCCTCGCGGTGCTCGGGTTCACGACCTCACCTGAGGTCGACGTGGCGTCGTTCTCGATCGATCCGGCGACGTTGTCGCTCGGCGAGTCGATCACCCTCACGACCACGCTCGCCTCCACGGCATCGAGCCCGCAGCATCTGGTGATCGACTTCGTCGTCCACCATGTCGGTGCTTCGGGCGCGACGACGCCGAAGGTCTTCAAGTGGACCACGGTCGACCTCGGGCCCGGCGAGTCGGTCACGCTGCGGAAGCGGCGCAGGATCGCGACCGCATCGACCCGGCGGTACCACGCAGGGGTACATCGCGTGGAGTTGCAGGTTGCGGGCCAGGCGCGGGCCGAGGGGGCCTTCGAATTACTCGACAGCTCGCCCCGATAGCCGCCCGCTACGGTCGTCGGCTGTGGGATCCATCCAGGTCAGCCATCTCGGATGGTCACTGCCCGGCGGGCAGACGTTGCTCGACGACGTGTCGTTCCGGGTCGGCGAGGGCGAACACGTCGCGCTCGTAGGGGCCAACGGCGCGGGCAAGAGCACCGTGATGCGCCTGATCGCCGGCACCGAGGTCCCCACGGCCGGCACCATCTCCGTCCAGGGTTCGTTGGGCGTCATGACGCAGCTCGTCGGATCACTCGACGACTCCACGACCGTCCGGGATCTCTTCGTCTCCCTCTCCACCGCCGACCTGCAGGACGCGGCAGCCCGCCTGGACCGGGCCGAGCGGCTGATGACATCCGGCGACGACGATGGCATGAAGTACGCCAAGGCCCTCGATCTCTGGGGCGGCGTGGGCGGCTACGAGGCCGAGGTGCTCTGGGAAGAGTGTGCCCACCGAGTGATCGGCCTGCCCTGGTCGGAGATCCACGATCGCTCCATGGCCACGTTCTCCGGCGGCGAGCAGAAGCGCATGGCCCTCGAACTGCTGCTGCGGTCCGAACACGAGGTGCTGGTCCTCGACGAGCCCGACAACTTCCTCGACGTGCCGGGCAAGGAATGGCTCGCCGAGCGGATCCGCACCACGCCCAAGTCGGTCCTCTACGTCAGCCACGACCGCAAGCTCCTGGCCGACTCCTCGCAGAAGGTCGTCACCATCGAGGCCAA
>JAUIML010000183.1 GCA_030432715.1 Acidimicrobiia bacterium | reverse complement strand
GAACGGATTCTCGGCTCACACGGCGCCGACCTCGCTGCGCGCCTCGGCCTCGACGGCGATCACACCGACGACGAGATCCGGGCCCACGTGCTCGACGTCCTCCAGACGTGGCGGGCGGTGGCCGATCGGCCGTTGGTGTCGCGGGAGCTGCGCATCCTCGTCCCGACGGTTCTGATGACCCTCGAACGGCTCTACGCGTCGTCGTCGGCCTGATCGGGGCAGTCGACGATCTCGTACGCGGGATAGCGATCCCCGGTGGGGAGCCAGCAGGGGAGGTCCAGGACCTCGCCGGTGAACGATGCCCAGGCGCTGACCAGGGGCAGGCCGCACTCGTCGGCTGTCATCTGGTCCAATGCGAACACCAGCGCCTCGAACTCGTCGAGGGTCGGTGGATCCACGGCGGCCACGATGAAGTCCTCGACCTGCGAGCGCACCGCCGCGCTCAGCGGGGCGGCTGCGTCGGCGAGTCGATCGAAGTCGGAGACCACCGCAGCGTCCGTCGCGAACAACGCCGCGAGACCTGCACATTCCGGAGTGGCGAGGGGAACGATGAGGTCGGGACCGTCGGGAGCGTCGGGATCGGTACGGTCGATCTCGACCGGTCGAGGTGGACCAGCCGGCTCCCACCACTCGCCGGCGGCGGTGACGATGTCCCCGCTCACACAGTCGACCGCGAGATGATCGCCGTCGTCGCTCCAGCACGGGAGGAAGTCGGGCCTGCCGTCGGTGGTGCACGTTCCCGGTGAGTCGGCGGTGGTGTACGCGGCGACCGGCAGCTCCATCTCGAAGTGGCAGTCGGGGAACCCGGTGGTCGCGTAGAGGGCACTGAAGGCGGGTATCTCACACGCCGTCGCCGTGGCGTCGTCGATGGACCGGCTGGCGAGGACCAGCAGGTCGTGGCGTTCCACGTCGCGCTGATGAGGCGTCAGTTCGGCGTCGTCGTCGAGGGTGTCGATCCTGGTGAGGAGGGGCAGCGCCTCGGTGGCGCCGGTGAGGGCGGCGACACGGGCCAGTTCGTCGAGCGTGCCGTCGAGCGTGGCTTCGCCGGCATGGCTGCCCAGGGCGAGCGTGCGGACGTCGTCGCAGACACCGCCGGCGTCGTCGCGCACCTCGGTCGGGGCGACGCGTTGCACCACCCACTCCTCCGGCGGTTCGGGAGCCGCGCAGGACGCGGCGATCGACGACAGCGCGAGCGATGACACCGCGAGCGCGAGCTTCCACTGCATGTCCACCAATCGGCGGGTCGAGGCCTGTTTGAAGTGATGTGGCGCACTATCGTGAGCGGATGAACGACGAGATCTTCGCCGGCGCCGATGCGCTCACCTTCGATGACTTGCTCGTGGTCCCCGGATGGAGCGAGGTGTTGCCCTCCGAGGTCGACACCCGCACGTCGCTCGCGGGGATCGAACTGCGGGTCCCGCTCATGTCCGCAGCGATGGACACCGTCACCGAGGCTCCGCTCGCGATCGCGATCGCCCGGGCCGGCGGCATCGGTGTGCTCCACCGCAACCTCTCGATCGAGGACCAGGCCGACGAGGTCGATCGGGTCAAGCGGGCCCAGGCCGGCATGATCTCCTCGCCGATCAGCCTGCCACCCTCTGCCACCCTCGACGATGCCGAAGCGATCATGGGACGTCACAAGATCAGCGGCGTGCCGATCTGTGATCCCGACGGTCGCCTCGTCGGCATCCTCACCAATCGCGACATCCGGTTCTGCACCGCCGACGAGTACGAGAAGCCCGTCACCGAGTTCATGACCTCGGCACCGCTCGTCACCGCGCCGGTCGGTACCGAACTCGAAGCCGCCGTGGCCATACTGCACGAGCACCGGATCGAGAAGCTGCCGCTGGTCGACGACGACGGCCGCCTGGCCGGCCTCATCACGGTGAAGGACATCACCAAGCGGATCGAGAACCCCGAGTCCACCCTCGACGACGACGGTCGTCTCCGGGTCGCAGCCGCGGTCGGCGTCACCGACACGGCGGAGCGCACCGAGGCCCTCGAAGCGAGCGGCGTCGACATGCTCGTGATCGACACTGCGCACGGCCACACCCAGGGTGTGATGGATGCGGTTCGGACGATCAAGAAGGGCTGGCCCGACCTCCCCGTCGTCGGCGGCAACGTGGTGACCCGAGAAGGGGTCGAGGCGCTGGTCGAGGCGGGAGCCGATGTCATCAAGGTCGGCGTGGGTGCCGGCAGCATCTGCACGACCCGAGTGGTGGCCGGTGCGGGCATGCCCCAGATGACGGCGATCCACGAGTGTGCCGCCGCAGCCCGAGTGCTCGGTGTGCCGATCATCGCCGACGGCGGCGTCGTCACCTCGGGCGACATCGTCAAGGCGTTCGTGGCGGGCGCCGACTGTGTGATGCTCGGCAACCTCCTCGCCGGTGTCGACGAGGCCCCCGGCGATCTCGAACTGGTTGACGGCGCCATGTGGAAGACCTACCGGGGCATGGGCTCCGCCGGTGCGATGCGGGGGCGGGCGACCGACCGCTACGGCACCGGCCAGGCGCCGGGCAAGCATGTCGCAGAGGGGGTCGAGGCCCGGGTCCGCTACGCCGGTCCGATGGGTGAGCTCGTGGCGCAGGTCATGGGTGGCTTGCGCTCGGGTATGGGCTATGCCGGGGCGGCCGATCTCGACGATCTGCGCAACCGCACCCGGCTCGTGCGCATCACCGGCGCCGGTCTACGTGAGAGCCATCCCCACGACGTCGCCGTGCTGCGCGACGAGTGACGATGTCCGCCCGCACGCGAGTCGCCCGGACCGCCGCCCGCTCCACCAGCCGGTTGCCGAAGCGTCTCCTGCGACGCATGGCCGGCGATGCGCTCGAGATCGACGGCAACACGCTCGACCTCCAGATGCAGGCCTTCGCCGCCGCGGCGACCAAACGCGCCGGCGCCCAGGACCCCACGCCCGAGGCCATACGCGACGCGTTCGCGGAGATGGTGCAGATCACCCAGCACGACCCGGTCGCCACCGTCTCGACCCACGATCGCACGATTCCCGGACCCGCCGGTGATCTCGCCGTGCGGATCTATCACCCGACCAGCACCACCGGCGCCGCGCCGGCGATCGTCTGGTACCACCAGGGTGGCTATGTGATCGGCGACCTCGACACCGACCATGCGCTCTGCACGACCCTGGCCGATCGCTGTGGCGCCGTGGTGATCTCCGTCGACTACCGACTGGCCCCCGAGCATCCCTTCCCGGCGTTCGTCGACGACGGGATCGCCGCCCACCAGTGGGTCGTCGAGCACGCCGAAGGGCTCGGCGTCGACCCGGCCCGGGTCGCGGTGGCCGGCACCTCGGCAGGAGGGATGCTCTCGGCGGTCATATGCCAGCAGGCCCGGGTCCGCGGCGTGCCCCAGCCGGTGGCCCAGATCCTCGTCTACCCCGGCACCGACCACACCTTCGAGGGCGGGAGTCGTGAGTCGTGTGCGAAGACGTTCCCGCTCACCAGCGCCACCCTCGCCTTCTTCGCCCACCACGCGTTGCCCGACCCGGGAGCGGCGAACGACGTCCGCGCCAGTCCCGGTCTCGCCACCGAGCTCTGGGGCCTGGCTCCCGCCGTGGTCGTCACCGCCGGGTTCGACCCGGTGCGAGACGAGGGCAACGCCTACGCAGAGGCACTGGCTGCCGCCGGAGTCCGGGTCACCCATCGCTGCGAGACGTCGCTCACGCATTCCTTCACCGTCTTCGGGGGGATCAGCAAGGAAGCGGCGCGGGCTGTCGATCGGCTCGCCGACGACGTCGCCACCGCCCTCGGCGTCGACTGAGGTGCCCGAGGGCGACACCCTCCACAACGTCGCCTCGAGGCTGCGACCGGCCCTGCTCGATCGGGCCCTCGTCGCCGTGTCGTTCCCCCGGTTGCGGGGAATGGACCGGTTGAAGGCCGGCGACGTCGTCTCACGGGTCGCCAGTCGGGGGAAGTATCTCGAGATCGAGGTCGAACGAGGGCTCGTGCTGCGCTCGCACCTGCGGATGACCGGCAGCTGGGAGCTGCACGGTCGGGGTGAACGCTGGCGCAAACCACGCCACCTCGCCCGGGCCGTGTTGGAGACCGACGACGCGGTCGCGGTCTGCTTCGCGGCCCCGGTCGTGGAGATCGGGCGGCGGGGCGACGGTGCCCTCGACCATCTCGGGCCCGATCTCTGTGTCGCACCGGTGGATGTCGAGGAGATCGTCCGTCGGGTCGACGAGTGGGCGGATCCCCGGTCGTCGATCGCCGACGTCCTCCTGGACCAGCGTCTCGCCGCCGGGATCGGCAACGTCTACAAGTGCGAGGCACTGTTCGCGTGCGGCGTCGACCCCACCACCCCACTCGGATCGGTCGCGGCAGAGACGGTTCGGCGGCTCTACGAGACCGCGGCAGCGCAGTTGCAGGTCAATCTGGGCCGGGATCGCCGGGTGACGTACCGCGACGGCCTGGCCGTCTACGGCCGCCACCGGCAGGGCTGTCGGGTGTGCGGCACCGCGATCCGTTCGACGCAGGACGGGGTCCACGGTCGCCAGACGTGGTGGTGTCCTCGTTGTCAGCCGCCGTTGACGTGACCCTCGGCGGCGATCCGTTCGCTGCCGTGCACATACCGATGGAGCTTCGTCACGGCGAAGCCGGCGTGGAGGTTGACCAGATGCGTGGTCACCGCGTGACTGCGGGCGATGTCGGCGGACGAGTCGCCGGCCGCGAGTCGGGTCAGCACCTCACGCTCGGTTGCGGTGAGGGTCGGCGGCGGATGGATCGGGTCGGCGGAGCGGTGGGCCCACGCGTCGAGGTCGCCCATCAGGCGCCCGGCCATGTGGGTGAGCAGCACCGCCTCACCGCGGTTGACCTCTCGGAGGGTGCGGTCGAGGTTCGCGTCGTCGGTGTCGAGCAGGACCGCCCCGACCGCGCCGGCGACGATGGTGGTGTAGGCCGCCTCGTCGTCGGCCGGCGTGGCGGCGACGATCCTGGTGGCGGGCGCCCAATCCCGGACGCGTCGGCACACGGCTCGGGCATCGATGTCGACGATGCGCACGTCGAGGAGAAGGATGTCGGGGAGTTCTTCGAGAACCTGGTTGACGGCGTCGTTCCCGGTCGCCGCCCGGCCGATGATCTCGACCCCGGCCGCGGTCGCGCCCGGTTCCGGGCCCATGCCGGGATCGCCGGCCACGAGCACCGTGACGGCTTCGTCGAGGATCCTGCCGCTGTCCATCAGATGTCTGTCGGCAGATCGCGGGCCGACCTGAGGCCGGGTCAGTTCTGGGAGATCGCGTCGAGCACGTTGAGCCGCGCCGCCCGGCGGGCCGGGATGATGGCCGCAGCGATGCCCGCGACCGACGCGATGGCGAGGTACTGCAACAGACTGCCGACGGGGACGTCGAGCACGCGGATGAACGAGTCGGGGATGACGACCACGGCTGCCGACCCGAAGACCGTGCCGAGCGCCACCCCGAGCACACCGCCGAACACGGCGATGATCGCACCCTCGAAGAGCACCATCCGCAGCATCTGTTGCGACGTCATGCCCACCGCGCGCACGAGGCCGAGCTCGCGGGTTCGTTCGAAGACCGACAGGGCGAGCGTGATCGCTATGCCGAGCAGGGCGATGATGATCGCAACCAGCAGCAGCACGTTGAAGACGATCAGAATCTGATCGATCTGCCCCTCCTGACGCTCCTGGAACTCGTCGCGGGTGTCGACGCTGACCTGTGAGTACTCATCGGTGACGGTCTCGATCGCCGCCCGGGCCTCTTCCTCCGACACCCCGTCGGCCGTGATGACCGAGACGAACTGGTCGATGCCGGTCTCGAAATGGTCGGACCAGAGTTCGAGGTCGACGATCCGGTTCCCGTAGATGCTGGAGTCGGTGAAGATGCCCGCCACCCGCACCGTCTCGGAGATCCCGTCGTTGAACGTGATCGAGAACTCGGAGCCGACCGTGAAGTCGTTGTCGTTGGCGAAGTCCTCGTGGACCAGGATCGCGTTGCGGTCGAGCAGCGACTCGTCGAGAGCGATCACATCGGGGTCGATGTGGTCGAGCGAGGGGCCGAGGCTCGTCGCCGAGCTGTCGCGGACCAGGTCGTCGAAGTCGGTGCGGAACGCCTCGAAGTTGAACTGATAGCTCAGCACGCTCTCGGTCTCGGGCAGCGCTCGGAGGTCCTCGGCCAGCTGGGTGCTGAACCCGCTGTTGGGGTTCTGCTGGTTGGTCGGGGCGATGAACCAGTCGGAGGTGACCGAGTTCTCCAGGATGTCGGCGAACGTGGCCTTGAACGACGAGGCGACGACGGTGGCCGTGCTCACGAGTGCGAGCCCGATCATCAGGGCGGCTGCGGCCGAGGCCGTGCGCCGAGGGCTGCGCCCCGCGTTCTCGCGGGCCATCCGGGCGTTGGACTTCATGGCCGACGGAACGAACCGTCGTAGCCACCAGGCTGCGCCGAACCATGCCGCGCCGATCGGGAGGAGGATCAGATCCCCCCATTCGCCGGTGAGGAGCGCCACGAGTCCGAAGAGGCCGAGGACGGTGCCGACGGCGCCGACGAGGAAGATGCCGATGCCGGCGAGCACCTGCGTCCACCGCCAGCCCATGATGAACGACGCGTCGATGGCTCGGCGGCCCACGGTGAACACCCCGAGCGCGAGCAGGAGCGGGACGAAGCCGAAGACCAGGCCCAACACACCGGCGAGGTCGAAGTCGGTGACCAGATCCTTGATCGAGAGGCCGATGAGGTAGACCGAACCGAGCGTGGCGCTCGCCCCGATGATGGCGGTGACGAGACCCACGATGCCCGTGAGGATCGCCAACGGCCAGCGGCCGAGGAAGTTGCTCACCGGTCGGGCGAGGGCGGGGCTGATCGCGTTGACGCCGAGGAACAGGGTGATCGCGGCGACGCCGAGCAGCGAGAGCAGCGCGACCACGTCGAAGTCGGCGACGACGGCGATGGCCAGCAACACCACGCCGAAGCCGAGGGTCGCGTAGCGGCCGACCGCGGCGTTGACGCGTCGCAGACCGAACGTGTTGGCGAAGGCGGCGATCAGCCCGAGCGGGATGATCACGCCGGCCTCGGCGGTGGTCACCGCAAGTGCGACGATCGCCCAGCTCACGAGGGTGACCACGATGCCGAGCGGGAGGTTGATCGCGGGCACCTGGCGGGTGAGGCGGGCGTCGTCGCGCAGTGCCGCCATCGGACTCACGTGGCGAGCCCGCAGGGCGGGAGCGATGGCGCTGGCCAGCGTGACGAGCATGCCGACCACCGCACCCCAGATGAACGTGGCCGGCTGCAGCACGAGCTCGTTGCCCTCGGGCCCGAAGTCGAACTGTTGCAGCAGCCAGCGCAGGGTCCACCCGAAGCCGATGCCCAGGGCGGTGCCGACGACCATCGCGAACACCCCGACGAGGAACGCTTCGCCGATGAGGGCGGTGGTGACCTGGCGGCCGGTCGCGCCGATGGCGCGCAGGAGCCCGAGCTCGCGGATGCGTTGGCCGATGAGGATCGAGAAGACGTTGAAGATCACGAACGCCGACACGATGAGGATGATGAACGCGAAGACGAGCAGGACGGTCTGGAAGATGCCGATGAACTCGTCGAACTGCTCTTGGGTCTCGTCCTGCAGGGTCTCGCCGGTCACCACCTCGAGTCCGGGGCCGATGGCCTCCCGGATGTCGCGGGAGGCCTCGAGCGGGTCGATGCCCGGCTCGAGGGTTAGGGTGATGTCGTTGTAGCCGGTGTCGAGATTGATGACCTCGAGTGTCCAGTCGAGCTCGAAGGTGGCGAGTTTCGCGCCCACTGCGGCGCTGCCGTCTTCTGCTGCGAAGTAGAAGGTGCCGACGAGTTCGACGTCGTCGTAGACACCGCCCGGCGCCTCGATCGTGTAGGTGTCGCCGATGACGAAGTCGCCCTCTTCGAACGCGGTCTGCTCGAAGGCGAACTCGAACGGTGCCTCGGGGGCACGGCCCTCCTGGAGGAAGAGCCTCGGGTTGGGGGTCTCCGCCTCCCAGTTGAAGCCGATGTTGGGGCCGTTGCCCTCCTGGGGGTCGCCCTGTCCGTCGACCACGGTGACCTGGCCGAT
>JAUIML010000182.1 GCA_030432715.1 Acidimicrobiia bacterium | reverse complement strand
ATCAACAAGAACGTGTTGGGCGAGCAGGTGCTCGGTCTCCCCCGGGAGCCCGACCCCTGGCATGGCGCCCCGTGGCAGGAGGTTCCCCGTTCATGAGCACCTATTCGACCTTCGACCACCTCGAGGTGTTCCGCGACGGCCCGGTGGGATGGCTCGTCAACGACCGCCCCGACGTGCGCAACGCGATGAGCGGCGACATGCGCGACGAGTTCGCCGTCGCCTGGCGCGAACTGGATGCGGATCCCGACGTGCGGGTGATCGTGCACACCGGCAACGGTCGCGACTTCCAGACCGGCGTCGACGTGAGCGAGATCGCGTCGGACGGCATCGGCTTCGAGCGTTACCGCCAGTCGATGGAGGACTTCGACGTGCACTTCACGTCGTGGCACCAGGAGGTGTGGAAGCCGGTCATCGCCGCGGTGAACGGCATCTGCTGCGGCGGCGGGTTCCACTGGGTGGCCGACGCCGACATCGTCATCGCCGCGAGCGACGCCCAGTTCTTCGACCCGCACGTGTCCGTCGGCCAGGTCGTCGCCATCGAGGCGATCGGGCTGATGAAGAAGATGCCGGTCGAAGCCGTGATGCGCATGGCCTTCATGGGCAAGTACGAACGCATGGGCCCCGAGCGGGCCCACGAACTCGGCATGATCTCCGAGATCGTCGACCCGCCCGAGCAGCTGCGGGCCCGGGCCCAGGAGATCGGCGAGACCATCGCCAAGAACTCCCCGGCGGCGATGGCCGCCACGAAGAAGGCCCTGTGGGGTGCGCTGGAACTCGGCCTCACCGATGCCTGCCGGGCCGGGGCGCAGCATCTCGTGAGCATGTGGGGTCATCCCGATCAGGACGAGGGTCCCCGAGCGTTCGCCGAGAAGCGCGAGCCGGAGTGGCAGCCACTCGGTGATGGCTGATCCCGTCACTCTCGCGTCGCTGCTCGTCGACCACCCGTTCGCGGACGCGGAGCATCTGCTCCACGGTCCGACCCGCTCCTGGACCGCCGGTGAAGTGAGGGCCGAGGTGAGCCGCCTGGCGGCGCAGCTCGGCGACGCGGGGTTCGGACCCGGGGCCGCCGTGGGGGTCAAGGCCGGTGGGTGCGAGACCGTCATGGCCATGGCTGCGATCTGGTCGCTCGGCGCGGTGTTCGTGCCGGTCAACGACCGTCTTCCCGAGCGCGCCGTCGAGGAGCTCCTCGCTCGCACCGACGTGGCGGCCTTCCTGCACGACGCCGACGTGGAGCCCCGCCCCGGCTCCGCGACCCACGAACCGGGCGCCGCGTTCGTGCTGTTCACCAGTGGTACCACGGGGGAACCGAAGGCGATCGTGCACCACCACGGGGCCTATCTCGAGATCATCGATCGCGTGCTCGGGCCGCTGTCGGCCACGCGTGACACCTCCAAGCGACCGTCGCCCAACCTGATCCCGGTGCCGATGGCACTCAACGCTGGGATCTACAACGCCCTGTTCGGACTCCGGGCCGGCGCCCCGCTCGTGCTCATGGACCGCTTCTCGACCACCGAGTTCGCCGCGCTCGTGCGCCGTCACGAGATCCGCTCGACGGTGCTGCCGCCGGCCTCGATCGCCATGCTCAACGACGACCCCGACATCACCGACCTGGCGCCGCTGCGCTACGTGCGCTCGATCACCGCGCCGCTCTCGCCCTTCCAGGCCCGCCGGTTCACCGAACGCTTCGGCGCGTTCGTGCTCAACGGCTACGGCCAGGCCGAGCTCGGCGAGGTGATCGGGTGGACGGCCGCCGACGCCAAGGCCCACCCCGAGAAGATCGGGGCCGTCGGCAAGCCCCATCCCGGTATCGAGGCGCGCATCGATGCTCCCGACGGCAGTGATGTCGGCGAGCTGCTGGTGAAGCCCGCGAGCCCGCCACCCGCGGGCGTGGCCGCGACCCTTGGCGACCGTCTCGGCGACGACGGATTCATCCGCACCGGCGACGTCGCCCGCATCGACGACGGATGGGTGTGGATCGAGGGCCGGGTGGGTGATCTCATCAACCGGGGTGGCAACAAGGTCTTCCCCGACGAGGTCGAGGAGGTGCTCGCGTCGGTGCCGGGCATCCGCGAGGCCGCAGTGGTCGGTGTGCCCGACGACCGGCTCGGCGAGGTGCCGGTCGCGTTCGTGGTGGGCGACGCCGACGACGCCGACCTCGAGGCCGCCTGCCGCGAGCATCTGGCCCCCTACAAGGTGCCGGTGCGATACGAACGAATCGACCGTCTCCCCCGCAATGACGTGGGGAAGATCCTCCGACGGGAGCTGCAATGACCGACAACGACCGCGCCTACATCCACGAGTTCATCGACATCCGCGGGGTGCATCGGGGCGACTACATGCACCACATGACCGCCAACTGGAGCCCCAATGCGCAGGAGGATCGCAACCAGCTCTGCTTCGGCGTGTGGGGTGTCGTCGGGAGCACGGGCACCTGGCCCCAGGTGTGCAACATCTGGGAGGAGCCCGGCCTCGACGGACTGGCCCGCTCGTTCGGCGGGGAGACGATCGGCCGCGACCTGCAGGACCCGAAGCTGGCGAAGTGGTGGAAGAAGGCGTCGGAGTTTCGCCGGGGCGGCTTCGACCGCATCGTGCTCCCGGCTCCGTGGATGCCGACGATCACCGAGACCCTCGACACCGGGCTGCGGGCCGAGGTGTGTGCCCACGAGATCATCAGGGTGCGCCCGGGCACCGCGGCCGAGACGCTCGAGCTGGTCCGCACCCACGCAATGGGCGCCTACGACCCCTACGGCTGGACCATGGTGGGCGCGTGGACGACGGCGATGCGCGACGACGACGAACTCATCGTGCTGTGGGCGCTCCCCGGCTACGACGCGTGGGCTGCGGCCGAGGCTGCCCAGTCGACCGACGACGGGCTGCGGTCGTGGCGCGAGGCGGTCAGGCCGGCGGCCACCGACTGGCAACGGATCCTGCTGGCCGCGGCACCCCTGTGTCCCCTGCGCACCGGCCGCCAGCCGAACCGCGACGACCGGATCGACTGGGAGGAGCTCTGAGGGTTCGCCGACGCTAGGGCGCGACCAGGTTGCGCAGGGGTTCGCCCCGCAGGAACCGGCCGACGTTGTCCTCGAAGAGCCGGTGCAGGTTGGCGAAGAGCTTGGTCGGGTCGGTCGAGCAGTGGGCCGACAGGTAGATGTTGGGCGCCGTCCACAGTGGCGACTCGGCGGGGAGCGGCTCGACCCGGGCGACGTCGATCGCGGCGGCCCGCAGATGGCCTGAGGTGAGGGCCGCGGCCAGGGCCTCTTCGTCGACGAACGTGCCCCGCCCGACGTTGACGAACATCGAGCCGGCCGGCATCGCCGCGAACGCCGCCTCGTCCATGAGGTTCTCGGTCGAGGGTGACTCGGGCACCGCGCCGACGGTGATGTCGGCCGCGGCGAGCATCGTGTGGAGATCGTCGGGCCCGAAGACCTCGTCGATCAGCGGGTCGCTTGCCTTGCTGCGGCGCAGGCACAGCACCCGGAGCCCGAAGGCGCGGGCGAGGGCGGCGACATGGCGGTTGATCGGTCCGAACCCCACGAGGGCGATGGTCTTGCCGGCGAGTTGCTCGCCGAACACCGCGGTCCACTTGTGCTCGGCCTGCACGGCGTCGAGGTCGCGGGCGCGTTTGTACTCACCGAGGATGCGGGCCCAGACGAACTCGCCGATCGCGGTCGAGGTCAACCCGGAGCCGTTGGTGAGGGTGATGCCGGCCTCGTGGACACCGGCCGACTGGAGCTGCGCGATCCCGGCCCCGACGCCCTGGACCCAGCGCAGACGGGGGGCGAGGGTGGCGATGTCGAAGGGGAGGTCGATGGCGATGCAGCAGTCCATCCGGCCGAACACCTCGCGTTGGGCGTCGGTCGGTTCGGGCACGAGCGCCATGATGTCGTCGTAGGGGGGCACGCCCCGCCCGGTCCGCACCTCGAAGGGCTCGACATAGGTCTCGGTCACCACTTCGATAGCCGGATCGATGGCCCGGAGCCGATCGAGGTCGGCCTCGAAGTCGCTGTTCCAGTCCGACGGGTAGAGGACGCCGATCACCAGTGGTTCCGTCATGCCCGCATGCTTAGCAGCGTCGCGGTTCGTGGCCCGGGCCTACCTTGGTGGCATGGCAGACACGCGCAACGGCCCCGAACCGATCGACGGGGCGCTCGACTGGTTCGACTCCAACGCGACCGGTGGAGGGGAGGAACCGCTCGTCTTCCGCCAGGCAGCCGCCGGGATGTGGCTCCAGGACATCCAGTTCGGCACCGGCAACGCCCTCACGGTCGACCACGGCGCCGGGCTACTGCAGGTCGACACCGGCATCAACGCCAGTCACGCCCGCACGATGATCGCCAACGTGCGGTCGGTTTCCGACAAGCCGATCACCCACATCGTGTACAGCCACGGCCACACGGCCTACAACCACGGGGTCGAGGCGTGGCTGGCCCACAACGAGGAGCGGGGCGAACCGGCCCCGACCGTCATCGCCCATCGCAACGTGTTGTTGCGTCACCGGCGCTATCGCGAGACCCAGGAGTGGCTCGAGCGGGTGACCGAGTGGCAGTTCGGCTTCCCCAACGACAGCATCGTCGGCACCGAGATGTTCACCGTGCTGCGCGACCCCGACGTCACCTATGTCGACGAGCTCGCCCTCGACACCGAGCGTCCGATCCAGCTGATCCACAGCCATGCGGAGACCGACGACGGCTCCGGCCTGTGGTTCGCCGACGACAAGATCCTCTACGGCGCCAACGCCACGATCGGCAGCTTCCCCAACGCCGGGTCGCCCCTGCGGGCGCCGCGTGACCCTCGAGCCTGGGCCGACCAGATGGATCGCTATCTCGAACTGCCGGCCGAGCTCCTGATCCGCGAGTACGGATCCAACGTGGAGGGGCGCGACCAGATCGTCGACATGCTCACCACCGTGCGCGACGCGTTGCGTTGGCTGCGCGACGAGACGCTCGTGCGGATGAACAAGGGCATGGTGATCGAAGACGCCGTGAACGAGATCGAGCTGCCCGCCCGGTTCGCCGATTCGCCGTGGCTCCCGCAGACCTACGGGTGTGCCGACTACATCGTGCGAGAGGTGTGGCGCATCGAGGCCGGCTGGTGGGACCGCAACATCACGTCGGTCCATCCGGCACCCCTCGACGACAGCACCGGCGCGGTGCTCGACGCCATCGCCGACAAGAGGGCCGTGCTCGACGCGGCCCGCCGCCACCTCGACGAGGGTGAGCCGCAGCTCGCCCTCCACGTGGTCGACCTGCTGGCGATGGCCCGACGCGACACACCGGAGGTGGCGGAGGCCAAGGCACTGAAGGCGGAGATCGCCGGTGTGTTGGCCGAGGACAGCCCGACCTACATGTCGGAGAACTACTACCGGGCCGTGGCCGCGGGTCATCCCGCCCGCTGGTGAGGGGAGGAGCCGTGGACTCCGTGACGGTCGCCCGCAGTTTGCGGGGTTCGATCGGGATGTTGGCGATGGACTGGCTCACCGCCCCGTCCACCTTCGCCCAGGGTCGCGACCGGGGGATGCCCGAGGGCATGGCTGCCTACGCGGTCGGCCGCTGGGGTGTGCTCGGCGACTGCCCCGTCGACAATGTCGTCGGCGCGGCCTTCTTCTGGCATCCCGACACGGTGCGCGAGATGGTGGCTGCCGGCCGCGCCGTCATCTCCCCATCGGCCGGCGGAGCGGTCTGGGCCGAGATCTGCGCGGCGTGGGGAGACGAACATCTCGCCGGGTTCGCCGGGGCCGACCGGCTCGGCGAGCTGCTGGAAGCGGTCGTGGTCGCCGCCGATCCGCTGAATGCGCCGCTGTTCGTCGGCTGGCGCGACGCGGTCACGGCGCCTCCCGGGCCGGGCCGGACCTTCCAGCTCGCCCAGGCGATGCGCGAACTCCGGTTCTCGCGGCACTGTGTGGCGGTGCAGGCCGCCGGCGTCGGGCCGCTCGAGGCGATCCTGGCCGGCCCGGCACCGTTCTCGGCGGCGATGTTCGGCTGGCCGGAGCCGTACCCCGACGTGGGCGATCTCGGCGATGTGCGGGAGGAGATCGAGGCGCACACCGACCGGCTCCATGCCCGGGATCTCGACGTGCTCGACGGCGCCGAACGGGCCGAGCTCCGCGAGCTCGCCAAGGCCGCCCGGCGGTGGCCCGAATGAGCGTTTGACCGGGCGGTCGCCCGCTGGTACTTTCCCATTGCGTTAATTAACGAGTATGCAAAGTAACCGGAAGGGGCAGAGGTGACGACCGCAACGGCAGTGCTCGACGACGCTCGGCTGGACGAGACCTTCGCCGCGCTTGCCAACCCGACCCGGCGGGCGATCCTCGCCCGGTTGGCCGTCGGTGAAGCGAGCGTGAACGAACTCGCGGAGCCGTTCGACATGACGCTCCCGGCGATCTCACGACACATCAAGGTGCTGGAGCACGCCGGGCTCGTGACCCGCGGCCGGCGGGCGCAGTTCCGCCCGTGCACGCTCGACGCCGCCCCGCTTGCCGAGGTCGCCGACTGGACCGCCCAGTACCGCCACATCTGGGAAGACCGGTTCGATCGCCTCGACGACTACGTCCAGAACCTCCAGACCCCTCGCACCCGCCAATCCGAACAAGAAGGAACCGCGACCGATGAATGACACCAAAGACGTGCGGATCGAGCGCACATTCGACGCACCGATCGACCTGATCTGGGCGATGTGGACCGAGGCCGAGCACTTCGCCAACTGGTACGGCCCCATGGGCGCCGAGATCCCCAAGGCGGAGATGGACGTGCGGGTCGGCGGTCGTCGTCACATCGGCATGCAGATGGAAACCCCCAACGGCACGATGCAGATGTTCTTCATCGGCGAGTACCGCGAGATCGATCCGAAGACCCGTCTCGTCTACACCGAGAGCATGGGCGACGCCGACGGCAACGCCATGACGGCCCAGCAGATGGGCATGCCCGCAGGAACACCGATGGAGACATCGGTGATCGTGGAGCTCGAAGACCTCGGATCGCAGACGAAGATGGTCATGACCCATGCCGGCGTCCCCGCCGATTCCCCCGGTGGTCAGGGTTGGGGCATGGCGATCGACAAGATGGCGGCCCGAGTGGCCGAGCTCAGCGCCTGACGAGGAGGCGAATCGGGAGCGCAGTGGCGGTCCTAACGGGACAAAGTTCGAACCCCTGAGGCGAGCCTTGACCAGGTGGAATCACGAGGCCGACTGCTACGCAGAGGGTCGTGTCAGGAATTGGCCAGCGGGTTGGTCCACTCGAATCTCTCGTCGAGCGGGTACACCGGCCTCGGGAGTCGGGTGAAGGGCATCCGGCTGAGCACCGGCGAGGTCCGCCCCGGTGTGTCGACGAACAGCATGTTCTCATGGTCCACGAACTCGTCGTATGCGACCGGGAACGAGCTGCGAACCTTGACCACGATGGTCCGGACCGTCGCGAGGTCGACGCCGAGCGCTTCGCAATAGATCGGGTCGTTGCCGACCGCTGCGCGGCTGGTCACAACCACCGTGACGCCGCCGAGGTCCAGCAATGCCATCGGCCCGCAGTACAGGCTCTTGCCGGCGACGATGCCGCGACGACCGATCAGATGGCCGTCGTGGAGGGCGAGCACGGTCGCGTCGGCGGTGTACGCGGGGTCGCCGTCGCGGTCCCAGTCGTCGCCGTTGAACCGCGCGGTCATCGTGCTCCCCACGCCTGCTGCCCGGGCCGCCTCGACGAGGCGGCGATCGCGGAAGTTGACGATGAGCGCGCCCCGCGCGCCGGCCTCGTGGAGAGCTTCGAGCATCCAGAGCGTGTTCGTCGGGCCGCCGGCTCCGGTGTTGTCGCCCAGATCCGAGAAGACCATCGGGGGCAGCGTCGGGTCATCCCCGGCTGCGACGGCCCGTTCGACTGCTTCGTCCATCGGCGTGGCTTCGCAGACGAAACGGCTGCGATTGGCCCATCCCAGATCGGCGAGCTCTCTCGCCAGCTCGCGGGCGCCTTCGGCGTGGTTGCGGCCGGTGACGATGACGATGAGGCCGTTCTTCGACGTGTCCGAGAATGCGAAGCCTCCGAGGATCGAGACGTTCGCGATCTCATCGGTCACGCGGTGCTCTCCCATGGCGATCATTTCCGCGAACGGGCCTTCGTCGGTGAACAGCGACACGTTCGGCGGCACGATCGGAAGTCGGACCGAC
>JAUIML010000181.1 GCA_030432715.1 Acidimicrobiia bacterium | reverse complement strand
ATCGGCGTCGTGGCCACCGACGTCGCCCTCACGTCCGCCCAGGCCCGCCGTGTTGAGCTGGGCCACGCCGGAGTTGACCGAGGCGCGGAAGTTCGACTCGCCGACCTTCTCGAGCCCCTCGGGATTCGAGAACAGGGACAGGGCGAACTGGGCGATCGCCCGGTTCCGGCCGTTGCTGTAGGAGCCGACGAGCACGCCCTCCTGGGAGACCGACATCGCCTGGAGCGAACCCGCGGCAGAACCGTTCTGCGCGGTCACGGAGACGGAGTTCAGCTCGCCGTACTGCGAGACCCGACCACCGTCGCTGGACAGGCTCACCGTGAACGCGGGGACGCCGGGGATCTGCCCGGCGGCCACGTTCATGTTCAGGTCGGCCGGCACGGTGATGTCACCGCTGGCATCGAAGGTGATGACACTGTCGGTGAGGGTGAAGGCGGTCGCGGGATCGCCGTAGGTGCCCGTCGCGGTCCACTCGTCGATGTCCGTCTTGGTGAAGGTGAACGATGCGAGGATCGGCTGGCCCTGGTTGTCGTAGACCTCGACGCTCGTCGTGTAGTTGGCCCCGACCGCGTCGCCCGTGGGCAGGTTGCCGTTGAGCGTCACGTCGGTGGTCGGGGTGGGGGGGATGAGGTCACCGACCGGCACGGAGATGGTGCTGATCGGGCTGTTGGTGTCGATGACGCCGAGCGGATCGGCCGACCAGCCCTGCACGATGCCGCCGGTGGCGGTCACGAGACGACCGCTGGCATCGAGCGACAGCGAACCGGCCCGGGTGAAGAGCTGCTCGCCGGCGTTCTGGATGGTGAAGAACCCGTCACCGCGAATGGCGAAATCGAGATCACGGTCGGTGCGCTGCAGGGCGCCCTGGGCGTAGTTGGTGCTGACGCGCCCGACCGCCACACCGAGGCCGATCTGGCTGGGGTTGGTACCGCCGATGTCGGCCGTGGGCGCACCGGCGCCGGCCCCCTGGATCGTCTGACTGAGGATGTCCTGGAACACGACCGACGAACCCTTGAAGCCGGAGGTGTTGACGTTGGCGATGTTGTTGCCGACGACGTCGAGCATCGTGCGGTGGGTTCGCAGGCCGGAGATGGCGGAGAACATGGAACGGATCATTGTGAGGTGTCGCTTTCGCTTGAGGGGAGGGAGTTGTGGTTGAGGGAATGGGATGGGAACGGATGGGATGGGAACGCGTCGTCGTGGCTCACCGGGTCGGTCATGGCACCGCCTGGTCGTCCACAACGGGAGTCGTTGTTTCAGGAGTCGTTGTTTCGGGAGTCGGTGTTTCGGGAGTCGTTGCTTCGGGGACAGCCACGGCGGGCACCTCCGGATCAGGAGCGGGTGGAGCGGCGACGATCGGGTCGGAGACCGGGGTGCCGGTTGCCAGCACGGCCTCGACGTCCTCGATGCGGATCTCGCGGTCACCGAGCACGAGCACGATGCCCTTCGGGTCGACCTTGCCCGCCGTCACCTTCGCTTCGTGGAGGTAGCCCAGCTCGTCGCGATGCTGGACGGTCTTCCCGACGAGGTTGCCGATGGTGGCGAGATCGTCGTTCTTGGTGAGGCTCGCCATCGACGCCGCGATCTCCTCCAGCTTCTCGACCGAGGTGAACTGGGCCGTCTGCGACATGAACTGGGTCGAGTCGGCGGGTGAGAGCGGATCCTGATAGCGCAGCTGGGCGACCAACAGCTTCAGGAAGGTGTCCTTTCCGAGGGTCTGCTCGCCCGATTCGGTCACGGGCCCGAGGTCTGTGGTCGGAGCGGTGTCGGTGATGCCGGAGATGGAGTTCATGTCGTCCTCTCAGAGACGGATGTCGAGACCGGATGAGGTCGACGGGTCGTGGGTGGGGATCGGGGTTGCGGGGTCGTCGTCGGCGGGGTCGCCGCGTCGTTCGGCCCGGGGGCCGCGGTTCGCCGGGTCGGAACCGTCGCGACCCGAGGCATCCGGGCCGACCTCGAGTGAGCCGGCCCGCACACCCGCATCGCGGAGTTCGCTGCGGAGCTCGGGCAGGTTCTGTTCGAGGGCCGCACGAGCGGCGTCGGTCTCGGCGACGGCCCGCACGTGGAGCTGACCGTCACGGATCGCCACCTCGAGTTGCACGGCACCGAGCTCCTCGGGATGCAGCTGCAGGGAGAGGCGGTGGGACCCATCGGCCAGTCGGCGGACGTCGCGAAGGGCCTCGGCCACCTGCTGGGTCGGCGTGGCCTCGGCCGTCGGGATGGTCGGGGTCGGCACGACATCGGCGACCCCGGTGGCGGCGCCGACCCGAGCGTTGGGCGCCGGTGCCGCGGCCGGCTGCACGGTCGGGGCGGGAGGCTCGGAGGTTGCGACATCGGGGCGGGGCACGGCGGCGTCGGCGCCGGCATCCGCAAGCGGCAACGGCGACGGCGACGGGTTCGGGGACTCGGCGTCGGCGATGACCCCTTCGAGCACCGAGGCGTCCGACCCGGCCGACGTCTCCGACGGAACGGCCGGGGCCGCCGAGGCCGACTGAGCTTCCGCCGACGCAGGAACGGGCGTCGCCGCGGCGACAGGTCCGGGAGGAGCATCGACCGCGCCGTCGGTCGCGGTCGACTCGCCGGCCGGCGTCTCTTCGTCGGCGGCGTCGGCTGTCGGCACGGCAGCGACGGTGGTCGCGGGCGGCGCGACCGCCTCGTCGACGAGCTCGGGCGTCGAGGCTGTCGCCGGCAGGGGCTCTTCGCCGAGCGAGTCGAGCACCGCAGCGGGCTCCGAGCTGGGAACCGCGCTCGCTTCGACGGTCGGGGTGGGACCACCGGCCGGCACGGCGCCGGCGTTCTGGTTCGTTGCCGACGACGCGGCTGACGGGGCGACCGACGGCGCGGCCACCGGGGCGGTCGCCTCCTCGTCGGCCACCACAGGGGTCGAACCGCCGTTCGCGGCCGACGGCGCGGGGACTCCGACATCCTGCGTTTCGGCGGTGTCCCCGATGTCCCCGATGGCCTCCCCGGTCGAGGAGGGGGAATCGGCCGGGGCGGTCGGCGCGTCGGCGCCCGGCGCAAGCGCAAGCGCAAGCGCCGCCGCTCCCGCGGCGGCCACCTCTTCGGCTTCGCCCAGGGGCCCCGGATCGGTGAGGGCATCGAGATCGAGCGTGGGCTCGGAATCGAGTGGCGTCTCGGCGAGCGAGACGGTGGGTTGGGGCTCGCCATCCGACTCGGTCCCGCTCTGGCCCGCCGCGTCCGCGGCGAGCGCCATCGCGGCCGCGAACTCCGCGGGAGCGTCGGCAGACGGGGACACGTTGGGAGTCGGCATCACGGCGGCCATCAGGCCATCGACTTCGATCACTGGGAGCTTCCTTGGTTCAAGGGGGTGAGAGTTGGGAGCGTGGGGGTGGAGAACGCGGGGGTCGAGGCGGTGAGTCCCGCGGCGGCGAGGACCTTGGGCACGTACGCCTGGGTCTCGGCGAACGGGGGGATGCCCCCGTGCTGTTGCACTGCGCCGGGGCCGGCGTTGTACGCGGCCAGGGCGAGCTCGAGTGAGCCGAAGCGCCGAAGGTTCTGGGACAGATAGCGCGCCGCACCGTCGATCGCCGACGCCGGATCGAACGGATCGACGCCCATGTCCGCTGCAGTGGCCGGCATGAACTGCATGAGGCCCTGGGCACCGGCATGGCTCACGGCCCTCGGGTCGAAGGCCGACTCCGTCTTCGCCACGGCGGCGAGTACGGAAGGCTGGATGCCATGGGCGGCGCCGGCCGAGCGGAACAGATCGGCGTAGGGCACGTCGGCGGCGAGCGTGCCGTCGGCGTCCACCACCGAGCCGCGGAACCCCGGGTCGACCGAGCCGGCAACCTGGGCGCCGAGCCCTGATCCGGGTGAAGACCCGGCCGAGCTCACCTGCTCGAGGGTCTCGCCGAACGCGAAGGCGTCGGCCGAGTTGCCGAGTCGGATCCCGGGTATCCCGAAGCGCGCTTCCAGCTCGAGGACCCGTTGCGGGATGGGCATCGCCGGCATCGCGAAGCTCACTTCGACGGCCTCCTGAATCGGCCGACGATCGCGTCGTCGGTCTCGCGGGCGACCTCCGCCGCCTCTTTCTCTGCTGCTGCGGCCTGGGCGTTCTCCTCGAGGCGTTCGAGCCCCTTCAGGCGCACGGCGGCACGAGACCACTCGCGACGGATCTCGACGACGGTGTTCATCGCCGAGGCCTCCGCGGCGCGAGCGGCGAGCATGGCCGGCGTGGTCATCTCGATCAGGGCATCCAGATGGCTGCGGCGCGCCGGCGGAGCCGACCCGGTGAGCACGGACTCGAGTGCCTCGGTCCGCTGGCGGACCTCTTCGGAGAGTTCGGCGACCTTCTCCATGCTCTGGGCGAGCTGGATCCGGGCGGCCTCCTCCTGGCGGCGACGCAGGTCGAGCAGTCGCCGGAGACGGTGCGGCGTGCGACTCATGCGAACGCCCCCTGCGGAGACGTGCCGAGCGCGACGCGCAGCTCGTCCCACATCTGGGCGAAGGGCACCGACTCATGGCTCTCCTGCTGCAGGAAGGCGAGCACGTGTTCGCGCCGGGCGACGGCGAGGTCGGTGCGGGGATTCGAGCCGGCCACGTAGGCCCCGACCTCGATGAGGTCGCGCGACTCCTCGTAGGAGCTGAGCTGCTCGCGGAGTTGACGGGCGAGCGCCTGTTGTTCGGGGGTGGTCACGGCGTTCATCACGCGCGACACGGACGCCAGCACGTCGATGGAGGGGAAGTGGCCACGCTGGGCGAGGGCCCGCGAGAGGACGATGTGGCCGTCGAGGATTCCCCGCACGGCATCAGCGACCGGATCGTTCATGTCATCGCCCTCGACGAGCACGGTGTAGAAGGCGGTGATGCTGCCCACGGCGCCCGCTCCGGCGCGTTCGAGCAGCCGGGGAAGCGCCGACAGCACCGACGGCGGATACCCGCGACTGGCCGGGAACTCGCCGGCGGCGAGCCCGATCTCGCGCTGGGCCATGGCGAAACGGGTGATGCTGTCGATGAGCAGGAGGACGTCGAGGCCGGCGTCCCGAAAGCTCTCGGCGATACGCGTGGCGCTCTGGGCCGCGGTCAGGCGCATCAGCGCCGGCTCGTCGCCGGTCGCGACCACGACGACCGTCCGGGCCCGGCCCTCCGGACCGAGGTCGTTCTCGAGGAACTCGCGAACCTCGCGGCCGCGTTCGCCGACCAGCCCGATGACCACGACATCGGCCGTGGCATCGCGGACCATCATCGACAGCAGCGTGGACTTGCCCACGCCCGATCCAGCGAAGATGCCGAGCCGCTGGCCCCGGCCACAGGTGATCGCCGAGTCGATCGCTCGCACACCGACCGCCATCGGTTGGGCGATCCGCTGGCGACGGAGCGGATGGGGGGCGCGCTCGTCGAGTTCCACGAGCTCGAGCGAACCGAGCGGCGGGCCGTCGTCGATGGGCACGCCGAGGGCGTCGACGACACGGCCGAGTAGTGCCCGGCCCACGGAGAGCCGCGGCGGACCCCCCGGCGCCGATGCCAGTTGGCCGCAGCGCAGACCGTCGAGTTCGCCGTAGGCGCTGACGACGACGCAGTCGTCGTGGAGGGCGACCACGAGTCCCGACAGCACGCCGCTGTCGGCATCGACGGTCACCAGGTCGCCGATCGCGGCGTCGAGCCCCGCGACCTCGAAGCCGTTGCCCAGCACCCTTCGCACCGTGCCGAGGCGGGTGGGCAGAGCCGCCTCGCGGGCGCTCTCCCAGCGGGTCGCCACAGCGGGATCGGTGAGCGGACTCACGAGAGCACCTCGCGGACTCGATCGAGGGCGCTCTGGAGGGAGATGTCGGCGAGTCCGCCACCGACCTCCGCGACCGCGGCACCACGGGTCAGGCCCGGGTCCGGCACGATCGTCACGTCGGGATGCGCCGTGTCGGGGATCACCGCAGCGTCGTCGGGATGCATGCGGATCCGCACCGGCTCGGCCCCTCGACGGAGTCCGAGGGCTCGGGCGATCGCATCGCTGCCCGGTTCGATGTCCTGGAGCTGCCGGCCCAGGAGGACCTCGGCCAGTTCGACGGCGAGCTCCGCCGCCAGCTGCTCGACTTGTCCCCGCGCGATGTCGACGCGTTGCTGATACTCGGCGAGGAGTTCGTAGAGGGCGCGCACCGTGGAACCGACGACGGTCTCCGCGGCGGTCTGCCCCTCCTCGAATCCGACCGCGAATCCTTCTTCGCGACCGGCGCGGAAGCCCTCGAGCCGGGCTTCGGCCACGCTCGACCGGCTTCCGGTGAGACTCAGGCTCGGCGCCGACCCCGGTGCGTCACCTTCGGCGCGAATCGATGCTCGCGCGTCACGCAATGAGGGCATCGTTCCCCCTGCTGATCATGATCTCGCCGGACTGCTCGAGCTGGCCGATGAGGGCGACGATTCCCGCCTGGGCCGCTTCCACGTCGGCGGCCCGCACCGGGCCGAGCAGCTCGATCTCCTCGACGAGGTTCTGGGCCGCTCGCTGAGACAGGTTGTCGGTGATCTTGCGCTGCACTTCGGGACGCACGCCCTTGAGCGCCATCGGGAGCAGCTTCGAGTCCACGTTGCGCAGCACCGACTGGATGGCCCGGTCGTCGAGCGTGGCGATGTCCTCGAACACGAACAGCCGGCGACGGACCTCGATGGCGAGTTCCTCGTCGTGTTGGGCCAGCGCCTCGAGCACCTCGCGCTCGGTGTTGCGATCCGACCGGTTGAGCAGGGCGACCAGGGTGTTGATGCCGCCGACGCCGTACTGACGCTTGAACGCGTCGGGTCCGATGCGTTCACGGAGCCCCTCCTCGATCTTCTCGACCAGGTCGGGCGACGGCTCACCGAGTTCGCCGATCCGGATACCCACCAGCTGCTGGTAGTCCTCCGGGAGAGCCCCCAGCACGGCCGCAGCGACATCGGGATCGAGAAACGACATCACGATGGCCGAGGTCTGCGGGTTCTCCCGTTGGAGGATGTTCGCGAGGTCGTCGGGGGCGACGGGCGCGAGCCACGCAAACGGCGGTTCGATGACGCCCTTGTCCATGAGAGCGAAGATCTCATCGACGCGGGCCGGCTCGACGGTGTTCTCGAGGAGCGTCCGGGCCTGATCGATCCCGCCTCGCGTCCATTGGACGTCCTGGCGGCGGGTGTCGCTGAAGACCTCGACGATCTCGGCCACCGTCTCCTGCTCGACGACGTGGAGGGCGGCGATCTCGGTGACGATCTCGCTGACCTCTTCGTCGCGGAGCTGCTTGAGGACGCGGGCGGCCTGCTCCTGGTCGAGGCTCAGCAGCAGGATCGCCGCCTTCTCGGCCCCGGTGAGCTCGTGGAGACGGCTCATCGGGCCACCGCCCGCCGGTCGGCGAGCCACGTGCGGAGCAGCCGGGCGACCTCATCGGGTTGCTGGTCGACGAGCGCCCGCAGCTCTTCCTCGGGTGTGAGCGACGGCGCCTCGGCGGCGGCGCGAGGGGTGGCGGCGACCGCGGCCGGGCCGGTCGTGGCGACGACCGGACGGGCGGCACCGGCCGTCAGGCTGTTGGTCAGGGTCACCAGATCGAGTTCCTCGATCTCTTCGGTGGCCCGACGGCCACGCCAGAGCTGCACACCGGCGATGGCGACGATCAGGAACCCGAGCACGCCGAGCACGATCGTGCGGATCATGCCGTCGGAAGACGCCACGGCCGAGCCGGTCGCGGCCTGTTCGACACCGACCGCGAGGGCCTCGGAGATCGTCGTGTCGAACGTCAAACGGCTGACCGTGAGTGTGTCGCCGCGATCGGCGTCGATACCCGCCGCCGTCCCCACCAGCGTCTGGATCTCGGCCAGCTGATCGGCGGAGCTCGAGCTCTCGTCGATGAGCACCGCCACGTTCAGGCGCTGGATGTCACCACCGGTGTTCTCGGTGGTCGTGATGAAGCTGTCCACGGCGAAGTTGCGCTCGACGTCGTTGCTGCTGAAGTTCGACTCGTTGCTGGACGCGCTGGGGTCCTGCGCTCCGCCGAGCGTTCCGCCGTCGCCACCGCTGGCGGTGGTCGAGTAGTTCTCGGTCGCCACCCGTTCGCTCGTGGCGAGCTGCGGCTCCCCCTCGGCGACGACCGACGGGGTGTGGACCTCCGAAACGGTGCTGGAGGCGTCCCAGTCCATCTCGGCGGAGACGGTCGCCATCACGTTGCCCGGACCGACGACCGCGGTGAGCATGGTCTAGATCTGCGACGCGAGTTCCT
>JAUIML010000180.1 GCA_030432715.1 Acidimicrobiia bacterium | reverse complement strand
GTCGGGCGGCACCCGGTCCTTGAAGACCGCCAGTACGGCGGCCCGCACGAGGTTCTCGAGAATCTCGTGATCGCGGCCCTCGTCGAGGGTTTCGATCTCGATCTTGCCCGATGTCGATGCCGGCAGCGCCTCGAGGTCGACGATCCGCGGCACGACCGCGGTCGCCCCCGAGCGCAGTGACCGGCGCACCGCGTTGGCGACCATCACCTCGGTGTTGGAGATCGACAGTCGAACCGACACCCCGGAGCGCTGGTTGATGTGCTGGCTGGCCCGTGCCGCGTGCGAGAGGTTCGCGCAGACTTCCGTCATGAACGACGGCACTGCGACATCGAGGCCATCGGCGGATGCCAGGTCGGCCTCCTGTTCGATGATGGCCACCTCGGTGTCGACGTCGAGCGGGTAGTGGGTCCGGATCTGGGAGCCGAACCGGTCCTTCAACGGCGTGATGAGTCGGCCGCGATTCGTGTAGTCCTCGGGGTTGGCCGACGCGACGAGGATCACGTCGAGCGGGAGCCGCACCTTGTGGCCGCGGATCTGGACGTCGCGCTCCTCGAGGACGTTGAGCAGTCCCACCTGGATCCGCTCGGCGAGGTCGGGAAGCTCGTTCATCGCGAAGATGCCGCGGTTGGTTCGGGGCACGAGGCCGTAGTGCAGCACGAGTTCGTCCGACAGGTACCGGCCCTCGGCGATCTTGATGGGGTCGACTTCGCCGATCAGGTCGGCGATCGCCGTGTCGGGAGTGGCCAGCTTCTCCCCGAAGCGGTCGTCGCGATGGACCCAGGAGATCGGAGTCGCATCGCCCATCTCGTCGACGAGGTCGCGGGCGTGCTTGGAGATCGGGGCGTAGGGGTCGTCGTTGATCTCCGAGCCGGCGACGATGGGCATCCATTCGTCGAGCAGGCCGGTGAGGCCGCGGATCATGCGCGTCTTCGCCTGTCCCCGTTCGCCGAGGAAGATGATGTCGTGTCCGGCGAGCAGGGCGTTCTCGAGCTGGGGGGTGACCGTGTTCTCGTAGCCCAGCACCTCGGGGAACAGTGGTTCGCCGGAGCGGATCCTGGCGATGGCGTTTCGTCGGATCTCCCGGCGGATCGGAGTGGACTCCCATCCGCTCTCGCGAAGGGCACCAAGGGTCTCTGGTCTCGACATGGCGGCGACCCTACACAGCGCTGAGCACTTGGGCGAAGCGCCATCCGACACAGCGCTGAGCACTTGGGCGAAGCGCCATCCAAGACAGCGCTGAGCACTTGGGCGAAGCGCCCTGTTGCAGGGCTACCCTGCGTCGATGGAACTGTCGGGGGCATGGCGGGCCGCGCCGGCCACGGAAGAGCTGCGACGCACGTTCCACGAACCGGAACTGGATGATCGCGGCTGGGCGAGCATCGTCGTACCGGGCCACTGGTCCGACACCGAGGGGCTCGAGTCGGCGCGATCGGTCCTGCACCGAACCTCGTTCGCGCTCGAGCCGGCTGCGAAGGGTCGACGCCGGTTCCTCTGCTTCGACGGCATCGCCCAGCAGGGCGACGTGTGGCTCGACGGTGGGTACGTGGGCGACACCGACGGCTACTTCGTGCCGCACCGGTTCGAGGTGACCGACCTGCTCGGCGACCGGACCGAGCACGTCCTCGGCGTCGAGGTGAACTGCAGTCGTTTCAGCGACCCCGACAACCGTTCGTCGATGACGGGGGCGCTCCAGGATCCCGAGTTGGCGGGTGCTGCGGGCGCGAACCCCGGAGGGATCTGGCGTGGGGTCCGGATCCACGAGACGGGGCCCGTCGCCATTCGGTTCTTCCGCGCCGTGTGCGTCGACGCGAACCCGACCCGGGCCCGAGTGGCGATGCGATGCGTCTTCGATGCCCCCGACGGCGGACCGGTCGTGCTCCGCACGCGCGTGGCCGGGCACCAGCACGAGCAGGCCCATTCCGCAGCCGTCGGCGAGAACCGCGTGGAGTGGACCTTCGATGTCCCCGCACCGGCCCTGTGGTGGCCGCACGCCCTGGGCGACCAACCGCTCCACGATCTCCGATGTGAGGTGATGACGGGCGACGAGGTGCACGACTCCCGCGACGTGCGCATCGGGTTCCGGACGGTGAGCTTCAAGAACTGGGTCCTGCGGGTCAACGACACCCCGCTCTTCCTCAAGGGCGCCGGGATGCTCCCGACCACCGCTCGGCCCGGCGACGCGACGCCACAACAGATCGCCGGCGATGTCGGTGCGGCGGTGGAGGCCGGGTTGGATTTCGTCCGACTGATCGCCCATGTCGGCCGGCCCGAGTTCTACGCCGCCGCCGACGAGGCCGGCCTCCTGATCTGGCAGGACCTTCCGCTGCGCGGCGTCATGGCGCGCGGCGTCCGCACCCAGGCGACGCGTCAGGCCCGTGAGGCGGTCGATCTCCTCGGCCATCACCCGTCCGTGGCGATCTGGTGTGTCCACGACGAACCGTTCCGCCGGCCGGACGTGCCCACGGCGACGCCGCCGGTGCTCGGGCAGCAGACACCCTCGTGGAACCGCGACGTGCTCGACCGCTCCGTTCGGCGCACCCTGACCCGTACCGACGGAAGTCGACCCGTCGTGCTCCACACTGCGGTACCCCCGCACTTCCCGTCGCTCGACGGGACCACGAGCCATCTCTGGTTCGGCTGGGCCGACGGTCGCGCCGCCGATCTCGCCGCCTCGACGGCCCGAGTTCCCCGGATGGCCCGATTCGTCACCGCGTTCGGCGCCGCGTCGGTGAATCCCGAGGCCGCCGCGCTCGAGGACCACCGCTGGCCGGCGCTCGACTGGGACCGGGTCGGGGCCGAGACCGGGGCCCGGGTGTCCTCCCTGCACCACCTGGTCGCGCCGCGCGGGGTCGACGACCCGACGACGTGGGCGGCGCTCACGCGCGTGGCCCAGGCGGAGGTGGTCAAGACCAGCATCGAACTCCTGCGACGCCTGAAGTACCGGCCGACCGGTGGCTTCGCCCAGTTCTACCTGGCCGACGTCTCCCCCACCGGCGGATTCGGCGTGCTCGATCACGAGCGACGCCCCAAGCCGGCATGGCAGGCGATGGTGGACGCGTGTCGACCGGTGATCGTCGTCTGCGATCCCCTTCCGGCGGTGGTGGCTCGCGGCGAACACCTCGATCTCGCGGTGCACGCGGTGTCGGACCGCCGGGAGGCGATCGTCGACGCGGAGGTCAGAGCGACCGTTCGGGCGATCGACGAACACGGCGGGACGATCAGCGAACAGACCCATGGGTGGGGCGGCACCATCGCCGCCGACGAGTGTGCGCTCGTCGGCCGGGCGAGCGGCCAGGTGCCCGACACGGCCAGCCAGATCGTGGTCGATCTCGAACTCACGAGCGACGACGTGACCGCGACGAACCGCTACCAGGCCCCCGTCCGCTGACGACGGCGACTACTCGGAGCAGGAGTAGGCCCGGCCCCCACGGGGCAAGTAGCGTTTCGCGGTACTCACGTGAGCAGAAAGTGCGCGTCTTCCATGGCACAGGCAACATCACCGTCGCGACACGACGTCGCCCCGGTCCGTCGACGTCCGAACCCGCTTCCGTGGCCGCTGAACATCTACCAGACGGCCATCGGCAAGAAGTACGCAATGGCGGTCACCGGCATCGGCCTGCTCGGGTTCGTCATTGTGCACATGATCGGCAATCTGCACATCTACGAGGGGCCCCGCCAGGTCCACGAATACGCGGAGGCGCTCCGGGATCTCGGCGGTCACCTCGTGCCGCGGACGTTCCTCCTGTGGGTGATGAGGATCGGCCTGATCGGCATGTTCGGCCTGCACATCCACAGCGCCTGGTCGCTGAGCCGGATGAGCCACAAGGCGGATCGCTCCTATGTCGGCAACCGCAACTACATCGCCGCCAACTTCGCCAGCCGGACCATGCGCTGGACCGGGCCGATCATCCTGCTCTACGTGTTCTTCCACCTGGCCGATCTCACCTGGGGCTGGGTCGACGACGACTGGGTCCGGGGCGACGTCTACAACAACGTCTACTCCTCGATGAGTGCGGTGCCGATCGCCCTGATCTACATCGCCGCCAACATCGCGCTCGCCATCCACATCTTCCACGGCGCCTGGTCGATGTTCCAGAGCCTCGGCATCAACAACCCCCGGTACAACAACCTGCGGCGGGGGATCGCCCAGGGTCTCGCCGGCCTGATCCTCGTCGGCAACCTGAGCTTCCCGCTGGCCGTGCAGTTCGGTCTCGTCGACCAGGACAACCGTGCCGACCCGATCGGCTTCGTCGACGAAGACGGCAACTCAGTTCTCGAATCCCATGGCACCGACTCGCACAGCACTGAAGGAGGCGAGTGATGGTCACGCTCGACGCAAAGATCCCCGACGGTCCGATCGCCGACAAGTGGGACAACCACAAGTTCTCGGTCAAGCTGGTCAACCCGGCGAACAAGCGCAAGTTCGAGGTCATCGTCGTGGGCACGGGCCTCGCCGGTGCCTCGGCCGCCGCCTCGCTGGCCGAACTCGGCTACAACGTGAAGGTCTTCACCTTCCACGACTCCCCCCGTCGTGCCCACTCGATCGCCGCCCAGGGCGGCATCAACGCGGCGAAGAACTATCGCAACGACGGTGACTCCGTCCACCGACTCTTCTACGACACGGTGAAGGGCGGCGACTACCGCTCCCGCGAGGCCAACGTCCACCGCCTCGCCCAGGTGTCGGTCGACATCATCGACCAGTGCGTCGCCCAGGGTGTGCCCTTCGCCCGCGAGTACGGCGGCCTGTTGGCCAACCGCTCGTTCGGTGGCGCCCAGGTGAGTCGCACGTTCTACGCCCGGGGTCAGACCGGCCAGCAGCTCCTGCTCGGCGCCTATCAGGCCCTCGCCGCCCAGATCGCGGCCGGCAAGGTGACGCTCTACAACCGCTCCGACGTGCTCGACATCGTCACGAAGGACGGCGAGGCCTGCGGCATCGTCACCCGCGACATGCTCACCGGCGAGGTCCACGGCCACAGCGCGCACGCGGTCGTGCTCGCGACCGGCGGCTACGGCAACGTGTACTACCTGTCCACCAACGCCATGGCGTCCAACGTCACGGCGGCCTGGCGGGCCCACCGCAAGGGCGCCCTGTTCGCCAACCCCTGCTACACGCAGATCCATCCGACCTGCATCCCCGCAGCCGACGAGTTCCAGTCGAAGCTGACGCTCATGTCGGAGTCGTTGCGCAACGACGGCCGGATCTGGGTGCCGCGGGCGCTCGACGAGGCTCGAGGCGCCGGCGACATCCCCGAGGAGGAGCGTTACTACTACCTCGAGGAGAAGTACCCGAGCTTCGGCAACCTCGTCCCGCGCGACGTGGCCAGCCGCAACGCGAAGACGGTCGTCGACGAGGGCCGAGGCGTCGGCCCGCTCAAGAACGGCGTCTACCTCGACTTCGCCGCCGCCATCGAGCGGGATGGCGTCGAGGCGGTCAAGGAGCGCTACGGCAACCTCTTCGACATGTACGAGCGCATCACCGGTGAGGATACGTATTCGACACCGATGCGCATCTACCCGGCCACCCACTACACCATGGGTGGACTGTGGGTCGACTACAACCTGATGACCACCGTGCCCGGGCTCTACGCGCTCGGCGAGGCGAACTTCTCCGACCACGGCGCCAACCGGCTCGGCGCATCGGCCCTCATGCAGGGACTCGCCGACGGATACTTCGTCCTGCCCTACACCATCGGCGACTATCTGGCCCCGAAGCTGGGCGACAGCCCGGTGCCGACCGACGATCCGGTCTTCACCGAGTCCGTGTCGACGATCACCGACAAGACCCGCCAGTGGACCGAGAAGAAGGGCACCCACGGCGTCGAGCACTACCACCGCGAGCTCGGCAAGATCGTCTGGGAGTACTGCGGCATGGCCCGCAACGAAACGGGGCTCCAGAAGGCGCTCTCGGAGATCCCCGCCCTTCGCGAGGAGTTCCGCAAGAACGTGAAGGTCCTCGGTTCGCCCGACGGGATCAACACGATGCTCGAGAAGGTCAACCGGGTCGACGACTTCATGGAGTTCGCCGAGCTCAAGGTGCGCGATGCCCTGCATCGTCGCGAGAGCTGTGGCGGCCATTTCCGCGAGGAGTCGCAGACCCCCGAGGGCGAAGCGTTGCGCGACGACGAGAACTTCGCCTACGTCGGGGCCTGGGAATGGAACGGGCCCGACCAGGAGCAGACGCTCCACAAGGAAGACCTGGAATTCGAGACCGTCAAGCTGACCCAGCGTTCGTACAAGTGAGGGCCTGAGAACCATGAGCAAGATGCTGAACCTCAAGCTGAAGATCTGGCGTCAGGACGGGCCCCACACGCAGGGCGCGTTCCTCGATGTCGACGCCCACGACATCCCCGAGGACGCCTCGTTCCTCGAGATGCTCGACGTGGTCAACGAACGGCTGATCGCCGACGACGTGGAGCCGATCACGTTCGGCCACGACTGCCGTGAGGGCATCTGCGGCACCTGTGGCGTGATGATCAACGGTCAGGCCCACGGCCCGGAGAAGGCCACCGCAACGTGCCAGCTGCACATGCGCAAGTTCAACGACGGCGACGAGATCGTCATCGAGCCGTGGCAAGCCGCCGCGTTCCCGGTGCTGAAGGACCTGATGGTCGATCGCCGGGCCTTCGACCGGATCATCGAGGCGGGCGGCTACATCTCGGCACCGACCGGTACCCCCCAGGACGCCAATGCGACCCTGATCCCCAAGGAGGTCGCCGACTCCTCGATGGACGCGGCGGCCTGCATCGGCTGCGGCGCCTGTGTCGCCGCCTGCCCGAACTCCGCGGCCCAGCTGTTCACGTCGGCGAAGCTCAATCATCTCAACGTCTTGCCGCAGGGTCAGTCGGAGCGCTGGAAGCGGACCGAAGCCATGGTCGAGACCATGGAGGACTACTTCGGTTCGTGTACCAACCATGGCGAGTGCCATGAGGCGTGCCCGAAGGAGATCAGCCTCGACTTCATCGCCTTCATGAACCGCGACTACGTCAAGGCCAAGATCAAGAATCGCTCGCTGGCGAGCCAGCAGTAGAAGCCGACTCGATCCGCGCCAGCTCGGCCTCGAGGATCGGCCGGAGCGCAGATTCGACCCGGTCGACCCGATCGGCGAGTTCGACGCGAATCGCGGCGGCGCCGGTGGCTTCCTCGAGCCCGCGGCACAGCTGCATCGTGTGGGGCCCGCGGGTCGCAACCGGATGGGCCAGGAGGGCC
Organism: Acidimicrobiia bacterium; assembly: GCA_030432715.1. Lineage (GTDB taxonomy): Bacteria > Actinomycetota > Acidimicrobiia > Acidimicrobiales > Aldehydirespiratoraceae > JAJRXC01. The sequence goes on along the minus strand of JAUIML010000180.1, from coordinate 1,000 downwards.
GCGGCGTCATCGGGTCGTCCGGTCGCGACCGCCACCCACGCGCACACCAGCACGAGGTCACTGCGGTGTCCGGGGTGGGTCGATCCGAGCACTCGACGGATCGAGGACCCGAGGACGGCGCACGCCTCATCGTGCCGCCCGAGATCGGCGAGGGCCAGCGCCTCGACATACATGAGCGTGTCGCCCCAGTAGGTGTGGCGCGACCGGTCCGGGTGGGATCGGGCGAGGTCGAGTGCCTCCCGGGCGCGACCCAGACGAACCAGCGCCATCCCCGCGTTGGTCGCGAGGATGAGATGCCACACGTTCTCGGCGGCCACATGCCGCATGCCGAGCTCGGAAGCGGCGACCACCTCCTCCCATCGTCCTTCGAGCAGGAGCGCCCACCCCTCGAAGGCCTCCACCGCGGCACGCTCGTAGTTGCTGGGGGTCGCAGCGGCCACCGTCCGGGCCAGGGCGAGCATCTCGAGGGCGAAGGGGCTGTCCTCGCCATCGATGAAGGCGCGGTTCATCGCCCCGAGGGCGGCGGAGCGGTGGGCGAAGGCCACGGCGGGGTGCGCACCGAGGTCGAGTTCGTACAGCGCGATCACCCCCGCAACGGTGTGGTCGGTTTCCATCGCCGCGATCCCGGCGAGGGCGTAGCCGACGAGCACCCGTGCCTGCTGCTCGGTGTCGAGCTGCTCCAGCAGATCCACCCGAGCGCTCATCACCTGGATCACCCGTCGCGAATCGGCGTACACATTCGCCACACCCGCGAACTCGGCGACGAAGGTGAGCAGGTCGAGTTGACGGTCCTGCCGATCCAGCCACTCAGCGGCGCGCCAGAAGGTCGGGAGGAGCGGCCGGAGATGATCGAGGGTCGCCCAGTCCCAGTAGCCCCCGCCGTACTCGGTCGCAGCAACGCGGCGGAGCCCCGCGACGAGTTGCTCCATCGCCGCGTCGTACTCACCGCGCTCGACGAGCAGCGCACCCGCGACCTGGCGGACCGGTTCCAGCATGCGGT
>JAUIML010000179.1 GCA_030432715.1 Acidimicrobiia bacterium | reverse complement strand
GGGGGTGGAGATCGTCGAAGCCGGATCCGACGGCGCGCACCTCGAGTTCGCCGCGAACGACACCGCAGAGACACTTGCCTCGGAGGACCTTCCCGTTGCCTACGACCTGCTGATCGAGGCGCACGCCGAGGCGATCGAAGAATACGGCGAGGGTGTCTTCGGTCCCGACTGGGAATCGATCGTCCCTGACGACGACCACGACCACATCGAGGAGCTGCGGGTTGCGTGGGCCGACTTCGGTGTCGTCACGCGCGAATCGCTCACCGCCGACCAGATCGAGGGTCTCACCGACGCCGAGATCGATGCGCTCGTCGCCGAGGAAGACGCCAAGAACCAGGCCACCACGCTCTCCGAGCTCGCGGCGGAAGCGCCGTCGGTCATCCCCGACGACCTGCCTCAGCTGGGCGACTGGCGACTCCTGTCGACGGCCGACATGGGCGAGGCCCAGGCGTCGGCGATCGCGCTGCTGCTCGAGAGCGTCGACTACGACTTCGCGAGCCAGAACGAGTTCAAGATCCTCAACGGATACGCCTCGGGTGGCAAGGACGGTCTGCCCGACGATCCCAGCCGTTGGGACCGCATCTACACCCAGATCAAGTCGGCGCTCACCTTCGGTCACCCGACCGGCTACGCCCTGATCCAGGTGCAGGCGGTCACTGCCGAATCGCTCGACAACCTGCCGGGCACCGCGCCGAAGCGGCCGGTGGCCGACGAGAACGAGCCGGTCGTCTCGGTGGTCATGATCCGCAACCTCGGCAACCTGCGCCTCCTGCCGGCCATGGTCACCATCGGTTCGCTGCTGCTGTTCTTCGCCTTCTGCTACATGCTCCACGAGCGTGACAAGGTCGCGATGGCACGCGCCGCCGACGGCGAGGCGTCGTAGGCCGATGCTCGGCCAGTACCTCCCGCTGCTGGCGCTCTTCGCCGTCGCCGCACTGTTCGCCGCCGGCAGCTTCGTGGCGTCGGGGCTCTTCGCGCCCCGCAACCCGAGCGCGGCCAAGCAGGCGCCCTACGAGTGCGGCATCGTGCCGACCAAGGAGACCCCCGAGCGCTTCCCGGTCCGGTTCTTCCTCGTGGCGATGATCTTCATCGTGTTCGACATCGAGATCATCTTCTTCTACCCGTGGGCCGTGGCCCAGGGTGGGCTGGGGATCTTCGGGCTCGTGCTGATCATGGTGTTCTCGTTCGCGGTGTTCGAGTCCTTCGTCTACCTCATCGGCAACGGTGCGCTCGAGTGGGGTCCGCTCAAGCAGACCGCACCGCCTTCGGGCATCACATCCCCCGAGCGGACGACCCAGACCACCATCCGTCGCGTCGGTCTCGAGGACCGCGGGCCGGCACGGGGCGACGACGCCGAAGAGGCTGCCTGATGTATCTCCCGAAGATCGGCGACACGGCCGACATCGCGGCCGAAGGGCTCGGTGGCCTCGAACACAACTTCATCACCGGCAATGTCGAGAACCTGATCAACTGGGCCCGTCGGCGCAGCACCTGGCCGGCCACCTTCGGCCTCGCCTGCTGCGCGCTCGAGATGATGGCCACCGGCGCCGCCCACTACGACCTGGCCCGCTACGGCATGGAAACCTTCCGGGCGTCGCCCCGCCAGGCCGACCTCATGATCGTCGCCGGCCGGGTGAGCCAGAAGATGGCCCCGGTCCTGCGACAGGTCTACGACCAGATGATGGAACCCAAGTGGGTCATCTCCATGGGCGTGTGCGCGAGCAGCGGTGGCATGTTCAACAACTACGCGATCGTCCAGGGCGTCGACCAGGTCGTCCCCGTCGACGTCTACGCGCCCGGCTGCCCGCCGGGCCCCGAGACCCTGATGCATGCGATCTTCACGCTCCACGAGAAGATCGAGAACCAGGAGATCCTGAAGCGACGCGAAGAGAACGGCGGCGGTGCCGGCATCGTCATCGAGCAGCGCGACGGCCAGACCGCCGGTCTCACCATCGGGAGTTGATGGTGAGCGACGACGAGCACACGGCAGAAGAAGGCGCCGACACCAGCGCCGACGAGGTCGACGCGGGCCCCGACCACGAGACCCGTTACGGCGCGATCGTGACCGACTCGCTGGGCGACGTGGTGCTCCACGTCGACCGTGAGACCTATCTCGCCACCATGACCGCGGCCAAGGACGACGGGTTCGATCAGCTGATCGATCTCACCGCCGTCGACTTCCTGGCCTACGCCGCGCCGCGCGACCTGCCCGCCGGCGTCGAACCCGAGCGTTTCGAGGTCGTCGTCCAGCTGATCAACCACGACCGCGGCGACCGGGTCCGTGTGCGGGTCCAGGTGCCGGCCGACGAGCCGGTGGTGCCGTCCCTGTTCGACGTGTGGCCGGGCAGCGAGGCCCTCGAGCGAGAGGTGTTCGACATGTTCGGCATCGAGTTCGACGAGCACCCCGACATGAGCCGCATCCTCATGCCCGAGGACTGGGTCGGCTACCCGCTGCGCAAGGACTACGCCGTCGGGAGCATCCCCGTGCAGTTCAAGTCAGCGAGCAACATCCGATGAGCGCCACGGTGCGACGCCAGAAGGCGACGGGTCGGCGATGACGGCCGAACGAGTGCTCCGACGCGGCGACGACTCCGCCGTCCTGCGCCTCTCCGAGGCCGCAGCAGCCGAGATCGGCAACGATCCCGACACGATGGCCGACGACGAGCGGGTCCTGCTCAACATGGGGCCGTCACACCCGTCGACGCACGGCGTGCTGCGCCTCATGCTCGAGATGGAGGGCGAGACCGTTCTGCGCTCCAAGCCGGTCGTCGGCTATCTCCACACCGGGATGGAGAAGCAGGCCGAACAGCTGAGCTTCCTCCAGGGGTGCACCAACGTCACCCGTATGGACTACGCCTCGCCGCTGTTCAGCGAGCTGGCGTTCTCGCTCACCACCGAGAAGCTCCTCGGCATCGAGGTCCCCGAGCGGGCCGTGTGGATCCGCATGCTGATGTGCGAGCTCAACCGCATGTCGTCGCACCTGCTCTTCATGGCGACCAACGGCATGGACCTCGGAGCCGTCGGCATGATGATCTACGGCTGGCGGGAACGAGAAGAGGTCCTCCGCTTCTTCGAGATGGTCACCGGCCTGCGGATGAACCACAACTACATCCGCCCCGGCGGTGTCGCCGCCGACCTTCCCGACGGCTGGGAAGCCGAAGTCGCGCGCATCCTCGAGATCACCGAGCCCCGCCTGGAGGAATACGACGTCCTCATGACCGGGCAGCCGATCTGGCGTGAGCGGCTCCAGGGTGTGGGGGTGCTCAACGCCGACGAAGCGTTGGCCCTCTCGGCCACCGGGCCGCTCCTGCGGTCCACCGGCTACGCCTGGGACCTCCGCCGTGACGAGCCCTACCTCGCCTACGACGAGGTCGACTTCGACGTGCTCGTCGGCACCTACGGCGACTGCTACGACCGCTTCGCCATCCGGCTCAACGAGATCCGCGAGTCGATGAAGATCGTCCGCCAGATCCTCGAGAAGATGCCGTCGGGCGACTATCGCGTCCAGGACAAGAAGGTCACCCCGCCGCCTCGCGTGCGCATCGACCAGTCGATGGAAGCGCTCATCCACCACTTCAAGATCTTCACCGAGGGCTACAAGGTGCCGGCCGGCGAGGCCTATTGCGCCGTCGAGTCGCCCCGCGGTGAGCTCGGCGTCTACATCGTGAGCGACGGCAGCTCCACGCCGTATCGCATGCACGTGCGGGGCCCGAGCTTCATCAACCTCCAGACGATGCCCCACCTGATGAAAGACGGCCTGATCGCCGACGGCGTCGCCATCATCTCGTCGGTGGACCCGATCATGGGCGAGGTCGACCGCTGATGGCCCGCTTCTCCGACGCCAACCTCGCGATCGCGAACGAGATCATCTCGCGCTACCCGCGACCCAAGTCGGCCCTCATCCCACTGCTGCACCTCGCGCAGGAGCAGGACGGCTGGGTCACCGACGACGCCATGCGCCACATCGCCGAGTTGACCGGCACCACCCCGGCCGAGGTCAAGGGCACGGGCTCGTTCTACGAGATGTTCAAGTTCCACCCCGTGGGCAAGTACATGGTCAACGTCTGCACCAACCTCTCGTGTCAGCTGCTCGGTGGTGAGGAACTCCTCGAGCACGCCGAGGCGACGCTCGGGGTGAAGGCCGGCGGTACCACCGCCGACGGCATGTTCACCATCGAAGACGTCGAGTGCATCGCGGCCTGCACCGAGGCCCCGTGCTTGCAGGTCAACTATCGCTACAAGCTGCGGGTCTCCAACGACGACTTCGACCAGCTCATCGACGACCTGCGTCACGGCCGCACCGGCATCCCCGAGCACGGCACGCTGGCCACGGTTCGCCAGTCGATTCCGGCCGAGGCCGGCGCCGGCATCGTGCCGCCCGAGGAGGCCCGGGAGGCGCCGGTGTGGCTGGCCCGCAACGAGGTCGAGGCGACCGACGGCGGAGGTGACGCCTGATGCCGACGCACGCCTACGTTCCCCACGCGCCCGGCTATGTCGACAACGACGGCCCCAAGATCGTCACGGCGCGGTTCCCCTACGAGGACTCGTTCACCATGGGTCGCGCCGAGGCGACCGGCGCCTACGACGGCCTCCGTGCCGCGCTGGAGCGCACCCCCGCAGAGGTCCACAACGAGGTCCGCGAGGCGACCGTGCTCGGTCGCGGCGGCGCCGGCTTCCCGGCTGGGGTCAAGTGGGGCTTCATGCCTCCCGGCAAGTACCCGTACTACCTCGTCGTCAACGGCGACGAGTCCGAGCCGGGCACCTACAAGGACCGCCTCCTCATGGAGCGCGACCCACACCAGCTGATCGAGGGCTGTCTCATCGCCTGCTACGCCCTGGGCCTCGCCCAGTGCTTCCTCTACGTGCGGGGCGAGATGGCGTTGGCCCAGGAGCGAATCGCCACTGCGCTCAACGACGCCTACGCCAAGGGCTATGTCGGCAAGAACATCCTCGGCACCGAGTTCAGCGTCGACATCACCCTCACCTGGGGCGCCGGCGCCTACATCGTCGGCGAGGAGACCGCCCTCATCGAGAGCCTCGAGGGCAACCGGGGCATGCCGCGACTGAAGCCGCCCTACTTCCCGGCCGCCATCGGCCTCTACGGGCAGCCGACGATCGTGAACAATGTCGAGACGCTCGCCAACCTGCCGTGGTTGATGAACAACGGGGCCGCCCAGTACAAGACCTACGGCTCCGAGGCATCGCCGGGTACCCGCCTGGTCGCCGTGTCGGGCCATGTCCAGCGTCCGGGTGTCTACGAGATCGAGCAGGGGGTCACCACCTTCCGCGACCTCTTCTACGGCGACAACTTCTGCCAGGGCATCCGCGAGGGCCACGAACTCAAGATGTTCGTGCCCGGCGGTGGTTCGGCGCCCTGGTTCTTCCCCGAGCAGGTCGACCTCCCGCTCGAGGCGAGAGACGTCGGTGCGGCCGGCTCGATGCTCGGGTCCGGGGCCATCATCGTCATGGACGAGACGACCGACGCGGTCAAGGCCGCCCTGCGGCTGGTGCGTTTCTACGCTCGTGAGTCGTGCGGCAAGTGCACGCCGTGCCGTGAGGGCACCACGTGGGAAGAGCGTGTGCTCCAGCGCATCCTCGACGGCGAGGGCCGGCCGAGCGACATCGACATGCTGCTCGACATCGCCGACAACATCTCGCCCGGCCCCTACCCCAATGCGGCCGATCCGGCGCAGGGGCTCGAGGCCGTGCCCTTCCCGCCGAAGCAGACGACGATCTGCCCGCTCGGTCCGTCGTCGGTCGCCCCGATCACCTCGACCGTGCGTCGCTTCCGCCACGAGTACGAGGCGAAGATCACCAAGCGCGACAGCATTCCCGTGAGCGCCGCCCCGGTGGCGGGCGAAACCATGGAGAGCCAAGCATGACGGCGACCGATCCGGATGTGAGCACCGTCTCGGTCACCATCGACGGTGTCGAGATCCAGGCGAACCCCGGCGAGCTGCTGATCGACGCAGCAGAGCGCCACGGCACGTACATCCCCCGCTTCTGCCACCACCCGCGCATGAACCCGGTGGGCATGTGCCGGATGTGTCTCGTCGAGGTCGACACCGGCCGCGGCCCCGCCCTTCAGCCGAGCTGCATGGCCCCGGTGGCCGACGGGATGACCGTCGAGACCGAGACCGAGACGGTGAAGAAGGCCCAGGACGGCGTTCTCGAGTTCCTCCTGATCAACCACCCGCTCGACTGCCCGGTCTGCGACAAGGGCGGCGAGTGCCCCCTCCAGGACCAGACCATGGCCTACGGCCCGGGCGAATCGCGTTTCGTCGAGGAGAAGCGCCACTACGAGAAGCCGATCCCGATCAGCGACACCGTCTATCTCGATCGCGAGCGCTGCATCCTGTGCGATCGCTGCACCCGCTTCGCCGACGAGGTGGCCGGCGACACGCTGATCCACTTCATGGACCGGGGCAACAACACCCAGGTCAACACCTTCCCCGACGAGCCCTTCGCCTCGTACTTCTCCGGCAACACCGTCCAGATCTGCCCGGTCGGCGCCCTCACGGCCAAGCCCTACCGCTTCAAGGCCCGGCCGTGGGACCTCGAGGAGACGATCTCGACCGCGTGGGTCGACTCCGTCGGCTCCCGCATCACCGTCCAGTCGTCGCGGAATCAGGTGCTGCGGCTCCTGGGTGTCGACGCCGACCCGGTCAACTGGGGTTGGCTGTCCGACAAGGAACGATTCGCGTTCGAGGCCCTCAACGCCGAAGCCCGCATCGACGAGCCGCTGCGCCGCTCCTCGTCGGGTGAGCTCGAGCCCGCCGGATGGGCCGGTGCGCTCGGCACGGTCGTCGAGGCGCTCCGCGATGCCGACCCGCAGCGGGTCGCCGTGCTCGGTGGCGCACGACTGACCAACGAGGCCCAGTACGCCTGGGCCAAGCTGATGAAGGGCGTCGTCGGCACCGACCATGTCGACGCCCAACTCGACGACGGGCTCCCGCCCGAGCTGGTGCTCGGTCTGCCCCGGGCCACCATCGACGACGCCTGCCGTCCCGGCGGCACCGTGATCCTCGTCGGACCCGACCCGAAGGAAGAACTCGGCGCCCTCTTCCTGCGCCTGCGTCACGCCGTCGTGGAGGACGGTGCCACGCTCATCGAACTCACGCCCCACCGCACCGGTCTCAGCGGCATCGCGGCCCACTCCCTGCACCCGCGTCCCGGTGAGGTCGGCGATCTCGCCGCTGCCTTGGTGGCCGCGGTCTCCGGTCCGGCGGCGGCCGCCGCCGGGGTCGACGCCGATGCCATCGCTGCCGCTGCTGCGGCGATCGACGGCCCGGTCACCGTGGTACTCGGGCGAGCCTGTCTGGCCGAGTCGGCTGCGGCTCCCGTGGCCGCGGCGCACGCCCTCGCCTCCCTGCCCGAGGTCTCGTTCCTGTCCGCACTGCGGCGGGGCAACGTGCACGGTGCCCTCGACAACGGTCTGGCCCCCGGTCTCCTCCCCGGCCGCACGACCCTGGCGGCCGGCGCCGCCCGGTTCGCCGATGTGTGGCCGTCGGCTCCGTCGGCCGCCGGCCACGATGCCGCCGGCATCCTCGCCGCGGCCAAGGCCGGTGAGATCGACGTGCTCGTGCTGCTGGGTTGCGACCCGCTCAACGACGTGCCCGATCGTGAACTGGCCGAAGCCGGTCTCGACGGCGCGTCGATGGTGATCGCGGTCGAGATGCTCCCCAACGACACGGCCGTTCGCTTCGCCGACGTCGTCCTCGCGGCCGCCGCGCCCACCGAGTCGAGCGGCACCTTCACCAACCTCGAAGGCCGGGTCAGCGTCTGTGAGCAGAAGGTCACCCCGGCGGGCACGTCGCGTCCCGACTGGATGATCGCCGCCGAGATCGCCCTGCGGCTCGGGTCCGACCTCGGGGTCGAGTCCCCCGCGGCCATCCGGGCCGAGCTGGCGGCCGTGTCGGCCGTCCACGGCGACCTCACCGAAGCAGCGCTCGACGCCTCCCGCGTCGACGGTCTGTTGATCCCCGGCGCGGGCGACATCGAGCTGCCGGCCGCGCCCGACGCGTCGGGCCCGGCCAACGACGCCTACTCGTTGCGTCTCGTGGCCACCCGCAAGATGTACGACGACGGCGTGACCCTGCGTCACAGCCCGGCCAGCGCCGGGCTCGCCCGTTCGATCCAGGTGCGGCTCAACCCCGTCGACTTCGACAAGCTCGGGGTCGAGCCGGGCACGGTCGTGAAGGTCGAGTCGGGTCGAGGTCACCTCCTCGCCCCGGTCGCGTCCGAT
>JAUIML010000178.1 GCA_030432715.1 Acidimicrobiia bacterium | reverse complement strand
CACGATGCCGCAGTGGGCCGGATCGTGCTGGTACTACCTCCGCTATCTCGACCCGACCAACGAGAACGCCATGGTCGATCCGGCCACCGAGCGCTACTGGATGAGCGATGCCGACGACGACGGCGTCGGCGGTGTCGACCTCTACGTCGGTGGCGTCGAACACGCCGTGTTGCACCTGCTCTACTCGCGCTTCTGGCACAAGGTGCTCTACGACCTCGGTCACGTGTCGGGCCCCGAGCCGTTCAAGCGTCTGATCAACCAGGGCTACATCCAGGCCGCCGCCTTCCAGGACGAACGGGGCATTTACGTTCCCGCCGACGAGGTCGACGGCGATGCCCAGACGGGATTCACCCACAACGGCGCGCCCGTCACCCGCACCTTCGGGAAGATGGGCAAGTCGTTGAAGAACTCGGTCACTCCCGACGACATGTACGAGGCCTATGGGGCCGACACCCTGCGCCTCTACGAGATGTCGATGGGGCCGATCGACCAGGACCGGCCGTGGGAGACCCGTTCGGTGGTCGGCTCGCATCGGCTGCTCCAGCGGGTGTGGCGCAACCTCGTCGACGAAGAGACCGGGGCTCTGGCGATCGACGACTCGCCGGCCGACGACGATCTGCGGCGGGCCCTGCACCGCACCATCGACGGGGTCCGCGCCGACATGGACGGTCTTCGCTTCAACACTGCGATCGCCAAGATCACCGAGCTCAACAACGAGCTGACCAAGCGCGAGGGGCCGACCCCGGTCGAGGTCGCCGATGCGATCGTGCGGATGCTGTCGCCGTTGGTACCCCACGTCGCCGAGGAGCTCTGGACCCGGATGGGCGGCGAGGGTTCGGTCACCCGAGCACCCTTCCCCGAAGCCGATCCGAGCCTGCTGGTCGACGACACCGTCGAGGTACCGGTCCAGGTCAACGGGAAGGTGCGCGGCAAGGTGGTGATCGACGCCGACGCCGACGAGGAGACCGCCGTTTCCGCGGCGCTGGCCGAGCCCAACGTGCAGGCCCACATCGACGGCAAGGAACTCCGCAAGGCCATCTACGTTCCGGGCCGGATGATCACCCTGGTGGTGTGAGCGCGGGTCTGGTCCGGCGTGCTGTCGGCCTCGTTGCGCAGGCGTCCGGGGTCGTGGTCAGGGCCAGCCGAGCGGCGCTCTCGGCGTCGACGAAGACCCCGACGACCCCCAGGAGCAGCCATGCGGGCCGGCGGAACGAGTCGGGGGAGAGCCGCATCAGAACTGGAAGTAGATGAAGGGCACGGGCGTGCCGCCGGAGAAGAGGACGATCGCCACGACGAGCACCCCGGCGGCGGCTCCCTGGATCACGGGATGGTGGGTCGGCGTCGGTTGCCCTGCCCGTCGGGCGTAGCGGCGTTGACTCAGGTCGGCGGCGATCATGACGGCGGTGAAGAGCATCACGGTCACGACTTCGGCCGGGTGGACGGTGCCGCCTCGGAAGGTGACGAGGCCGGAGATCACGTCGAGGGCTTCATCGAAGGTCGTCGCCCGGAAGAAGATCCACGCGAACAACACGGCGGCCTGGGTGAGGAGGATCGCCGGGATCTCTCGGAGTGTGGGTTCGTCGGTGGAGGCGTTGCCGCCCCGTGTGACCTTGTGGACGACGAGATAGAGGCCGTGGAGGCCGCCCCAGATGACGAAGTTCCACGACGCGCCGTGCCAGAGGCCGCCGAGGAGCATCGTGAGCATCAGGTTTCGGTACGTCTTGACGACGCCCTTGCGGTTCCCGCCGAGCGAGATGTAGAGGTAGTCGCGCAGCCAGTTCGAGAGTGAGATGTGCCACCGCCGCCAGAACTCGGTGATGTTGCGCGACAGGTAGGGCTCGGTGAAGTTCAGGACGAGATCGATGCCGAGCAGCTTCGAGACGCCGCGGGCGATGTCGGTGTATCCGGAGAAGTCGCCGTAGATCTGGATCGCGAACGCCATGACGCCGACCGCGAGGGTGACCCACGAGGCGGATTCGGACTCCTCGAAGGCTCGGTTGGCGATCTGGGCAACGCCATCGGCGAGCACGACCTTCTTGGCGAGGCCGACGAGGATGAGACGCAGCGCCCGTCGTCGCTCGTCACCGACGGGGAACTCTCGATGGGGGTCGATGATGGCCGGCAGGAGGTGTTGCGCCCGTTCGATCGGACCGGCCACGAGCTGCGGGAAGTAGGCCACATACGTGGCGAAGGCGATGACGTCGCGGGTGGGCTCGATGCGTCGCCGGTAGACGTCCAGCGTGTACGACATCGTCTGGAACGTGTAGAAGCTGATGCCCACGGGGAGCACGACGTTGAGGGTGATCGGGTCGGCTTCGAGACCGAAGGCCGAGAAGACCTCGGTGACGCTGTCGGCGAAGAAGTTCAGGTACTTGAAGACCCCGAGGATGCCGAGGTTGACCATGACGCTGAGCAGTACGAGCCGACGCCTCTTGGCGTCGTCGTCGGTCTCACCGAGGCGCCGGCCGATGTTCAGGTCGACGATGGTCGAGATCGCGAGCAGCGACAGGAACCGCCAATCCCACCAGCCGTAGAACACATAGGACGCGACCACGAGCACGGTGTTGCGATACCGCGGCTGTACCGACCAATAGAGCGCGAGCACGATCGCGAAGAAGGCGGCGAAGAGCACGCTGTTGAATGGCACTCGACCCCCCCTCCGCCAACTCCAGCTACGTAGGGTAAGGGTAATCTCGCTTTGCGTGAGGTGAAAGCCGGGGAGGTCGCATCGCCAGAACCAGGGCGAACGCCGCGGGGGCGAGTCCCCAGAGCACGGCCGTCGCGCGATAGCCACCGGTCACGATCTCGGTGAGGGAGAAGGCGAAGGGCCCCGACGCCGATGCCATCACGCCGACGAACGAGAGCGACCCCTGGATGGCGCCCAGGTGGCGGGTACCGAACCAGCGGGGCGCGAGCACGCCGGTGAGGCTGCGTGATGCCCCGGCGGTGACCCCGAGCAGGATCGCGTAGCCGATCACGGCGACCGTCGACGCGGCGGTCCCGGCGACCACGAGCGTGGCGGCCAGCAGGCTCATCTGGACCGCGGGCGCGAACCGGGCGCCGATTCGATCGAGGGCGATCCCCATCGCCGGCGAACCGATGCTCGAGCCGATCATCTGGGGCAGGAACAGCGCCGCGGCCTCGCTGCTGGTGAACCCCGATTCCCCGAGCAGCGTGATCTGGTGGAAGTTCAGGCCGGTGATCAGGCTCGACACGGCTGCCGCCGCGCCGGCCAGCACCCAGAATTCGTAGCGCCGAAGCGCTGTCGCCCGATCGATGCCCCACACCTGGGCATCCGCCGACTCGCCGTCGGTCGGCGCGACGCCGTCGACGAACTGGCCGACGTCGCTCGGCCGGTCGATCATGCCGAACCACGCAATGGGGAGCACGATGATCGAGACGGTGCCGGCAGCCACGAGCCACGCCCCCCGCCACCCGATCTCGCCGATCACGAAGTCCAGTGCGAAGGGCACGAGCGCCATGAGGGCGGCCGAGATCGTCACGGCGATGCTGATGGCGGTGCCGCGGCGCTGTTCGAACCACAACGAGATCGACACCGTGGAAACGAGCGAGAGGGCCCCCTGCCCGAACATGCGGATGAAGACGAAGCCGGCGGTCAGGCTGATGATCCCCTGGACCCCGGACATGGCGACGAGGGCGACGGAGAAGCCACCGGCGATCGTGAACATGGCCCGGCGGACGCCGAAGCGGTCGATCCATCGTCCGATCGTGGGCATCGCCAGCGAGCCGCACAGCGTGCCCACCAGGTATCCGGCGGTGACCCAGCTCTTCTCGAGGTCGAGGTCGTCGGTGAAATGGTCGATGAAGACCGAGACGCCGATGGTCTGGCCGGGGCCGGTCAGGCCGAGTGTGATGGTGGCGAGAGCCACGATGCGCCAACCGGAGAACCGTCGGCCCCTGTCGTGCGACGACGGCATCGGCGCAGTGTACGGTCCGGCGATGCCCTCGTCCGCCGCCGTTCATCCCGGTGACGTCGACGCCGTCGTGTTCGACATGGGTGGCGTGTTGGTGGTGCCTGCCCCGGGGGCGATCGCCCGGATCGTCGCCGACGTCGGGGTGGTACTCGACTTCGACGATCATGCCGCCCGCCGCGCCCACTACGCCGGCGTTGCCGCGCTCACGGCCCGTCTCGTCGACGGTCCGCTCTCCGAGGCCGACCGGTCGGTGTGGTCGAACTACGACGAGGCCTACTTCCTCGCCCTGGGCCTCACGGGGGCCCGACTCGAGGCAGCCGTCGAGGCGCGGCAGGCCCACCGCGCCGTGGGCGACAGTGCCGACGTGTGGACCCACGTCCTCGAGGACAACCGGGCCGCCTTCCACGCCATCGCCGAGCGCCGCGCCGTCGCCGTCGTCACCAACAACAACGGCACGGCGATCGAACAGTGTCGCGACATGGGGTTCTGTCAGATCGGGCCGGGTCCGCTGGCATCGGTGGCCGCCATCGTCGACTCCACCGTCGTCGGGATCGCGAAGCCCGATCCACGGATCTTCGCCCCGGCGATCGAGGCCCTCGGCACCGAACCGGCCCGCACGCTCTATGTCGGCGACACCGTGCACGCCGACGTGCACGGCGCACGAGCTGCCGGCATGCCCGTCGTGCAGCTCGATCCCTTCGACCACCACGCCGATCACGACCACTGGCGCCTTCCCGATCTGGTCGCCCTGCGCGATCACCTGGCATGACCGTCCAGGTCTCGGCCGCCGCCGCCCGCCGGATCGCCCTCGGCGCGCAGGGGTTCCGCGACCCGCGTCCGAGGGGTCGCGTCGACCGGCGCCACCTGCGTCGCGCCATGGGTCGCACACAGTTGCTGCAGCTCGACTCGGTCCCGGTGGTCATGCGGACGCAGTACATGCCGGCCTTCTCCCGCCTGGGGCCCTACGACCCCGCCCTGCACGACCGCATCGCCTACGCCGACGACGAGTGGCTCGAAGCCTGGTGTCACGAGGCATCGCTGGTGCCCATGGACGACGAACCGCTGTTGCGGTGGTCGAAGGCCCGCGCCCGCGACGGCGAGACGTGGGGTCATCTCGCGAAGTTCGCGGCGAGCGATCCGGCCTATGTCGAGGAGGTGCTGGCTCAGGTACGGGAGCGACCGCTCGCGCCGGGTGAGCTCCGCGAGCCCCGGCGCCAGGAGGGTGAGTGGTGGGGTGACCGTTCCCATGGCGCGGTGGCGCTCGACTGGCTCTTCCGTGTCGGCGAAGTGGGGATCCGTCGCAGGCCGGGATTCGTGAAGGAGTTCGATCTCCTCGAGCGCGTCGTGCCCGACCCGGTCAGGTCCCGTCCCACTCCGAGCGAGGAGGACGCGCACCGCGAGCTCCTGATGCGGGCCGCGGCCAGCCATGGGATCGCCGCGGCCCCCGACCTCGTCGACTACCACCGATTGCCCAAGGTCCCGGCGAAGGCGCGACTCGCAGAGCTTGTGGAGGACGGGCGGCTGATCGAGGCGGAGGTCGAGGGATGGAACCGCCCGGCGCTCCTGCACCCCGAGGCGGCGCGGCCCCGCACCATCGATGCCTGCACCTTGCTGTCGCCGTTCGACCCCGTGGTCTGGTTCCGGGAGCGGGCGTCACGCCTGTTCGGGTTCGACTACAGGATCGAGATCTACACGCCGGCGGCGAAGCGGGTCTACGGCTACTACGTGTTGCCGTTCCTGCTCGGCGACGAACTCGTCGGCCGCGTCGATCTCAAGACCGACCGAGTCGATGGCGTCCTTCGGGTGAAGGCGGCCTACGCCGAGGAGGGACGAGACCCCGGCGCCGTCGCGGAGGCACTCCGCGGCGCGCTCGACGATCTCGCCCGCTTCGTCGGCGTCGACGAGTGGATCGTCGACGGGCACAAGGGTGACGTCACGCCCCGTCTTCGCTGACCGTGGTGTCGCCGGGTGCCGGTGGCGGCTGGGTCGTCGGTGGCGCGGTTGTGGCGGGCACGGTTGTGGCCGGTGCCGTGGAGGGCGGTGCGGTGGTCGGGGGCGTGTCGGTCGTCGGGCCCTCGGCCGGTGGGGCCGGGGCGACGGCGGGATCGGTGGTCTCGTCCGGGTCGGGCTCGTTGCCGAGATCGTCGGGCATCGGGACCCAACGGCCGTAGGGCACCCGTTGGCGGAGTTGCTCGTCGCCGTCGAAGTCCGGGAGTCGCAGGCGCAGGATGCGGTCGAGTGACGCCTTGACGGAGTTCACGTAGGCGCCCGAGTGGTTGTAGCCGAACACGGCGATCGACCAGGTCTCCCAGTTACGCAACGACCCGTAGTTGCAGAGATAGGCCCCTGCGGTGAGCGCGGCGTCGTCGATGTCGTGGGGGTCCTCTTCGCCGTCGCCGTCTGCGTCGAGGCGCCAGCGGTGCCAGGACTCGGGGATGAACTGGAGCGGGCCGACCGCGCGGTCGTGGTTCGGGTCACCGTCGTAGCGACCGTTGTCGGTGTCGGGCAGGTTGGCGGTCGTGTTCCCGAAGTTGTCGACGGTCTGGCCGTTGAGGGCGATACCCACGATGGGCCGGACCGGGCGACCGTCGATGTCGAGGCGGGTCCCGCCGTATTCGCCGTGCACGCTCTCGACCGACGCGATCGCGGCGATGGTGCGCCAGGACACGTGGCACGCCGGAGCCCGTTCGGCCAGGACCGCCTCGGCGTTGAGGTACGCGTTCAGGGCCTTGGCGGTCAGCCCGGGTTGACCCGGAATGGTGGCGAGGGTGAAGGCCTCGGCGGCGTCAGGGAGGATGGCGCGGGCCGAGGCATCGAGGCCGCGGCGGGTGATGTTCAGCTCGCTCACCGTCTCGACGAGCGCCGCATGGCGCTCCTCGGTCCCGATCCGCACGGCCACGGCCGCGTCGTAGGCCTCGATGGCGGCATCGAGTTCGTCCGATGCCTGCTGACGGAGGGCGAAGATCTCATCGAGGGTGGTGTGGGTCAGCTCGAACTCCCGCTGGGCCACCGTGAGGGCCTCGCCGTCGAGTCCGAGGATGGCGGACCTCGAGGGGTCCTCGCCGGCGAACACGTCGATCGCGACGGACTGGGCCAGAGCGTGGATCCCCTGGAAGTAGACGTCGGCCCGATTGCGGGCGATCTCGCGGCGGCGCTCCTTCTCGAACGCCTCGTCGAGGGCCACCGCGACCTCGCGGAGCTCGGCGGCCGCCTCGTCTCGTTCCGCGGTCGTGCCGGCCAGTTCCATCGTCGTGCGCAACAGCGCAGCGACGGTCGAGTCCCCGCCGTCGCGATAGTCCACCCGCATCACCCGCACGGCCGGGTGGAGATCGGTCGTCGACCGCCAGGCGGCATCGAGCCCGGCCAGGGCGAGCAGGTTCTCGACCGCGGCACCGTCGGCGGCGAGCACCTCGGCCTCGGGGAACTCGACGGTGGTCTGGGTCTGGGCGTCGACGACGGTCGTCGAGACGACGACGAAGAGCCCGAGCAGGACGGAGAGGACACGATTCGAGACGCGCACGATGCAGTTCCATCGGCACGTTCGGCCTGGGCCAAAAGCCCTGTTGCTAGCTTTCTTCCATGAGCATGCAGGTGGAACTCCACGAGATCGAGGCGGCGGCCCGCGACTACGGCACCAGCGCCTACGTGTTGGTGTCGTCGGCGTCGGGGCCTCCCCGCGTCACCCACTCACCGGTCGCCTTCGTCGGGGGTGACCTCATCGTGGCGGTCGGGCGTCGCGCCGCCGCCGAACTCGCCGCCAATCCGGCGTGCTCGGTGCTGTGGCCGGCCACCGAGTCGCAGTCGATGAGCTTGATCGTCGACGGGACCGTCGTCGGTCGAGTCGACGCCGATGGGGGAGAGGTGCGGCTGGCACCGTCCGGCGCCGTTCGTCACCGTCCGGCCGCGGGGTAGCTGGGCGTCGGGCGCACCGGCGTGGTGGGGTAGTCGGGATCGTTCGGGTCGCGCGGGGGCGCGACCGTGGACGTGGTCGGCAGCGTGGGTGTCGTCGGCGCCGTCGACGGATCGACGGCCGGCGGGGTGGTGGACGTGGTGGTCGAAACCGACGTGGTCGTCCCCACGGTGGTCGTCGGTGGACCCGGATCGTCGGCCGCGCACGCTCCGGCACCCAGGACGGCGGCCCACACGAAGGCGGCCCGCCAGCGTTGGCCGGTCACTCCGACGGGTCCGGATGGGGCGACATGAACGCGATCGGAACCGAGATGTCGAGGGCCCGGGTCCGCAGCGTGGCGATCTCCCGTCCCGCCTGCACCGCCGGCTTGACCGTGCCGAGGTCGTCGCCCAGCAGGGCAGCCGTCGCGTGCAGATCCACGCACGTCACGGCGAGGCCCCACAGCCGGG